>PDRW01000080.1 GCA_002746935.1 Rhodobacterales bacterium
CGAGCCTCTGGCCGACGAGGTGCTCTGGCCGCTGGTGGCGGAAAACCTCTGGCTCATCGACCGGGCGCTCGGCGTGGTGAACGAGGCCGACTACCCCGAGAACCCCGAAGGCGCGCTCGACGCCCTCGCCACCCTGCCGAAGCTCCCCGCCCGCACCACCGCGCCGCTGCTGGCGCTGGCGCTGAGCGGCCCGAAGGCGCTGCGCAAACGCGCGCGCGCCATGCTGGAGCGGGAGACGGGTTTCGAGCCCCAGCTCATCGCCCTGATCGACGACAGCCGCCAGGAGGTGCGCGCGGGCGCGGCCCGGTGGCTGGGTGGCCTCGGCCGTGCCGCGGGCGCCGAGCCGCTGCAAAAGCGGCTCAAAAAGGAGAAGTCCCAGGTGGTCCGGGCGGCGCTGCTGGCCGCGCTCGAAGCGCTGGGGCAGGACATTTCCGCCCATGTGGGCCCGGCGGCCTTTGCGGCCGAGGCAAGGAAAGGCCTCGCGCGGGCGAGTTTCAAGGATCTCGGCTGGCTTGATTTCGAGCATCTGCCGGAGCTTCACTACCGCGACGGCACGCGGCTGCCCGTCGATGTGCTCAAATGGTGGTGCGCGCTGGCGGTGAAGCTGAAAGCCCCGGGCGAGACCGAACCGTTCGAGCTCTGCCTCGGCCAGCTCGCCCCGGAAGACGCCGAAACCCTCTCGACCCTGCTGTTCGACGCCTGGCTCGCCCATGACACCGCCCCGCCCTCCGAAGCCGATGTGGAAGCCTATGCCCAGGCCCGTCTGGCACGGTACAAACAGGGGGAGTTCTGGGTGTTCGAAAACGCCCCGGACAATTGGGACGACGCCGCCATGCTCGACCTTCTGCGCCGCCACAAACGCGCCGAGACCCCCAATTCCGGCGCCCCCTCCAAGGGGATACTGGCGCTTGCCTCGAAGGTGCCCCCGGGCCATGCGGTGGCGCGGGTGAAAAGCTATCTGAAGCAACACGGGCGCCGCACCAGCCAGACCACGGCGCTGCTCGAACTGATGGCCGCCAAGGGCGATGCGATGTCGCTTCAGGTGGTGATCGCCGCCGCCACCCGGCTGCGGCAGAAGGGGGTGCAGGCGCGGGCGAACGAGCTGGTGCAGGAGATCGCCGACCGCAACGGCTGGACCCGCGACGAACTTGCCGACCGCACCGTGCCCACCGGCGGGCTCGACGACGACGGCCGGATGGAGCTGCCCTGTTCCGAGGGCACGCGGCTCTACACCGCCCGGCTCGACGAAAAGCTGGGGCTCACCCTGTTCAACCCCGATGGCAAGGTGGTGAAATCCCTGCCTTCG
>PDRW01000006.1 GCA_002746935.1 Rhodobacterales bacterium
ACGGTACCATCGTCAAAGTTCACCGCGCCGGACAGGGCGCAAAAGGGGGACTCTCCGTCAAGCTACAGGTAAGTCGAAAGGTGGCTGGACGACAAAAATACCAGCGCTGACCGATGCGCTCGGGAACCTCGTGCGGTTCGTCCTGCTGCCGGGCAACCGCTACGATACTGTCGGCGTCGCGCCATTAATCCATGGTCTGTCCTTCGATGCCCTGCTTGCGGACAAAGCCTTCGACAGCAATTGGACCATCGAAGAGATGAATATGCGCGGAGCAACCATCTGCATCTCGCAAAGACCGCAGAGAAAGGAACCGCTGGCGATTGACGCAGAAATGTACAAATGGCGGCACCTGGTCGAGAATTTCTTCTGTGATCTGAAAGACTTCCACCGTATTGCCCTGCGAAAAGACAAAACGGACCTCAGCTTCGCCGCAATCATCAACGCCGGCGCCGCTCTCGTCAACTCAAAGTGAATCTCAACAGACCCTATGCCGGCAGCGACAGATCGGCGAGGTTGACGCGCCGTTCGAATGCCGCGCCATCCGCCCGGAACAGATGCGCCCGGGCGCCGTCGAACCCAAGCTCGGTGCCGGTGCCGACCGCGATCGGCGCGGCACCGTCGACCTGGGCACAGATCGCTTGTCTGGTGGAGGTCACGCCGAGGATAATGCTGTGATTGCCCAGCCGCTCGACCACTTCCGGCATCATCTCGAGCCGCGCCTCGCCCTTGCCGACGCGCAGATCGTCCGGCCGGATGCCCGGCACCAGCGCCTCGCCCTCGGCAGGCTTGCCGTCCACCGGCAGCAGAGCCTCGGCGCCCGAAACCAGCTTCACCCGCACATCGTCGGGGCCGGACCCCAGACAGGTGGCGTCGAGGAAATTCATGTTCGGATTGCCGATGAACCCGGCGACGAACCGGTTGACCGGCTTGTGGAACAGCTCCAGCGGCGAGCCCACCTGCTCGATCACGCCGCCTGATCCGCTCCACCGGCTGGCAGGGCGGCACCGGCAGCGAACAGGAGGCATGCAGCGCATCCACCCCGCAGGCCATCAGCCCACCCGCGGCTTCGGGGGTCACACCGCCTCCGGCCATGATCTCGATCCGGCCCGCCGCCCGCGCCGCAGCGGCCACCAGCCCCGGCCCCGGCCCCGGAGTCAGCCCGCCAAGCGCGAGGCCCGAACAGAACTCCACGCGTGCGGTCCCCGCGCGCCGGGCGCTCGCCAGACCCTCTGCGCTGTCGACACAGATCTCCGGTGGCATCGGCTGCGGATGGCCGATTGGCCTTCCTGCGAAGGTTCTCCCGGTGAAATCACAGGCCCGGTCAACGACCGAACGGCCTGGACCTGTTGGGCGCATGCTCAACATGAATTCGGGATTCCGACATGAATTTTTGTTAAGCCAATATTTTTGCTCCGAAATCTTGTTTGACAAAAATACCTGAGGAAATAACTGTTGGCTCATGACTCAGGCTCCCGACCAGGATCTGATGACGCGCGTCCGGGCGACGGCTCCGGGCATGGCCCCCAAACTGCGCGCGATCGCCGAGTTCAGCCTTCGCGACACCGAACGTTTCATCCGCAACACGTCGCGCGAGATCTGCGCCGAGATCGGCTCGTCGGAACCCACTCTGGTGCGGTTCTGCCGCGCCTTCGGCTATTCGGGGCTGTCGGATTTCCGCATTGATCTGGCGCTGTCGCTCGCCCGCCAGCCACGCGCGCATGGCTTTGTCGAGCCCCTGCCCCGCGACCGCCGCCTTGCCAATCTCGACGCCAAGCGGCGGATCGCCGAACATGCGGTCACCCTGCCCGGCCCCCATGACACGCTGCTGATCGACAACGGCTCCAGCGCCGAGTTCTTCGCCGCCGTCCTGCCGCCGGAGCCGAAACGCACGATCATGACCAACGGGCTGGTGGTGGCACAGAACGCCATGGAGCGCGGCCGCCACAGCGTCTGGCTCACCGGCGGGCGCATCCGGCCGCAGGCGCTGTCGCTCACCGGGCGTCAGGTGGAGACCGCACTGGCGGAGATGCGCTTCGGCACGGTCGAGGAAGGGCTCGGGTTTTCGACCTTCCGCGAGGACGAGGCCCATGTCACCCGCACCATGGTCGAGGCCGCGGCCCGGGTGATCGTGCTCGCCGACCGCACCAGGTTTCGCCAATCCGCCCTGCACCGGATCTGCGGCTTCAGCGAGATCGACGATCTCGTGACCGATCTGCCGCCCGACCATCCGGCGCTGCCGGGGCTGCGCGCCAGCGGGGTGCGGGTGGAGACCGTTTCGACCGCCCCCCGGAAACCCAGGGAAGACACATGACCAGCCTGCCCGCCGGGCTCACCGAAAGCGCAACATGGGGCGAGATCCACGCCCAACCCCGGATCTGGCGCGACTGGGCGGCGCCGCTGGCCGCCGTGGCGGGCGACATCCGCGGCTGGATCGGGGCACGCAAGCCGCAGCAGATCTGGCTCTGCGGCGCCGGCACCTCGGCCTATGTGGGCGACGCGCTCGCCACCGGCGACGCCCGGCTTGCCCCCGTGCCCACCACCAGTCTGGTCTCCGCGCCGCAGGATTATATCGCCCGCCCGGGCCACGGGCTGGTGGTGCAGTTCGGCCGCTCCGGCGACAGTTCCGAAAGTGTCGCGGTGCTGGATCTGCTCGACAGGCACCGCCCGGAATGGGACCGGCTGCATGTCACCTGCAACCCGAACGGCGCGCTTGCGACACGGCCCGCCCCCGGCCCCGGCGAGGCAAGGGTTCTGGCGCTCCCCGAAGCGACCCATGACGCGGGCTTCGCGATGACCTCGAGCTTCTCGACCATGCTGCTCTCGGCGCTCGCCTGCCTGTCGGATTTCGACGCCGCGACCCGGCTGCCGAAGCTCGCCGACACCGCCGAGGCGCTGCTCGCCAACCCGGACGTGCTCGCGATCGCGCGGCCCGAACGGGCGATCTTCCTTGGCTCAGGGGCGCTCGCGGGGGCCGCGCGCGAAAGCGGGCTGAAGGTGCTGGAGCTCACCGCCGGCGCCACCATGACCTCCTGGGACACCGCGCTCGGCTTCCGCCACGGCCCCAAGGCCGCGGTGAACGGCGCCACCCATGTCTTCGTGCTGCTCAACCCCGATGCCCACACCCGCTGCTACGATGCCGACATCGCCGCCGAGATCCGCGCCCAGTTCCCCGAGACCCGGGTCACCACGCTCGGCCCCGGCGGCGATCTGCCGCTCGCGGTCACCGGCAATCCGCGCGCCGATGTGCCGCTCTATGTGCTGCTCGCCCAGCTTCTGGGGACGCGCTGGTCGGCGGAGCTCGGGCTCCATGTGGACGACCCGTTCCACGGCCGCAATCTCAGCCGCGTCGTCTCCGGCGTGACCTTCTACGATTACGAGGGCTAGGCGATGCTCTGCGGCGGCATCGACCTCGGCGGCACCAAGATCGAAGCGCGGCTGTTCGACGGCGCCGCCGCGCGCACCCTCGAGACCCGGCGGATCCCGACCCCGAAGCAGAGCTTCGAGGCGATGATGGCAGGGCTCGGCGAACAGCTCGACTGGCTCGAGGCCAGATCCCCCGGCCTGCCGGTGGGGGTGGCGCTCCCCGGGGTGACCGATCCGGTCACCCAAGAAAACTTCACCTCCAACATCCCCGCCACCGGCCATTCGGTGGGGCGGAGCCTTGCCGCCGCGCGCGGCCGCCCGATCCCGGTGGTCAACGATTGCATGGCCTTCGCCTTCTCCGAGGCCCATGGCGGCGCGGGCGACGATTTCCATTCGGTGATGGGGCTGGTGCTCGGCACCGGGGTCGGCGGCGGCTTCTGCCTCGGCTCGGAACTGGCCTATCGCCACGCCGGGCTCGCGGTGGAGATCGGCCATGTGGGCATTTCCGCGCGGGCGCTGGCGCGTCACGGGCTGCCGCTGTGGTCCTGCGGCTGCGGCCGGGTCGCCTGCATGGAGACCTACGCCTCCGGCACCGGGCTGGCGCGGCTGGCGAAGTGGAAGCTCGGCGAAGACCTCACCGGCGCCGAGCTCGCGGCGCATCCGCGCGCCGAAGAGGTGCTGGAGATCTGGGCCGACCTCACCGCCGATTGCCTTGACACCATCCAGTTGCTGCTCGACCCTGACTGCATCGTGCTCGGCGGCGGCTTGTCGAACATGGCCGGAATCATCGAGCGTCTCGAAACCGCGTTCGGCGCCCTGAAGCTCGGCAATGTCCGCCTGCCGGCGCTGCGCATCGCCCGCCATGGCGACAGTTCCGGCGCCCGCGGCGCGGCGCTGGTGGCGCGGATGCAGGCCGAGCGGACAGATCGGAACAACGCCCCCTGAAAGGGCCAAAAACAAGGAGACCCCCCATGCTGTTGTGCCCCGACAAGATCTGGTCCGACGGTGAATTGCTCACCAATATGGCGGTGGAAACCGATGGCACCCGTGTCACCGCCCTGCGCCCGCGTGCGGCCGGCGACAGGGGCCACGATGAGGCCGCCGCCCCCTTCCTGCTGATGCCCGGCTGCACCGACATCCAGGTCAATGGCGGCGGCGGGGTGATGCTCAATTCCGACCCCACCCCCGAAGGCTTGCGCCGCATCGCCGAGGCCCATGCCCGGCTCGGCAGCCGCTGGATCCTGCCCACGGTGATCACCGACCGCCCGGAGGTAACGCAGGCCGCGGCCGAGGCGGTGATGGCGCTCTGGCCCGACCCGAACATCCTCGGGCTGCATATCGAAGGCCCCCATATCGCCCCCGAACGCCGCGGCACCCATGACCCGGCGCTGATCCGCCCGCTCGACCGCGGCACCGTCGATCTCGTCGCCCGGCTGCGGGCGCAAGGCATCCCGGTGCTGCTCACCCTCGCCCCCGAACGCGCCGACCGTGCCCTGCTCGCCGAGCTCAAGGCCACGGGCTGCGTCATTTCCGCCGGCCATACGGCGGCGAACACCGCCGAGGTGAAACAGGGGCTGGCTGACGGGATCAGCTGTTTCACCCATCTTTACAATGCCATGCCGCCGATGACCTCGCGCGAACCCGGGCCGGTCGGGGTGGCGATCACTTCCGGCGCCCATGTGGGCATGATCGCCGACGGCATCCATGTGTCCTGGGAAATGGCGCGCATCGCCTGTGCCGCGCGGCCCCGGCCAAGGCGGCATTTCCTCGTCTCCGACGCCATGGCGACGGTGGGGGGGCCGGATCATTTCACCCTCTACGGCCAAAAGATCCACGTGAAGGACGGGGCGCTGGTCAATGCCGAAGGCTCGCTTGCGGGCGCCCATATCGACCTCGTCACCTCGCTCGCCAATGCCCATGTCCACATCGGCCTGCCGCTCGCCGAGGCGGTGGCGATGTGCACCGATGTGCCCCGCGACGTGCTCGGGCTGCCGCGCCAGACGATCGCCCCGGGCACGCCGCTCGCCGATCTGATCTGCCTCGATCAGCATCTCGCCCTCACGGAGATGCCCCATGGCTGACCGGGCTGCGCCCCTGGCGGCGCTGCGCCTCGAACAACACTACCGCACGGATACCGGCGCCGAAAACGGCAGCTTCATCTTCCGCATCCACCACCTCGGCGGCGCCACGCTCACGCCGGAGAAGCTCTGCTGCGCGATCCGGTTTCCCCCCGCCGCCGACACCCTTGTGACCGGTGGCCGCCTGATCCGCCGCTTCGCCAACCATTTCCAGTTCGCGCCCCCAAGGGGCTCAGCCTCGCCCCCGGCGAGGTCTGGCAGCTGGAAATCCACAAGCTCGCGGTGCCGCCCACCTGCCGCAGCCAGGGGGTGGCGGCGGGCTGGATCGAGAGCCCGGAGGGCCTTTGCGGGATCGACATAGGCGATCTGCACCCGCCCGGCGACGCCCGGCGCGGCGCCCCGAAGGACTGGCCCGAAGGCCGGCTTGAGTTGCCGCTTGGCCTCCTGCCCTGGCCCGCTTCGGTCGAGCTGGCCGAAACCGGCCCGGCGCCGCTGCTCTATCCGGCGTCCCCCGGGCTGAAACCGGAGATCGCCCGCATCGCGGCGCTGCACCGGCGCCTGTTCCCTACCGCGCCCGCGCCCTTCAGCCTCGACCCGGCGCCGGACGGGCGCGCCAGCGAGGCCACTGGCCCCACCGAAACGCTGCCCCCGGGCGGCCACCGGCTCGACTTCGCCGGGACCATCACCCTCGCCCATGGCGATGCCGACGGGTTGCGCCACGGGCTCATTGCGCTCGCCCAGATGGCCCATGCCGCCCGCAGCGATCCCCGGTTCCGCTTCCCCGCGCCCGGCGCGCCACGCCCACGCCCACACCCAGAGCGCTGCCGCTCAGCACGCCCACGCTCCAGAACCCGTGGCAGCCGTTTGAGGCCCAGGGCCGCCTGCACCTCGGGGATGCGCGGAAACCACGCCCCGCGAATGAGCGGCTGGAGAAAAAACGCCCAGCGTATACCGCGCACATCCTTCATCGCCATTGCCTGCGTTCCGCGACTCTTCCGGCGCAAAGGTTGCGCCTGCAACCGGATGGATTCCATTGGTTTTTCCGGGCCGGGCCAAACCGGCGGCGGCCCTCGCGGCGCTGAGGCAGCAGGGTTTCGGCGAGGGGCACGGCCCCGGCGGACCGGCTCACTGGCAGGGGGGCGGCTAAATCGGCGCCGGCAGGTTGGTTTCGGCCTGCGGGGCCACCTCCGGCCGCCGGACATGCCGGACATAGAGCCCCGGACCGAAATGCGCCGGCACACCGAACAACAGGAACCCGACCAGGACAAACCCCGACCAGAACGGGCGAAACCTGCGGCGCCCGCGATGCTCGACCATGGAGGTCAGCAGGTTCAGCGCGGCATCAATATCCCGCGCCCGCACCTGCACCCGCACCCCGCCAACCGCGACCGTATAATGCGGGACCATGCGGCACAGGGCCTGATCGCGCAGAAACACCTCAAGCCCGGCGGCTTCGAAAGCGGCGCAAATGCAACTGACCTCCCAGGTGCTGTAGGCGTAAGCGACTGTCGTCAGGGCGTTTTCATCGGTTTCAAGGTCCATGGCTCGGGCAAGGCTCCTGTGTTTTCAACGCGTTGACAAGGAGCCCAGACCGACAGCCCCCGTACCTGACACACCCGATGTCCCCGGGCCGGTTCAGAAATGGATCGCCCGGCCCCAGGCGTCGAGCACGCTTTCGTGCATCATCTCGCTCAGCGTCGGATGCGGGAAGACCGTGTGCATCAGGTCTTCCTCGGTGGTCTCCAACTGGCGCCCGACCACATAGCCCTGGATCAGTTCGGTGACCTCGGCGCCCACCATATGCGCTCCGAGCAACTCCCCGGTCCTGGCGTCAAACACCGTCTTCACCAGCCCTTCCGGCTCGCCCAGAGCGATCGCCTTGCCATTGCCGATGAACGGGAAGCGGCCGACCTTCACCTCGTGGCCCAACGCGCGCGCCTTCGCCTCGCTGTAGCCCACCGACGCCACCTGCGGATGGCAATAGGTGCAGCCGGCGATGCTTTCGGGCCGCACCGGATGCGGTTTCAGCCCGGCGATCTTTTCGGCGACCATCACGCCTTCGTGGCTCGCCTTGTGCGCCAGCCACGGCGGGCCGGCGATGTCGCCGATGGCATAAAGCCCCTCGACCCCGGTGCGGCAGTATTCGTCCACCACCACATGGGTCCGGTCGAGCTTCACCCCCAGCTCCTCGAGCCCCAGCCCCTCGACATTGCCGACGATCCCCACCGCCGAGATCACCGTGTCGAAACCCTGCTGCACCAGTTTGCCGCCGGTCTCGATATGCGCGGTCACGCCGCCCTTTCCGCGGTCAAGCTGCTTCACCACGGATTTCTCCATGATCGTCATGCCCTGCTTGACGAACGCCTTCTTCGCGAAGGCGGAGATCTCTTCGTCCTCCACCGGCAACACCCGGTCGAGCACCTCAACCACCGTCACCTCGGCGCCCAGGGTATTGAAGAAGCTCGCAAATTCGATCCCGATGGCACCCGAGCCGATAACCAGAAGCTGCTTCGGCATCCGTGGCGGCATGAGCGCATGCTTGTAGCTCCAGACCAGATCGCCATCGGCCTCGAGCCCGGGCAATTCGCGCGCCCGCGCGCCGGTGGCGAGGATGATGTGCTTCGCCGTCAGCTCTTCGGTGCCTTTGGCCGTGGTCACCGCCACGCGGCCTTGCCCGGCGAGCCGCGCCTCGCCCATCACCACCTCGACCTTGTTCTTCTTCAACAGATGCCCGACCCCGCCGGACAGCTGTTTTGCCACCCCGCGCGAGCGCGCGACCACCTTGTCGAGATCGTAGCCGATACCTTCGGCCGAGAGCCCGAACTCGCCCGCCCGGCTCATCAGGTGAAACACCTCCGCCGAGCGCAGCAGCGCCTTGGTGGGGATGCAGCCCCAGTTGAGGCAGATGCCACCGAGATGTTCGCGTTCGACCACGACGGTCTTCAGCCCCAGCTGCGCCGCCCGGATGGCCGCCACATAGCCCCCGGGGCCCGCGCCCACCACGATCACGTCACAGGTTGTTCCGGCCATTGGCGCCTCCCTTGGGAAAGTCGTCTGGTGGTAAACCATTTTCCGGGCGCGTTCAATCGTCGCGCTCGCGCGGCACCGCCCTCCGGCGGCGCTCCGGTGGCTCCGGTAGCTCCGGTGCGGTTTTGGTTGCCGCGTGCCGGGCGGGCTGGCAGACTTCCACCGTCCGGGTGCGCTTCCGCCGCCCGGCCCGCCCGATCCTCACCCCCGCCGCCACGGAGCCCCCGCATGACCCGGCAAAGCCCCCCGCAAAGCCCGTCTCCCGCCAACCCCATCGCCCTGCGCCTCACCCTCGCCCTGCTCGGCGCCGCCGCCGGGATCGCGCTGTGGTGGCTGTTCGAAAGCCTGGATCCACTGCTCGACCACGACACCGCAGAGGCCCGCGCGATGCTGGCCGCGACGCTCTTTGCCAGCGGCTTCTTCGGCGTGACGCTGATCGCCACCGGGCCGCTGAGCCTCGCCCGGGCCGCCGCCGCGGCCGCCCTGCTCGCCGGTATCGCGGCGCTCCTGTTCACCTGGGCCAGCCTTCGGTTCGACAGCCCCGCCGCGGCGCTCGGCTGCACCCATTGCCTCGCCGCATGGGTCTTCCTGCTGGCCATCCCGACCCCCTTCGCGATCGTGGCGCTCACACCCGGCACCCGCTGGCACGATTACGAGGCGCTTTTTGCCCGGGCCTGGGAGATCGTCGTGCGCTACGCCGCGGCCCTGGTCTTCACCGGCGCCTTCTGGGCGGTGATGCTGCTGTCGGATCTGGTGCTGAAACTGGCCGGCATCTACGTGATCTTGCGGCTGATCGAGAATCCCGCGTTGACCTCGGCGCTGACCGGGCTGATCCTCGGCCTCGGCCTTGGTGTGGTGCATGAGCAACGCGCGCGGATCTCGCCGGTGCTCCTGCTGAGGCTGTTCCGGCTGCTGTTGCCGCTGGTCTTCGCTGTCAGCCTGGTGTTCGTGCTCACGGCGGGGTCCAACGGTTTCGGCGGACTGCCGGCCAGACTTTCGGTGGCAAAAGCGCTGATGGCCATGGCCGCGGTCGCGGTGACGCTGATCACCGTCAGCATCGACCGGAACGACTCCGTGGCCGCCCGGGCCCCGGTGCTGGCATGGTCGGCGCGGCTGATGAGCCTGCTGGTGCCGGTGCTCGGCGCGCTGGCGCTCCGCGCGATCTGGATCAGGGTCGGGCAATACGGTCTCAGCCCGGTGCGCGTCGGCGCGCTCATCGGGGCCGGGGTCACCCTTGCCTACGGGCTGGGCTACGGGGCGGCGGTGCTGCGCGGGGCCGGCTGGCGCGGCCGGATCCGGCGGATCAACGTGGCGCTGGCGCTGGCGATGGTGGCGCTCTTCGCGCTCGCGCTGACCCCGGTGCTTGACGCCCAGAGGCTCTCGGTGCGCTCGCAACTCGCGCGGCTGGAGGCCGGCGCCATCAAGCCTGACGAGCTCGATCTGTGGACGCTCAAGCATGACTGGGGCCGGCCCGGGCGCGAGGCGATCGCCGCCTTGCACGATCCGGCCCACCCGATGGCGGCGGCACTGGCCCCGCTGCTGACCCGGCTCGACGCCGCCAAATACCGCAGCGACTGGCGCGAAACCACGGTTATTTGGCGCGAACGGCACAACCATGCGGCGGACTACGCGGCGCTGCGCAGGCAGATCCCGGTGTTGCCCGCTGGCCAGAGCCTGCCCGAACGGCTGTCCGACGCCATGCCCATCGCGGTCGCGACACTGATCGGACACGTCACTGCGGGCTGTGCCCGCAAGACCCCGGCAGGCGCGCCGGGCTGCGTCGCGCTGCGGGGCCATTTTCGCCCCGGCCCGCATGAGGACGCGTTGCTGGTCTGGTGGACCGGGGATAGCGTCAAGATGCAGGGCATCAGCGCGGATGGATCATTTTACTATATGTCGCAGCTTTCTCCGGTCTCGGATACGGTCAAAGATCCGGCCTTTATCGACGAAATCCTCGCCGGCGGCTTCACCCTCGCCCCGCCCGATTTCGACGCGCTCCACATCGGCGACCGGGCGTTCTGGCTGAGATGAGAGGGGGTGCGGTTTGGGGCTGTCGTGAACAACCGGCCCAAGACGGTGCCCGACGCCGCTGAGCAGCCGGCACCCTTAAGATCAGTGCCATGCGGGAGGACATGAGCCGACAGGCCGGAAACAGGCATGTTTCCCCGGGGTGATTCTCGCTGGGGCGATGCTGGTCATCGCCGCGGCGCCCTTTCGGTTTCGCCGCCCGCCTCTGCCCACATCAGGGGCCGCATCAGCTGCCCGCGCGTCTCAGCCCTGCATGGCTTGCAGAACCGACCGGTAGCCGCCCGCGGCGTTGAAGGCGTTTTCGTCGGCGGTATCGGGCCGTCCCAATGCCGCGTTCCGGTAGGGAAAGCGGCCGTAACGGCGGATCAGCTCGCGATGCGCCCGCGCATGAATCAGATTGTCGCGCCCGTTTTCCGGCATCCGCGTCAGCAACAGCCGCACGCAGCGGTCCTGATCGGTCTGGCTCTCGGAATGCATCAGCGGCAGATAGAAGAACTGCCGGGCAGGCTCGGGGATCTTCTCGTCCCAGCGCTTGTCGATGGCGCATTTCGCCGCCGCCAGCGCCGCCGGGTCGGTCGCATAGGCCCGGCTGCCGCCACGGAACATGTGGCGCGGGAACTGGTCGAGCAGGATCAGATAGGCCAGCACGCCGTCCGGGCCGGTGAGCCAGTGCGAACAGGCCCCGTGCTGCGCCTGCTCCCAGACGTCCAGGAACCTTTCGCGGATCTCCCCGTCCAGCGCCCTGCCGCCGGCATACCACCTTTCCGGACCGACGTCATCGAGCCAGAATGTGAGGATTTCTTCCGGTTTCATCATCTGCCGCTCCCCTTGCACGCCCTCACCAGAAGGGCATACCACGTCACAACAGGAAGGGTCGCAAAAGCCCCCGGCTTGCGCAACAGGTTTCGGGCCATTTGCGCCGGTGCTCAGCGATCTGTTGCCATTGTGGAAACACTCGCCCCGGAGTCGCCGTCATTGGCCGTTGTTTCCGCATGAGCGGTTTCCGCCGCCTCCTCAACCGCCTCCACATAGAGCTCCTGGGCCAGATCCATCGCCACCTGCGAGGCAGAAGGCAGCACCGGCGCATAGGACTGGGTCTCGTCCACCGAAGGCGCCGGCCGGCGGAAGGTGCGCCAGATGCCGTAGAGCAGCAGCGCCCCGAAGGCGATGGTGAGATAGGCGAAGAACCCGTTCGGCCCCACCGCCTCCATTGCCCAGCCGGCGGCCAGCGGGCCACCGATGGCACCGAGCCCGTTGAGAAACACCAGCCCGGCCGAGGCCGCGGGCATGTCGTCGGTTTCGAGAAAATCGTTGGTATAGGCGATCAGCAGCGCATAAAGCGGGTTCGACATGCCACCGATCAGGAAGGCCGCGCCCAGAATTGCCGGATAGCCGGGAACGAGGAGCGGTCCGAGCGCCGCCGTGGCGCCGAGCCCCGAGGCCACGAGAATCAACGCCCGCCGGTCCATCCGGTCGGAGGCCCAGCCGATGGGGAATTGCAGCACCATCCCGCCGGCATAGAAGGCGGCAATGAACAGCGAGATCTGCCCGACACTCAGCCCCGCCCGCGCCCCGTAGACCGCAGCCATGCCGAATTGCGCCGAAAACAGCAGCCCCATGACCAGCATTCCGACGAAGCCGAGCGGTGAAATCCCGTAGAGCCGGCCAAGCGTCATCCGCCGCGTCGTCCCGAAGGCCGGGGTTGGCGTGATCGACAGCAGGATCGGCGCGACCGCGAGCGACACCAGCACGCTCGGCAGGATGAACAGCACATAGCCCCCGGCATCGGCCGTCACCACCAGCGCCTGGGCGGCGATGATCCCGAGCATCTGCACCACGAGGTAGAGCGAGAGGGTCTGGCCGCGGGTTTCGTTGGTGGCGGCGTGGTTGAGCCAGCTTTCGGCGGTGACATAGACGCCGGAGAAGGCAAAGCCGATCGCCACGCGAAACAGCGTCCAGGCAATGGGATCGACCACCAGCGGGTAGAGAATCAGCACCGCGGAAACAAAGCTCGCGAGCGCGGCGAAGACCCGCACATGGCCGACCCGGCGGATCAGCCCGGGGGTCATCCGGCTGCCGCCAAGAAAGCCTGCGAAATACCCGGACATGACCACCGACATCTCGAAGGTCGAAAACCCTTCGAGCTCACCGCGAAGGCCAAGCAAGGTGCCCTGAATGCCGTTGCCCAGCATCAGCAGCAGCACCCCGAAAAGCAGCGCCCAGGAATGTCGCAACGCGTCCAGCATGGCGCCAATCTACAGATTTTCCGGACCCGGGCACGTCGGAAACGACCGGGCATGGCCGGTTTGCGGCGCCTGGCGGAGATCGCGTGAGACGGCGGGCCAGGTGTGGGCGGGGCGGGCGACGTGTGGGATGCGGAATGAGCGGGGTGAGGGGATGGTTGACGAAACCTTAACGGTCTGCGCCCTGTGGCGCGAAGGGGCGTTTAACCTGCTGTTTTATATGAGCAAAAGTGCATTTTCATTAATCCGGTATTCCGGACTAATGAACTTTCCCGGCAAGCCGGAAATCCGCCCTGCGCCGGGCCTTCCCTCCGCAGCGGGCCGTCCGACCTCCTCTGCCCTCCGCGGCAGCTCCGGCCTTCTGCCCGCCACGCCGCGGCCCCCAGGGCCGACCATTGGCAAAACGTTAACGCCCTGTGCCCCCACGCGCGCAGAATCGCTTAACCTGCTGTTTTATATGAGCAAAAGTGCATTTTCATTAATCCGGTATTCCGGACTAATGAACTTTCCCGGCAAGCCGGAAAGCCACCCCGCACCGGGGCCTTCCCCCCGCAGCGGACCGTCCGGCCTCCTCTGCCCTCCGCAGCAGGTCCGGCCTTCTGCCGTCACCGCCCGGGAGAGCATGCGGCTCCGCCAAACGGCCGCCCGCGCTTTACAGCGCCGTCACCCAGAGGATCAGGGCATCTTCGGCGCTCACCGAGATCACGTTGTGCCCCATCGAGGCATCGTAATAGGCGCTGTCGCCGCGGCGCATCTCGATCGGCGCGTAGAACTCGGTGATCAGCCGCACCGCGCCGGTCAGCACATAGAGGAATTCCTCGCCGTCATGGCGCACCCAGCCATCGAACTCGTCAAAGCTGCGCGCCCGCACCCGCGCCCGGTAGGGCAGCATCGCCTTCCGGCTGAGGGCGCCCGCGAGCAGCTCGTGCTCGTAAGTCGCGGTCGGATGGGCCTCGCCCTCGCCCGCCCGGGTCACCGCCATGCGCCCGGACACACGGGTATCCTTCGGCGCGGTGAACAGCTGCGGCACCGAAATCTCCAGCCCGACCGCGAGCTTCTTCAGCGCCTCATAGGTCGGGCTCATCTGGCCGTTCTCGATCTTCGACAGCGTCGAGCGCGCCAGCCCCGCCTGGCCCGCCGCCTGTTCCAGCGTCAGTCCGCGTTCCTTGCGCAGGCCGCGCACCCGCGCGCCAAGGTCGAGCGGCTGCGGATCGGGTCCGGCGCGGCCGCTTTCACGGGCCAGGCGGATGAGGCTGGGCTGTGGTGTCTCGGTCATGGCCGGGATATACGCCGCCCGGCAGGACAAAGGCAAATGCCGCCCCGCCTGCCTCTGGTCAAGCCCGGGCAAAACCGGCATGACATGGGCGAAAGGAAACCTCATGCGCCTTGCCGCCCCGACACGTCCCCTGCCCCAGGCCGAACTGGTGGTGCTGCTGGCCGCGCTGATGTCGATGATGGCTTTCAGCATCGATTCGATCATGCCCGCGCTGCCCACGGTTGCGGGCGAATTCAGCCCCAACGCGCCGTCGCGGGCCCAGCTCACGATCTCGGCCTTCGTCTTCGGCACGGGGCTTGGCCAGTTGTTCATCGGCCCGTTTTCCGACAGTTACGGCCGCCGCCGGGCACTGGTGCTGGGCATCGGGCTGTTCATCGGCGGGGCGCTGGCGGCACGCGGGGCGGGCTCGCTCGATGCGCTGCTGGTCTTCCGGTTCGTTCAGGGGCTGGGCGCGGCGGCAAGCCGGATCGTCAGCCAGGCGCTGATCCGCGATCTCTACGCGGGGCGCGAACAGGCCCGCCTCAGCAGCAAGGTGTTCACCTTCTTCGTGGTGGTGCCCGCAGTGGCGCCACTGATCGGGCAATGGGTCGTCCAGGCGACCGGCGGCTGGCGTGGATTGTTCACGGTCTATGCTGTTCTGGGCGCGGCGATCCTCGCCTGGTTCCTGGCCCGCCAGCCCGAAACCCTGGCGCCGGAACACCGCCGCGCCTTCCGGCTCGGGCCGGTTTTCGCCGCTCTGGGCGAGGTGCTGCGCACCCCGGTGACACGGCGCTACCTGTTCGTCTCCACGCTCGGCTTCGGCCAGTTGCTCGGCTATATCAACTCGGCCCAGCAGGTGTTTACCGACACGCTGCACGCGGGCGAGATCTTTCCGATCAGCTTCGCGGGTATCGCGCTTCTGTCGGGGGTGTCGGGCTTTCTCAATGCCCGGCTGGTGATGCGTTTCGGCATGCGGCCGATGGCGCGGGCGGCCTTTGGCAGCCAGGCGGTGATCGCGGCGCTGGTCTGGGCGGCCTGGCAATCGGGGCTGGTGGCGGGGCTCACGCCCGATGCGCAGCTGGTGCTGTTTCTCGCCTGGTCGGTGAGCCTGTTCTTCATGAACGGGCTTACCTTCGGCAATATCACCGCGCTGGCGATGGAACCGCTCGGCCATATCGCGGGCACGGCGGCGGCGGTGCTGGGGGCGCTGTCCTCGGCGCTGGCGGTCTGTATCGCCATCCCGCTCGGACAGGCGTTCGACGGCACCCCGCGGGCCCTGCTTCTGGGCGTGGCGCTCTGCTCGGCGCTGGCCTTCTGGCTGGTCCACCGCGACCGCAACCGGGCGCGCGGCTGAGGGCGGGGCCGCGCTTGTCGCACAGCCTCAGACTTCGCATTCCGGCCGGGGCGTTATGGCGCCGGGGCGTTCCGGCGTCTGTTTTCGCATGGTGAGTTTCGCACGGTGAGGTTTCGCATGCGACGTGTCGCAGGGTAAAAGGGCAACACCCGTTGCCGCTCCTGATGAAAGCCCTGCACCCCGCGCCGCCGCAGCCCTGCCCTCCCCTGCCCGGCGCGGCAGCCCTTGAGCGCCTGTGCTACACCGCTATGCCTCGCGACCGGTGCGTTTCGCCGCCTGGACCTGCGCCGCGAGTTCCTCGAACGGATCGACCATGGCCTTCTCGGACACGTAGCCGTCGGGCTCGAAATCCGGCAGGTAGAGCCCCTGGGTCCATTCGTCAGGCAGCTTTTCGATCCATTCGTTGAGAAACCGGCTCACAGAAGCGGCGCGCAGGCGGACCTCCTCGGCCTTTTCGGGGTTGCGGGCCTTCAGCCGGTCATACCACTTGACGACCATTTCCTCGATCGCATCGGGACCGACAAGCGCCCAGACGGCAACCACAAACAGCACCAGGAAGAACAGGAGCAACAGCGCTTCCGCGGTGAAAAACAGGAAAAACAGCACCAGCAAGACCAGCGCGGTTTTCCATTTGGCATCGGGACGGCGGAAAAAATTCCGGACCCGGTTCAGCCCCGATATGCCCAAGGCCTCGGCCTGCCTTTCGAGCGCCGCGAACCCGCGCCCGATGAGACTGGGAATCCAGCCGAAAAGCCGCCCCCCCAGGCCGCGCCGCGGCCCGGAGCCACCGCGGCCCCTGCGGCCGGGCTCCACGATCCGGTAGCCCGGATCGCGGGGCTGGCGGGCGCCCCGGCTGAAGATCCGTCCGATCATTCCGCGGCGGCGCGGCGCGGCGCCGCCGGGCTCGACCGTGCCGGTCTCCAGGATCTCGTAATCCGCGCCGGAGGCACCTCCTCCCCGGCTGAACACCCGCCCGAACATCCCGCGCAGACCCCCACCCCCGCCGGCCTCTTCCTCGTCGATCTTCACGATCCGGTAGCCGGGATCGTCGGTTTCGTCGGCCCAGCCCTCATCGCGGGAACCGTGGCTGTCCCATGGCGCGCCCGATGATTGCGCGTCGGTCCCGACAGGGCGCACAAGAACCGGCACCAGCTCAGATCCGCCGGTCTGCCCGCCGCCTGCACCGCGCTCGGGCCGCTCCCGGGCCGGTCCACGGCGCCGCAACGGCTTGGCGGGAATGGCTTCCGCCTGCTCTATCAGAGCCCTGACGTTTTCGAGGGTCGCATCGCCCCCGCCCGCCGTTTCCGACCTCATGTCCAGCGCCGCCTCCCCGACGGGCCGCCTGTGGAATTTCTTACCCATCACACGCACCTTGCATCCGCCCCGGATTGCACGAGTTTGCGATGCAATCCGGGCCAGATAAAGGCAAGACGGGATTTTTTCAAACTTTACCGGCCCTCCGGCCCGCTTTCGCGGCTCCAAAACCGCCTGGTCGTTTTCGCTTCGTGAAAAGTCCGCTCGTTCCGGCTTTTTTGGCCACGGACAATACCCATTGCCCGTGAAAGAGATTACCTGCCCGCAAACGGGATTTCGCAAAAACGAATCTGTCTCCGGACAGGCCCGCCGGAAGAAGGACGCCAGAAAATGGACAATTTGCGCGGCGCGCTGCTGATGGTCTTCGCCATGGCGGGGTTCGCCGTCGAAGACGCTCTGATCAAGATCCTGTCGCGCAGCGTGCCGATGGGGATGGTGATGATCTGCCTCGGCGCCGGTGGTGCCCTGGGCTTTGCGCTGCTCGCGCGGCGCGCGGGCGTCGCGGCGCTGACGCGGTGCTTCTGGCACCCGATGGTGCTGCTGCGCAACCTTGCCGAAATCGCCGGGACCGCCGCCTTCGTCAGCGCACTGTCGCTGATCCCGCTGTCGCTCGCCACGGCATTGCTGCAAACCAACCCGCTGTTTGTCAGCCTCGGCGCGATCGTGTTTTTCGGCGAACGTGTCGGCTGGCAGCGCTGGGTGGCGATCGGGGTCGGGCTGGCGGGCGTGCTGGTGATCCTGCGTCCGGGGTTTGCAAGCTCCGACCCGAAGGCGCTGCTGGCCGTTTTCGCCGCCTTCAGCCTGGCCATGCGCGATCTGGCGCTGCGCCACTGCCCGGCCGGTGTTCACCCGCGTCAGCTTTCGGCCTGGGGCTTCGCCATGCTGATCCCGATCGGGCTCGCGATGCTCGCTTTCGACAGCGGGCCGGTGCGGCCCGGCCTGCGCGAGGCGGGGCTGATGCTCGCCATCATCGCGCTTGGCATGGGGGGGTATCACGCGCTGACCCACGCGATGCGGGCGGGCGAGGTCGGGGTGGTAACGCCGTTTCGCTATGTGCGGGTGGTGTTCGGCTTTGCCCTTGCCTGGGCGGTGTTCGGCGAACGCCCCGATCTGTGGATGTTCGTGGGCGCGGCGATCGTGGTGGGGGCCGGGCTCCATACGCTGCTGCGCGAAGGCCGCGCCGCCAGGCGGGTGGCAAAGGCGGCGGCGTGACCGGCCGAAAGCCGCTCCCGAAATCCGGCACGCATGGCCGCCTTGCGGCCTTTGCGCTTCCAAAGCCGGGGCCTGCGCGTTATGACGCAGGCAATCGACACCCAGACATATGGAACAGCGCCATGAGCACCATCATCGACATTTTCGGCCGTGAAATCCTCGACAGCCGCGGCAACCCGACCGTGGAAGTCGACGTCGTCCTCGACGACGGCACCATGGGCCGCGCCGCCGTGCCCTCCGGCGCCTCCACCGGCGCCCATGAGGCCCATGAGAAGCGCGACGGCGACAAGTCGCGTTACGGTGGCAAGGGCGTGCTCGAGGCGGTGGCCTCGGTCAATGGCGAGATCGCCGAAGCGCTGGTGGGCATGGACGCGACCGATCAGGAAGCCGTCGACGCGGCGATGATCGAGCTTGACGGCACCCCCAACAAGGCCCGCCTCGGCGCCAACGCGATCCTCGGCGTGTCGCTCGCCAATGCCAAGGCCGCGGCCGAATACACCACGCTGCCGCTCTACCGCTATATCGGCGGCTCGGCGGCGCGGATCCTGCCGGTGCCGATGATGAACATCATCAACGGCGGCGAACATGCCGACAACCCGATCGACATCCAGGAATTCATGATCATGCCGGTCTCGGCGCCCAATGTGCGCGACGCCATCCGCATGGGCGCGGAGGTCTTCCATGCGCTGAAGAAGGAGCTGTCGGACGCCGGCCACAACACCGGCATCGGCGACGAGGGCGGCTTCGCGCCGAACCTCAGCTCCACCCGCGAGGCACTCGACTTCGTGCTGAAGTCGATCGAGAAGGCGGGCTACAAGCCCGGCGATGACGTCTATCTCGCGATGGACGCCGCCTCGACCGAATATTACCAGAACGGCAAATACGAGATGAAGGGCGAAGGCCTGTCGCTTTCGGCGGAAGAAAACGTCGACTACCTCGCCAAACTGGTCGCCGATTACCCGATCATCTCGATCGAGGACGGCTGCGCCGAGGACGACTGGGAGGGCTGGAAGCTGCTCACCGAGAAGCTCGGCGGCAAGATCCAGCTGGTGGGCGACGACCTCTTCGTCACCAACCCCGAGCGCCTTGCCAAGGGGATCAAGGACGGTGTGGCCAACTCGCTGCTGGTGAAGGTCAACCAGATCGGCTCGCTGTCGGAGACGCTGAAGGCCGTCGATATGGCCCACCGCGCGCGCTACACCAACGTGATGTCGCACCGCTCGGGCGAGACCGAAGACGCCACCATCGCCGATCTGGCCGTGGCCACCAATTGCGGTCAGATCAAGACCGGCTCGCTGTCGCGCTCCGACCGGCTGGCGAAGTACAACCAGCTGATCCGCATTGAGGAGCTGCTGGGCGAAGTGGCCGAATATGCCGGGCGCTCGATCCTGAAATAAGGGCACCTTGCCGCTGAATGGACGATGGAGGCCCCGGGGGGTGATGTTCCCCCGGGGCCTTTTCCGTTTGGAACACGGGCGGCGGCGCGGGGCTCCGCCCAATCCGCTTGAGGATTGGGTCAGGTATAGGTGAGGGGCTCTGCCCAATCCGCTTGAGGATTGGGCCAAGTATACGCCCCTCACGCTCCCCGGAGTATTTCGACCAGGAAAAAGGGGATGCGGGGGACTGGAGGGCGCGGGCGGAGAATTTGGCGAGGACTTCGGGCGGGAGCCTTTTCGCGCCCGGCGATCCCTGTCATGATCGGCGCGACCAACAGGGAGCCCGGATCATGCGGTTTATCGCCTCGCTCAAACCGGCCGAGAAGGCCGTGGCCGGTTTTGTGGCCCTTTATCTCACGGTGTTCTCCGTGTGGTTCTTCTCGATCGGCAACACTGAATTCATCATCTATATCGTCACCATGCTGGTGCTGGTGGCGCTGGTGGGGGCGACGTTGCGGGTGGCGGAATATCCGGCGGCGATGCTCTGGGCGCTGGCGGGCTGGGGGCTTCTGCATTGCGCGGGCGGCGGTGTGCCGGTCGGGGGCGAGGTGCTCTATGCGGTGCAGGTCTTGCCGGTGATCGGCGACGGCTCGACCGAAATGACGCTGCTCAAATACGACCAGATCGTGCACGGGCTGGGCTTCGGCATCACCGCCTGGGTGCTCTGGCATGTGCTGGTGCGCCATTACCCGGAGACGCGCCACAGCTGGACCGCCTATGCCTTCCCGGCGCTGGCGGCGATGGGACTCGGGTCGGTGAACGAGATCATCGAGTTTTCGGCGGTGGTGGCGGTGGAGGACACCGGCGTCGGCGGTTATGTCAACACCGCGCTGGATCTGTGTTTCAACGCCACCGGGGCGGTTCTGGCGATGGGTCTGGTCGGGCTCGGGGAGCGCGCCCGGGGCTGAGCGGGGTCTGTCTGCCCTGCCCTGCGCTTTGCACCCGCCGGGCCGGCCCGCGGGGTCAGGCTTCGAGACGGCTGACCACCACGGTGACTTCCGGTCTGCGGCCGATCTCGCTCTGCGCGGTCTTGCGGGCGATGCGGCGCAGCTCGTCTTCGAGCTTGTCGTCATCGGCGAGGGTCTTGCGCCCGGCGCGCATCAGCAGCTGACCAAGGTCGGCTTCGAGCAGCTCCGCCAGCGGCACCCGGGAGCTGCCGGTCTCGGGCAGGCCCATGGTCTCGACCCAGGGGTCGCCGAGCGGCGCGTCGTCCTCAAGGATCACATGCACGATCACATGGCCGTTCAGCGCCAGCCGGATACGGTCGCGCACCACCCCGTCAAGCGCGCCGATGAGGATGTCGCCGTCGAGATAGATCCGGTCGGCCTCCACATGTTCGACCACATGCGGCTCCGGCCCGCTGAGATCGCAGACCGCGCCGTTGACCACCACCATCGAGGCCCGTCCGCCCGTTTGCGCGAGTTTCGCGTGCTGGCGCAGATGCCGGTGTTCGCCATGCATCGGGATCACCATTTCGGGGTCGACGAGCGCATGCATGCGTTCGAGATCGGGGCGGTTGGCGTGGCCCGAGACGTGGTAGCGGTCGTCATCGGCGACCACCTCGATGCCCATTTCGGAATAGGCGTTGAGGATGCGGCCGATGGCGCGTTCGTTGCCGGGGATGGTTTTGGAGGAGAACAGGAAGGTGTCGCCCTCGGCCATGGAGAGGCCAAGATATTTGCCGCGCGAAAGCTGGGCGGAGGCGGCGCGGCGTTCGCCCTGGCTGCCGGTGACGATCAGCATCAGCCGTTCGCGGGGCAGATCGCGGGCGTCTTCCGGGGTCACGGTTCTCGGGAAATCCTCCACGATGCCGGTTTTCACCGCCGCCTCGATCATCCGCCGCATGGCGCGGCCGAGCAGGCAGACCGAACGCCCGGCGGCGCGGCCAGCCTCGGCGAGGGTCTTCACCCGGGCGACGTTGGAGGCGAAGGTGGTGGCGACCACCATATGCGGGGCACCGGCGACAAGCTCGGCGATCGGCCCGGCAAGCTCCGCCTCGGAGCGGCCGTCGCGGGGCGAAAACACATTGGTCGAGTCGCAGACCAGCGCTTTCACCTTGTCGCCGCAGGCCTCGCGCCAGAGCGCCGCGTCCCAGGGCTCGCCCACCACCGGATCCGCATCGAGCTTGAAATCGCCCGAATGCACCACCCGGCCGCCGGGGCTGTCGATCACCAGCCCTGCGCTTTCCGGGATCGAATGCGAGATCGGCAGGAAGGACACCCGGAAGGGCCCGGCCTCGACGGTTTCGGGCCAGGGGCGGACGATGTTGACCACGCCCGGATCCTGGCCCGCGTCTTCCATCTTGAGTTGCGCCAGATGGCCGGTGAAGGCGCGGGCATAGACCGGCGCCTGGAGCCGCGGCCAGAGGCGGCCGACGGCGCCCACATGGTCTTCATGGGCATGGGTGATGAAGATCGCTTCCAGCCGGTCGGCGTTTTCCTCGAGAAAACCGAGGTCGGGCATGATCAGGTTGACGCCGGGGGTGGTGTCCATGTCGGGGAAGGTCACGCCGATGTCGACGAGGATCAGCCGCTCCTTTCCGGGGGCGCCCCAGCCGTAGACATAGGCGTTCATCCCGATCTCGCCGGCGCCGCCGAGGGGGAGGTAGATCAGCCGTTGCTTGGTCATCGTGGTTCCTTGGGGTTGGAGGGCTTTGGGCCTGTTGCGGGGCGGGGGCCAGTCAAAGGGGCCAGTCAAAGGGGCCGGGTCAGGTGTTGCCCATCGCTTCGTTGTGCTCGAAAATCCGCACCAGACCGTGCATCGTCAATTCGTCGGCAAATTCGTCGAACACCGCCGCATGGCTCTGGAACAGCGGCGCAAGGCCGCCGGTGCCGATCACCTTCATCTCGCGGCCGCGCTCTTCCTTGATCCGGGCCGAGATCTCCTTCACCAGCCCGACATAGCCCCAGAAGATCCCCGATTGCATGCAGGCGACGGTGTTGGTGCCGATCACATGGTCGGGGTGGGTGATGTCCACATGGGGCAGCGCCGCGGCGGCCATATGCAGCGCTTCGAGCGAAAGGTTCACCCCCGGCGCGATCACCCCGCCGATATAGGCGCCGTCGTGGTCCACCACGTCGAAGGTGGTGGCGGTGCCGAAATCCACCACGATCAGATCGCCGCCGAAAAGGTCGTGGCCGGCCACGGTGTTGACCAGCCGGTCGGGGCCCACCTGCGTGCCCACATCGACCCGGACGTCGATCGGCAGCAGGCAATCGGGCTTGCCCACCACCACCGGGCGCAGGCCGAAGAACCGGTCGGCAAAGACCCGCAGGTTGAACACCACCCGCGGCACGGTCGAGGAGATCACCACCCCGGTGATCTCGGGGCGGATGCCGTGGTGGCGGGTGAGCGTGTCCCACCAGACGAAATACTGATCGGCGGTGCGCTGGTGCTCGGTCGAGGTGCGTAGCGTGGCGAGAAACCGCGTCCCGTCCCAGATCGAGAAGACGGTGTTGGTGTTGCCGGTGTCGATGGCGAGCAGCATGGGCGGTTCCTGAGGTTGGCCAGGCGGGGGGCGCGTGCGGGGCGCTGGCACCGGCTTAGAAGAAGATGTCGCCCGCTGCAATGCGGCGTTGGCCCCGGGGGGTGGCGAGCAGCAGGTGACCTTGCGTGTCGACGTCGCGAAACACGCCGGTGATTTCCTCGCCCGGCAGCCGCGCGGTGATGGTCTCGCCGAGACGCGCGGCGCGGGCAAGCCAGGCGGCACGGATGGGCGCAAAGCCGAAGCCCGCGAATTGCGCCTCCCAATGGGCATAGGCCGGGGCGAGGGTTTCGAGAAAATCCTCCGGGGGGAGGCGCACCCCGGTCTCCCCGGCGAGCGACACCGGCTTCAGCGCCCCCGGCTCCACCGCCTCTGCCTCCGGGGCGCGGGCGAGGTTGACCCCGATGCCGATCGCCAGCCCCGCCACCTGCCCGCCCGCGATCAGGCTTTCGAGCAGGATGCCCGCGAGCTTGCCGCCGTGGAGCAGCACGTCATTGGGCCATTTGAGGGCGAAGGCCTCGGGGCGGCCGGAGAGCGCGGCACAGGCGTCGAACAGCGCCAGCGCGGCGACGAAGCTCCGGAGCGCCGCGGTTTCCGGGGTCACGCCCGGCAGCACCAAAGTGGCGGCGAAATTGCCCGGCGGGTTGACCCAGGCCCGCCCCCGGCGGCCGCGCGCGGCGGTCTGGGCGGCGGCGGTGATCCATGTGGGGCCGGCGAAATCGGGCAGACGGCGGGCGGCCTCGTCGAGCGTCGAGCCCACGGTGCCAAGGGGCAGATGCCCGTATCCGCGCGGCCAGGTCATGGGCCGAAGCCGCCCGCGGCGCGCCTTGCAAGGCGCGCGGCTGTGCCGCCGGGAAAGGCCCCTGCCCTGCCCGGCCCCCCGGGCCCGGTTGCCAGATCGGTTGACAGCTCAGTTGACAAGAGCCGCCGCCGCATTGGCCGCCGCACCCTCGACCCCGAACATGTTGAACAGGCCGAGCAGCATCACCGTGGCCGAACCCACCAGCATCACCCAGGCCGCCGGGCTCATATGGGTCTCGACCACGCCTTCGCTCTCGCCGAAATACATGAAATAGACGACCCGCAAGTAGTAGAAGGCGCCGATCACGCTGGCGATCACCCCGGCGATGGCGAGCCATGTCATCCCCGCCTGAACCGCCGCGTTCAGCACCGCGAATTTGGCGAAGAAGCCGAGCATCGGCGGCACGCCCGCGAGCGAGAACAGCAGCACCAGCATCGCCAGCGCCTTGACCGGCTCGGCCGAGGCATATTGGTTCAGCGCCGCGATCTCGGTCACCGGCTTGCCGTCGCGTTCCATGGCCATGATGAAGGCGAAGGTGCCGATGTTCATCGCCAGATAGACCGCCATGTAGATCAGCATCGCCTGCACCCCATAGGCGCTGCCCGCCGCAAGCCCCACGAGCGCGAAGCCCATATGCGAGATCGAGGAATAGGCCATCAGCCGCTTGATATTGGCCTGCCCGATCCCGGCAATGGCGCCGAGGAACATGCTGAGCAGTGCCATGAGCGCCACGATCTGGCTCCAGTCGCCCACCGCACCGCCGAAAGCGTCGAACATCACCCGGGCAAACAGCCCCATGGCCGCGAGTTTCGGCGCGGTGGCGAAGAAGGCGGTGACCGGGGTCGGCGCGCCTTCATAGACGTCGGGGGTCCACATGTGGAACGGCACCGCCGAGACCTTGAAGGCCAGACCCGCGGCCACGAAGGTGAGGCCGAAGAGCAGCCCCATGGGCAGATGGCCGTCGGTTGCGGCGGTCACCAGCCCCTCGAACCGGGTGGTGCCGGAATAGCCATAGGCGAGCGAGGCGCCGTAGAGCAGCAGCCCCGACGACAGCGCGCCGAGCAGGAAATATTTCATCCCCGCCTCGGTGGATTTCTCGCTGTCGCGGTTCATCGCCGCCACCACGTAGAGCGAGAGCGATTGCAGCTCGAGGCCGAGATAGAGGGTCATCAGATCGCCGGCGGCGACCATCACCATCATCCCCACCGTGGCCAGCGCGATCAGCACCGGATATTCGAACCGGTCGAGCCCGCGGCGCCTCAGCGTGTCCTGGCCCGAGACCAGCACCGCCGCCGCCGCCAGCAGGATGCCGGTCTGGGCGAAGCGGGCGAAGGCATCATCGGCGAGGAGCCCGCCGAAACCGCCCATGGGCACGCCCGGGCGCGAGGCCACCAGCAGCGCCAGCGCCAGCATCACCGCCGCGGTCACCCAGGTGGCGAGCGCGGTGAACCTGTCCTTGCCGGAATAGACCGCCGCCAGCAGCGCGCCCATCGCATAGAGGGCGAGCAGCAGCTCCGGCAGGATCACTTGCAGATCGAAGGAGGTCATCTGTTGTCCTCTCAATGCACGGCCGGGAGGGCGCCTGCGTCAAACGCGGGCGCGGGTCCGGCGGCCTGATACTGGTCGATGAGCGCGGTCACCGACGGGCCGATGATGTCGGTGACAAGGGCCGGATAGACGCCGAGCAGCAGGGTCATTACCACCAGCGGCGCGAACATTGCCTTTTCGCGGGCGTCCATGTCGGAAATCGTCTTCAGGCTTTCCTTGATGAGTTCGCCCAGCGCCACCCGGCGGTAGAGCCAGAGCGCGTAAGCCGCCGACAGGATCACGCCCGAAGCCGCCACCGCGGCGATCCAGGTATTGGCCCGGAACATGCCCACAAGGGTGAGAAACTCGCCGACGAAGCCGGAGGTGCCCGGCAGGCCCACATTGGCCATGGTGAAGAACAGGAAGATCAGCGCGTAAGCCGGCATCCGGTTCACCAGCCCGCCATAAGCGTCGATCTCGCGGGTGTGCATCCGGTCGTAGACCACGCCGACGCAGAGAAACAGCGCGCCGGAGATGAAGCCGTGGCTGATCATCTGGAAGATCGCGCCGTCCACCCCCTGCTGGTTGGCGGCGAAGATCCCGGCGGTCACATAGCCCATATGGGCGACCGAGGAATAGGCGATGAGCTTCTTCATGTCGGATTGCGCCAGCGCCACCAGCGAGGCGTAGACGATGGCGATCACCGAAAGGGCGAGGATGAAGTCGGTCATCACATGGCTGCCCACCGGGAACATCGGCAGGGAGAAGCGCAGGAAACCGTAGCCGCCCATCTTCAGGAGCACCGCGGCCAGGATCACCGAACCCGCCGTCGGCGCCTGCACATGGGCGTCGGGCAGCCAGGTGTGCACCGGCCACATCGGCATCTTCACCGCGAAGGAGGCGAAGAAGGCGAGGAACAGCAGCGTCTGCGCGCCGCCGACCACCTGGATGCCCAGCAGCGGGACGCTCTCGGAGGCAAACTCATGCGACATCAGCTGCACGATGTCGGTCGTGCCCGCCTCGGTCGCCATGTAGATCATTGCCACCAGCATCAGCACCGAGCCGAGGAAGGTGTAGAGGAAGAACTTGAACGCCGCGTAGATCCGTTCCTTGCCGCCCCAGATGCCGATGATCAGGAACATCGGGATCAGCCCGGCCTCGAAGAACAGGTAGAACAGCACCAGATCGAGCGCGGTGAACACCCCGATCATCAGGCTTTCGAGCAGCAGGAAGGCGATCATGTATTCCTTGACCCGGGTCTGGACCCCCCAGGTCGAGGCGATGGTGATCGGCATCAGCGCGGTGGTGAGCATCACGAACAGAACCGAGATCCCGTCGACCCCCATCTTGTAGGTGAAGCCGAGGATCCACTGCTTTTCCTCGACCATCTGGAAGCCGGTGTCGGCCGGGTCGAAGCGCAGCAGCACCACCAGCGACATCAGGAAGGTGGCCGTGGTGGCCGCGAGTGCCAGCCATTTGGCGTTGGTGCGCGCCGCCTCGTCGTCGCCGCGCAGGAACGCCGCGAGGATGAGCGCCGCCACCAGCGGCAGGAAGGTGATGATGGTAAGCAGGTTGTCCATCAGTTCGCCCCTCCGGTGAGCGCCATGATCGTGAGCAGCGCGACGACGCCGAGCACCATCGCGAAGGCATAGGTGAAGACGAAGCCCGATTGCAGCCGCACCGCGGCCCGGGTGAACCACGGAACGATGCCGAGGGCGAGCCCGTTGATCGCCCCGTCGATCACCCGCCCGTCGCCCTGTTTCCACAGGAAGCGGCCGAGCGATTTCGCGGCATTGACGAACAACACGTCATAGAGCCGGTCGAAATACCAGGCGTTGAGCAGGAAGACATGCAGCGGCCGCAGGCTGCGGGCGAGCCTGGCCGGGGTTTTCGGGCTCAGGATGTAGAACCACCAGGCGACAGCGAAACCGGTGAGCATCGCGACGAAGGGCGAGAGCTTCACCCATTTGGGCGCGTGGTGGGCCGCGTCGAGCGTATGGTTGTCCGGATGCATGAAGATCGCGCCTTCCGGGGCGTGGGCGGTGGCGGCGTGGGCGGTGGCGGTGGCGTGGGTGTCTGCGTGACCCTCGGCCTCGGTGCCCTCCTCCGCATGTTCTGTCACCGGGGCCGCGTGGCCGTCGGTGCCGGTATCCGCGTGACCCGCCTCCTGCCCCGCTTCATGACCCGCATCATGGGCCACCTCCGCATGATGCGCCGGAATGCCGAAGAAGGTGTTGACCCGCTCATGCGACCCGAAGAAGGCGCCGTAGAACATCATGCCGGAAAACACCGCGCCGAGCGCCAGCACCCCGAGCGGCACCAGCATCACCTGCGGGCTTTCGTGGGCATGCTCATGGGTGTGCTTGTCGCCCCGGGGCCTGCCCCAGAAGGTGAGGAACATCAGCCGCCAGGAATAGAAGCTGGTGAACAGCGCCGCCACCACCAGCGCCCAGAAGGCCAGCCCGCCATTTGTCCCGGCCCAGGCGCTCTCGATGATCGCGTCCTTCGACAGGAACCCGGCGAAGCCGATGGTGGTGAGCGGAATGCCCACCCCGGTGATCGCCAGCGTGCCGATCAGCATGATCCAGAAGGTGAAGGGAAATGCCTTCCGCAGCCCGCCGTAATTGCGCATGTCCTGCTCGTGGTGCATCCCGTGGATCACCGAGCCCGCGCCGAGAAACAGCATCGCCTTGAAGAAGGCATGGGTGAGCAGGTGGAACATCGCCACCGAATAGACCCCCACACCGGCGGCCACGAACATGTAGCCGAGCTGCGACATGGTGGAATAGGCGATCACCCGTTTGATGTCGGTCTGCACGAGGCCGATGGTCGCGGCCACAAAGGCCGAGGCGGCGCCGATGAACACCACCATGGAAAGCGCCGCCGGGGCGTATTCGAACAGCGGCGACATCCGGCAGACGAGAAACACCCCCGCGGTCACCATGGTGGCGGCGTGGATCAGCGCCGACACCGGGGTCGGGCCTTCCATCGCGTCCGGCAGCCAGGTGTGCAGGAAGAGCTGCGCCGATTTGCCCATGGCGCCGATGAACAGCAGAACCGCGAGCAGGTTGGCGGCGTTCCAGTCGGTCCAGAGGAAATGCAGATTGGTCTCCGCCAGCCCGGGGGCGGCGGCGAAAATATCGTCAAACGCAACCGAATCGGTCAGGAAGAACAGCCCCGCAATGCCCAGCGCAAAGCCGAAATCCCCCACCCGGTTGACCACGAAGGCCTTGATCGCCGCGGCATTGGCCGAGGGTTTCTTGTAGTAGAAGCCGATCAGCAGATAGGAGGCGAGGCCCACCCCCTCCCAGCCGAAGAACATCTGCACGAGGTTGTCGGCCGTTACCAGCATCAGCATCGCGAAGGTGAACAGCGACAGATAGGCGAAGAACCGCGGCCGGTAGCTTTCGGGCTCGAATTGCGGGTCATGCGCCATGTAGCCGATGGAATAGAGATGCACGAGGGCCGAAATCGTGGTGACCACGATCAGCATGATCGCCGTCAGCCGGTCGAGGCGGATCGCCCAGTCCGCCTGAAGGCTGCCGCTGTCGATCCAGCGCAGGATCTGGATATGCTCCGTGCCCTCCGGCAGCCACAGGAAGGTGACCCAGCTCAGAAGCGCCGACAGAAACAACAGCCCGGTGGTGAGATACTGGGCGTTGCGGTCGCCGATCGCGCGATGGCCGAAGCCCGCGATGAGCGCGCCGACGAGCGGGGCGAAGAGGATGATCTGAAGCATGGGATCAGCCTTTCAACACGTTGACGTCTTCCACCGCGATGGAGCCACGGGTGCGGAAGAAGCTCACCAGGATCGCAAGGCCGATGGCGGCCTCCGCCGCGGCCACGGTGAGCACGAAGAGGGTGAAGATCTGCCCGGTGAGGTCCCCGAGAAAGGCCGAAAACGCCACCAGATTGATGTTCACCGCGAGCAGCATCAGCTCGATCGACATCAGCAGCACGATCACGTTCTTGCGGTTCAGAAAGAGCCCGAAGACACCGATGACGAACAGCGCCGACGCGAGCCCCAGGTAATGTTCAAGTCCGATCATGTCGTCCCCCAGTCGTCTCTTGTGTCGTCTCTTCGCGTCCACTGGCCCCGCGTCCACTGACCCGCGTCGCCGCCCTTCGCCTTTGCCGGCCTGCAAGTGTTGCACCTGCAACCATCGGCGCCGGCCCGGTCACAGCCCCTGCCCCGGCTTCACATCGACCATGCGGATCGCCGCCTTCGGGTCGCGGTGCATCTGCGCCACCACGTCCTGACGCTTCACATCCTTGCGGTGGCGCACCGTCAGCACGATGGCGCCGATCATCGCCACCAGCAGCACCAGCCCCGAAAGCTGGAACAACAGCAGGTATTCTGTATAGACCACCCGGCCGATCTCGACCGTATTGGGCACCTCGCCCACCACCGGCGCGGCCAGCATCCCGACGCCGTCGGCGGTGATCCAGCTGCCGAAGATCAGCCCAAGCTCCACCAGCAACACCACGCCGATCAGCAGCCCCACCGGCAGATATTGCGCCATGCCCGCCTTCATCTCGGCAAAATCCACGTCGAGCATCATCACCACGAACAGAAACAGCACCGCCACCGCGCCCACATAGACGATCATCAGCAGCATGGCGATGAACTCGGCACCGAGCAGCACGAACAGCCCGGTGGCGGCGATGAAGGCGGTGATCAGCCAGAGCACCGAATGCACCGGGTTGCGGCTCACCACGGTAAACAGCCCGCCGGTCAGCAGCACCAGCGCAAGGACGTAGAATGTGAAACCGGCGACGGTCATTCGTCCCCCTCCTCGTTGAGTTCGTCGAAGACTTCGCGGGCGATCGCGAGCGCCCGGTTCATCGCCGGAAGCCCGCCGAGCATCGACACCTGCCAGATGGTCTCGGCGATTTCCTGTTCGGACGCCCCCGCCTCGCGCGCATGGCGCAGGGTCAGCGCGATCTGCGGCTGCGCCGTGGCCCCCGCCGCCACCAGCCCGGCCAGCGTGACCAGCAGCCGGGTCCTGGCGTCGAGCCCGTCGGGGTTGAAGGCATTGCCCAACACCGCGTCGAGCCAGTCCTTGGGCATGGTCGGAAACAGACGGTCGAACCCCTCCGGTGCGAACTCGGCCAGCGCCGGATTCATGGCGCGGGCCATCGCCGCGCCCTGTTCGAGCATCCGGGCATAGGTCTTCGCGAAATCATTCATGGCGCAGCCCTCCCCGGCGCCCGGGCGCCCCCCGTTCCGGCCCCGACGGCCGGTCTGTTTCTCCACAACCGGCTCATCGGTAAGGCGCGTCCAGTTCGATGTTGCGGGCGATCTCGGCTTCCCAGCGTTCGCCATTGTCGAGCAGCCTGGCCTTGTCGTAGAACAGCTCCTCGCGGGTCTCGGTGGCATATTCGAAATTCGGCCCCTCGACGATCGCATCCACCGGGCAGGCCTCCTGACAGAAGCCGCAATAGATGCATTTCGTCATGTCGATGTCGTAGCGGGTGGTGCGGCGCGACCCGTCTTCGCGCGGCTCGGCGTCGATGGTGATCGCCTGGGCCGGGCAGATCGCCTCGCAGAGCTTGCAGGCGATGCAGCGTTCCTCGCCGTTGGGGTAGCGCCTGAGCGCATGTTCACCGCGGAAGCGCGGGCTGAGCGGGCCCTTTTCGTAAGGGTAGTTCACCGTGAACTTCGGCTTGAAGAAATACTTCAGCCCCAGTTTGAAGCCGACGACGAAGTCCCACAGGACGAAATACCTGGCGGCGCGAACGTAGTCGAAAGCCATGGATCAGCCCCCCGTGGTCCAGCGCGCATAGGTGCCCCAGAACGCGCCATATTGTGCAAAGAAGGCCACCAGAACGACCCAGGCGAGCGACAGGGGCAGGAACACCTTCCAGCCGATGCGCATGAGTTGGTCGTAGCGGTAGCGCGGGACGATGGATTTGGTCATCATGAAGACGAACCAGAAGACCGCCATCTTGAGGAACAGCCACAGGATGCCGTCGGGCAGCCAGGTGACCGGCGACAGCCAGCCGCCGAAGAACAGGATCGAGATCAGCGCGGTCATCAGCGTGATCGCCACATATTCGCCGATCATGTAGAGCAGGAAGGGGGTGGAGGAATATTCCACCTGATAGCCCGCCACCAGCTCCGATTCCGCCTCCGGCAGGTCGAAGGGCGGGCGGTTGGTCTCGGCGTGCGCCGAGATGATGAACAGGAACACCATCGGGAAATGCGGGATCCAGTACCATGACAGCGCCCCATGGCCCGCTTGCGCGTGAACGATGTCGGTGAGGTTCATCGAGCCGGTCGAGAGGATCACCCCGATGATGATGAGGCCGAGCGAAACCTCGTAGGAAATCATCTGCGCCGCCGAGCGCAGCGCGCCGAGGAAGGGGTATTTCGAGTTCGACGCCCAGCCGCCCATGATCACCCCGTAGACCTCGAGCGAGGAGACCGCGAAGATGAACAGGATGGCGACGTTGATGTCGGCCAGCACCCAGCCGTCGTTGAACGGCACCACCGACCACGCCACCATCGCCAGCACCAGCGAGGTCATCGGCGCGAGGAAATAGACGAACTTGTCCGCCCCCGCCGGCACGACGATCTCTTTCAGCACATATTTGATGAAATCGGCAAAGCTCTGCAAAAGGCCAAAGGCCCCGACCACGTTCGGCCCCTTGCGCAGCTGCACCGCCGCCCAGACCTTGCGGTCGGCCCAGAGGATGAAGGCCAGCGCCACCAGCAGCGGCACGACGATCAGCAGCACCTGCCCCGCGGTCAGCAGGACGATCCCGAGATTGGTAGTGGTGAAGAATTCATACATCGCATGGGCCTCAGATCGTCGGTATCCCGTTTTCCTTGCAGGCCGCCACGGTGACTTCCGCGTCGATGGTCCGCAAGCCCTCCGGCAGCGCTTCGGAGATCATGTAGACAGAATTCCCCGTCCAGCGCCGCCCCTGTCTCCTGGTGGCGGTGCGCAGATGCCGCGCAAAGCCATAGCCGCGGATCAGCGCATATTGCGCCGCCGCGCATTCGCTGTAGGCCACCACATCCTGCGGGCCCCGCGCGCCTTCGATCCCGACATGGAACTGCACCAGATCGGTGTCGAGCACCTGGGTGTCGATGCCCAGATAGTCGGGCGCGGGGGCCTCGTCCGCGCCGGGGGCGTTGCCCGCACAGCCCGCCAGCACCAGCGCCAGAACGGCGGCGATATGGATCGGACGCAGCCGCACTATTCGCACCCCAGGGTCGGCTTGCGGAACCCGTCCACGATCCACTGATCGCCCGATTTCACCGCCGTCAGCGTATAGGCGCAGGTCTGCGAACAGGGCATGCAGGCGGTGCTGGTGATCCCGCCCTTGACGCCCCGGGCCCGGGTCATGTCTTTGCCTTTCATCATTCCGCCGCGATCCTCCCCGCCTTGCGCTCCGCTGCGAGGGCGGAGAGGTCGGCCATCAATGCGCTTGCCCGCGCAATCGGGTTGGTGAGATAGAAATCCCTGATGGCATTGCGGAAATCTGCCTTTGCCGGGGGTTTCACGGGAAGCGGCGCCCAAGGGTTTTCCGCCAGTTTGTCAATCTGCTGGAGATGCGGCACGGCGGTGAACATCGCCGAACGCAGGGCGGAATGGGTGTCCCAGCTCTGGGTCGCGCCAAGCTCGGCGCTGAGCGCGCGCAGGATCGCCCAGGATTCCTTCGCCTCGCCCGGCGGGAAAGCGGCGCGCAGCGCCAGTTGTGGCCGGCCTTCGGTATTGACGAAAATGCCGGTCTCTTCGGTATAGGCGGCGGCGGGCAGGATCACATCCGCCCGGTGCGCGCCGCGGTCGCCGTGGGAGCCGAGATAGATCACCCTGGGCCCCGCGGCAATCTCGATCTCGTCGGCGCCGAGGTTGAAGATCACATCCGCCCCATCGGTGGCCGCCGCCAGCCCGCCTTCGGTGGTCGCGCCCACGTCCATCGCCCCCACCCGGCCCGCGGCGGTGTGCAGCACCATGAATTTCGAGTTGGACGTCTCCGCGAGCCGCATCGCCAGCGCCAGCACCGCCTCGCCATCGGCCTCGCTGATCGCGCCCTGGCCGATGATCACCAGACTGTCGGGCACCGGGCTGTCGGGCACCGGGGCCGCGCCCTCGACCAGATCCTCGAGCGCCGCGCGTCCGGTGCCGAGATGGGTATAATCGTAAGTCAGATCAACGGCTTCGCCGACCAGCGCGATCTCCGCCCCGCCCGCCCAGGCCTTGCGGATGCGCGCGTTCAGCACCGGGGCTTCGTCGCGCGGGTTGGTGCCGATGAGCCGGATCACCTGCGCGCTGTCGATGTCTTCGATCCGCGCGGTGCCGACATAGGCCGAGCGGTTGCCCGCGGGCAGTTTCGCGCCATCGACCCGGCATTCGACCCGGCCACCCTGCCCTTCGATCAGCTGCTTGAGCGAAAACGCCGCCTCGGCCGAGGCAAGATCGCCCACCAGCCCGGCGAGCTTCTTCGCGCCCCTGATCGCTTTGGCCGCGGCCGTCAGAGCCTCCGCCCAGCTCACCGGCTGAAGCCGCCCGTCCTTGCGCAGATAGGGCCGGTCGAGCCGTTGGCGGCGCAGCCCGTCCCAGACGAAACGGGTCTTGTCGGAGATCCATTCCTCGTTCACCGCGTCATGGTTGCGCGGCAGGATCCGCATCACCTCGCGGCCCCTGGTGTCGACCCGGATGTTGGCGCCCAGCGCGTCCATCACGTCGATGGTTTCGGTCTTGGTGAGCTCCCAGGGCCGCGCGGTGAAGGCATAGGGCTTCGAGGTCAGCGCGCCCACCGGGCAGAGGTCGATGATATTGCCCTGAAGGTTCGAATTCAGCGTCTGGCCCAGATAGGAGGTGATCTCCGCATCCTCGCCCCGGCCGGTCTGGCCCATCTGGGTGATCCCCGCCACCTCGGTGGTAAAACGCACGCAGCGGGTGCAGGAGATGCAGCGGGTCATGGTGGTGGCGACCAGCGGCCCGAGGTCGAGATTGTCGCAGGCCCGCTTGGGTTCGCGGAACCGGCTCATGTCGACGCCGTAAGCCATCGCCTGATCCTGAAGGTCGCATTCGCCGCCCTGATCGCAGATCGGGCAGTCGAGCGGGTGGTTGATGAGCATGAATTCCATCACCCCTTCGCGGGCCTTCTTCACCATCGGCGAATTGGTCCTGACCACCGGCGGCTGGCCCTCCGGCCCGGGCCTGAGATCGCGCACCTGCATGGCGCAGGAGGCGGCGGGTTTCGGCGGACCGCCCACCACCTCGACAAGGCACATGCGGCAATTGCCGGCGATCGACAGCCGCTCGTGATAGCAGAAGCGCGGCACCTCGATACCCGCCACTTCCGCCGCCTGAAGGATGGTCATGGCGCCATCCACCTCGAGCTCCATGCCGTCGATGACGATTTTCTTCGCCTCGCCCATGTCAAACCTTCCCGTCTTGCGGCGCTGCGCCGGTGGACTTCCGTCTCGTGGTTATGAGCCCGTCGATGGGCCAGCGTTTGACGGTGAGCCAGATCATCAGCAGAAAAGTCACCAGAGAAGCAGGCCCAAACAACAGGGAACTGAGCCCACGCATCCAGCGCCATCCGGCATTGTTCTCGTCGAGAAACAGAGCCGCCTCAACGTCGAAAAACCGGATCAGCAGCACCGAGGCACTCAGCACCATCACCATCGCCAGCACCCAGAGCCATGCCAGCGCCGTTTTGTCATGGAGCGTGCGCTTGTAAATTGTGGGCAGACAGACGGCCACCACAGACAAGGACACGCAGGCGAATGAACCGAAAAGCAATACCATGGGGACCGCAATCACAACTCAGTCCGGCCGGCCCTGGCAGCCCGGTTCCGGCCTTCGATTTCACCGCGCAGCGCCTGCACCGCAATGCCCGCTGCTTGCACCTGACGGATGGTCATGGCGCCAGCTGCCTTGATCTCCATGCCATCGATGACGATCTTCTTCACCTCGCTCATGTCAACCCTTCCCGTCTTGCGGGGCTGCGCCCGCCCTATACCGTCGCGCCTCGATGCGCCTGTCTATGGGCCAGCGTTTGGCCACCAGCCCGAACACCACGCTCAGGTAAATACCGAACCTGCCCAATAACACAAAACCAATCATGGCTCACTCCGCCCCGATCCGCCCGGCCCCGGCCGTCCGACTTCCCTGCCGTCGATGACGATCTTCTTCACCTGGCTCATCTCAACCCTTCCCGTCCTGCGGCGCTGCGCCGGTGGACGTCCGTTTCGTTGCCCTGAGCCCGTCGATGGGCCAGCGTTTGGCCGCGAACCAGATCGTCAGCAGAAAAGTCACCAGAGAAGCGGGTCCAAGCATCAGGAAACCGAACGCACCTAACCAGCGCCATCCCGGATTGCGGTCGTAGAGGGGCAAAACCTGCTCGTGGCCGAAAAACGTGATCAGGTGCACCGAGACACTCACCGCCATCACGATCGCCAGCCCCCAGAGCCATGCCACCACCATATTCCCGTGGCCCGCGCGCCGATACAACACGGCAAGGCAGACAGCCACCACGGACATCGACACGCAGGCGAACATACCGAGGAAGGGTGCGATCATGGCTCATTCCACCGCAACCCGGCAGGCCCTGGCGGCGCGGATCCGGTGTCCGATCCCGCCGCACAGCACCGATACCCCGATGCCCGCCAGTTCCACCGCCCGGAGGGTCATGGCGCCATCCGGCCCGATCTCCCTTTTCTTCACCTCGCTCATGTCAACCCTTCCCGTCTTGCGGGGCTGCGCCCGCCCTATACCGTCGCGCCTCGATGCGCCTGTCTATGGGCCAGCGTTTGGC
>PDRW01000082.1 GCA_002746935.1 Rhodobacterales bacterium
CACGCTGGTATCTCGGGCCGTGCCCGGACAATAGATCGCCGCGTTGTTGACCAGGATATCCACGGGACGGCCCATGCTGTCGATGGCGCGATGGATCAGATCCTCAGCCTGAAAATGATCGTCCAGATGGGCCGCCAGCAACGCCACGCGCACCCCGTGGCCACGCAATTCCCGGGCGGTCTCGGACGCCTCGTCCGCGGACCTGTTGTGGTGCAGGACGATATCCGCGCCCTGCTCCGCCAGGGCCAGAGCCAGCTGCCGGCCGATGCGGCGCGCGCCCCCCGTGACCAGCGCCAGCCGGCCGTTGAGAAACCCGCGCTCGGGCAGGCTACGGCGGGGCCTTCCAACGATACGATCCACGACCATGGCTAGCTCCCTTCCCTTCCGTTGAGACTGACCACGATGGCCCCGGCGCCCCCCCAGTAGGCAGGGGCCTCACGCCAACCGGCCACCAGAGCGGGATGCTCATCGCACCACTGGCGCACCACCGGGCCCAGGATGGAGATGCCCCCTTGCGAACCCTGGCCCTTGCCATGGATCACGAGGAGCCGGTTCCGGCCCTGGCGCCGATAACCCCGCAACTGGGTTTCCAGGCGCCCGAGGGCCTCCTCCACCGTCAACTTGCGCAGATGGATGGTCGGCGGCGGCTCCACACCGCGCCGGGACCTGCCGGTCGCGGGTTCTTCCTGCACCGCCTCATAGCGGATGGACCGGCGCTTTCCCCGCCGGGGTGGCCCCCCCGGCCCCGCGCGGCCCACCCTGCCTTTCTTGCGTCCCATCTTCCACGCCCGCTTTCTCCGTTCTTCAACCCTGATGCCGCGGGCATTATACTGCATGGAAGTCTCGATAACAAACCACCCCAAACCGCATCGTGGCGATGACCCTGAACCGCAAAGGATTGCCTTGCTCCCTCCCGAAACCGCTCCCGACGCCATCGGCTGGTGCCCCCGTTGCCGAAAACCCCACCGCCTCGCGGCCGGTCCGGCCCGGCCCCATGCCCGGCAACTGATGGCCGATCTGGAGAAACACCGTCGCCTCGATTTCGACCGCCCCCCGGCCGAGGCGGATCCGCGTCTTTCCACCGCCCCTCTCTTCGGCCCGGCGCGCGGCCAGATGTTCGGTGTCCTGACGGCGCGCGACGACGCCGGCGAAACGGTGATCCTGCGGGCCTTTTCCGGCATGCACAACGGGCGCTGGGAGGCGCCCGGCTGGGAGTCTCCCCTGTTTTCGGTGGCCCGATTCC
>PDRW01000023.1 GCA_002746935.1 Rhodobacterales bacterium
CTGTTGGAAGGTCGATTGGAGCTATTTTTCTGAAGAAGTCATCCGATCACTCATAGATGCTCTTTCGCGCACGATTTTTCTCGTACGATCCCGCCGCCCAGAGGGTGATGGGTTTTATCCGGATCACCTGACGGTGAAGCCATACGACATGCCCGGGCAATTTGTGGTTCGTATGCGTGCAGATGAGTTTATGGAGTAAAAATTATGGTTGATATTACAGGCCTCGCGATCTGGGCCAGCGTGTCTGACGAGGTGGACGCGAAAATCCGCGAACAGATTCGCAACGGCGTCTGGCCCCTGCGTCTGAAGCCCGAGGATTGGACCAGCGGCGAGATCAACTGGCTGATCGACGTGATCGCGCCCGACCGCAAAACCACTGCCAGCGTGCTGGGAAATTTCAAACAGGTGGTCAAAGGGGGCGACCTGCGCCTGCATCCGATCATCGGGCGTCTGGTAGACAAGGAGACGCTGGAGAAAATGGGCGCATCGGAAGACAAAGAGAGAGGCTGAAGCAATGCGTGACCTCACTGCCGCGCTTGAACATGTCACGGACCCGGTAACGGGGTCCGAGCTGAATTATCATGGTTGCGACACCAGCAAGGAAGGTGGGGTCGTCTACCGCTTCCTGTTTCGATCGGGACCGGATGGGCCTGTTCACACATTCCGGCTGCTGCTGAGCGAATATACGTCGCTTGAAATAGCTGACTATCGTGCGCGCCAAGGTTTACCTGATATTGAAAATGTATTTGAGCGTAGGGATTATCGCAGGGATTTTGCCGAAAAGTTTGGCCAGTTCTTTTTTGTGAAAGAACTGGAACTGGCCGAAGAGACCCAGGCGCATACGACATGCCCGGGCAATATGTTTTTACGTGCCCGTCAGATGCGTTCATGGAGTGACACCTGGTTGATGATACCGACCGGGGGCCGCGGTAGGGGCCGGGTTTCAGGCGGTACCGCCGTCGGCCGACAGCAGCAGCGGGTCGATCCCCAGCGCTTCGAGTGCGCGCCGCCATTTCGTTTTGTCGTCCGGGTCGAAGACGATGGCCGCTTCGGCATCGACGATCAGCCAGGCGTTTTGCCGGAGTTCGCGTTCGAGCTGCCCCGCGCCCCAGCCGGAATAGCCGAGCGCCGTGAGGGTCTGGCCCGGTCCGGTGCCGCGGGCGATGTCTTCGAGGATGTCACGGGTGGCGGTCATCGAAAACGCCTCGTCCACCTTAAGCGTCGCCGGATAGGCCTCCGCCCCGCCCGAATGCAGCACGAAGCCGCGCGCCCCCTCCACCGGCCCGCCGAAATGCACCGCCTGGTGGCGGCTGCCGGTGCCGGTGGCGATTTCGAGCTGGGTGAGAAGATCGTCAAGCTCGAGCTCCGGCAGGCGCTTGTTCACGATCAGCCCCATGGCGCCATTGGCGGAATGGGCGCAAAGAAACACCACGGAATGTTCAAACCGCGGGTCACCCATGCCGGGCATGGCGATGAGCAACTTGCCGCTGAGGTCTTGCGGGACGAAAGGGGGCGTTTCAGGAGTGGTCATGGACTGATGATGGGGGTGCGGCACGGCCGGCACAAGGGGGAACAATGCTTCGGCGCCATGCCGCAGATGTGATTTCCGCCCGCCGCTGCCGGGTTGTAGGGGAGGGGCATGAAACATTTCGCTGTTGCCGCTTGTCTGTGCCTGCTGCTGGCCGTGCCTTCTACCGGTTTCGCCGAGTCCGGTCCTCATGCCGAGGTCAGCATCCTGCCCGGCTGGCGTCAGGCCGACGGCCACCACATGGCCGCGCTGAAGATCGACCTCGACTCCGGCTGGAAGACCTATTGGCGCGCGCCGGGCGAGGCGGGGATTCCGCCGCGCATCGACTGGGTCGGGTCGGAGAATCTTGCGGGGGTGTGGGCCCATTGGCCGGTGCCCGAGATCATCACCTCGAACGGTGTGACCACTCTTGGCTTTGCAGGTGAACTGGTGTTGCCCTTCGAGGTCAGGCCGGTGGACCGGGAAGCGGACATTCCGTTGGAAGTGTGGCTGGCTTTCGGCATTTGCAAGGAGGTCTGCACGCCCCTGCATGTGGAGCTGTCAGCGGTGCTTCCTGCCGATTCCAAGGCACAAAACCCGCGCATTCTGGGCGCGCTTGCTGCCCGTCCGGATACGGCGGAGGAAGCGGCGGTTGCCGGGGCGGCCTGCGCGATTGAAGAGATCGCCGATGGGCTGCGCCTGACCGCGCGGCTCGACATGCCGCCGGTGGGGGCGGAGGAATTCGTGGCGGTCGAGGCAGAGGACCCGACAATCTGGATTTCCGAGGCGGTGGTGCGCCGGGAACAGAATGTTCTGATCGCCGAGGCCGACCTCGTGCCGCCGCAGGCGAAACCCTTCCCGCTCGACCCGCAGACTCTGCGTTTCACGGTGATTGCCGGGGGGCGGGGCGTGGATATCCGGGGGTGCAGCGTGGCGCGCTGAGGTGATCGGGTTTTCGGTGTCGCGGCTGCGCACCTGCCCGTCGGCAGACTGGCGGGGGAACCGTTTTCGGGTCCGTTATTCTGGTATTCCATTAGTCCGGTATTCCGGAATAATGGAATTTGAATATGTCTGTAAATCTTGTTTTTTCAGAACCTTACGAGGTTAACAAAAGGTTGGGGTGCCTGCTCGGTTCGGTGCGGCCCGCGTTTTTCGGCACGCCACCGCTCCGGCGCCGCCCCTCTGGCCATGCCGTTCCGCCCCCCTGCCAGAGCGGCCATACGCCCTTCGCTACCTGAGATTCTGCTGTTCGATGAACGCGCGCAATCCCTCGGCTTCCTTGCGCGCATCCCCCAGCCCGTCCATCGCGGCGTTCAGCTCGGCCTGAGACTGGGCCAGCTGGCTGGATATCTCCGCCTCGCGCTTCTGCAAATAGGTGATTGCCTGATCCCGCGTCTCTTCGGCCTCGCGCAGCGCCTGCGCCATGCGGTCGAGTTCGCTCATGTCGTTCATGGCCACCCTTGTGAACCGGTGGATCAGCCAGTGTGCGAACCACCCCAGTACAAAGGCCACGAAGAGGACGATGGCGGTGACAATGATGAACTCTGTCCGGTTCATGGGATCACTCCGTGCTGGGCAGATCGGGAATAATGGCGGGACGCGGACGTGGACGGATACCCCGAAGCTCCGGGTGTACGGCGATCGGCGGGCGTGGCTGCGGGCGAATTCGCGGCATGTCGGGATCGGCCCGGGGGGCGCCTGCCGGGCCCTCCGCCTGAGGTTCAACCGGCACCAGCGCCGGGTCTCCGGTCGGGGTCACGGGGGCTGTATCGCTCTCGGGTGCGGGGATGGCCGGGGTTTTTGCTGCGGCGCCGTCAGACGCGGCGGCTTCCGCTTCCGGCGTGGGGGCGACCTCCGGGATGGCCTGCGCCCGGGGCGCCGTGCCGGCTTGCGGCCCCGCCATGGGCGGGGGCGGGTTTCCGGGGATTGCCTGCGGCGAGGGCACGGGAAAGGGCAGATCTTCCGGCAGTGCCTGCGGCGAGGGCACGGGAAAGGGCAGATCTTCCGGCAGTGCCTGCGGCGAGGGTACGGGAAAGGGCAGGGTTTCCACGATTGTCACCGGCATGGTCTGCGGCGCGGGCGAGAACCCGGCGGTACCCTGGGCGGCCGGGGGGCTGCCCGCCCCTGCCGGGCCGGGGGCGGGTACCCAGACCGGTCCGGCTTGCGGTGCAGCTGCCGGTGCAACTGTTGTGCCGGGTCCGGCTTGCGGCGCGGTGTTGCCAGATGCGGCGTCCGGCGCGGCTGCGGTGGTCGCCCCGGTTTGCGGGGTCTGGCCGGGCGCTGGCACCCAGAGCGGTCCGGCCTGGGGGGGGGCTCCGGCGGTCTCGGGCGCGGCGGTCTCGGGTGTGGTGCTGGCGGGCGCCTTGGCTGCGGCGGGCGCTTCGGAAGCCTCCACTGTCGGTCCGGGCCCGGGCGGGGCCGCCTCTCCCGGCTCCGTCGTGGCTTCCTGGCTGGCCTCCGGCTCAGCCGCGCCTTCAGCCGGTACGGGGGCCGCCTCCGGTGCCGCTTCGCCGCCGTCTTCGCCGCCGGTACCGCTTGCCTTTGTGCCTTCCGGTCGTGCCTGCACAAGCCCTTCCGGCCGCGGCCGCGGACGGATGCCCGAGATCTCGCCGGTGCCGCTGTCGGGATCGGAGCCGGTTTCGGAATGCGGGCGGGCTTCGCCGACCAGGCTGAATTCGATCCGCCGGTTGGCCTCGCGCCCGTCTTCGGTGTCGTTGTCGGCGATCGGATATTCCTCGCCATAGCCGAATGCCGTGAGGTTGGTGGTCAGCACCCGGCGGGCGAGCAGGGCCGATACCACCGCCTCGGCCCGGCGCTGCGACAGCGCCTTGTTCATCTCCTCACGCCCCTGGCTGTCGGTATAGCCGCCGATCTCCATTGCCACATCGGGACAGCTTTTCACGATTTCGGCGATCCGGTCGACGGTCGCGAGCGAGCTGCGTTCGATTTCGGCGGAGCCGGGGGCAAAGGCGATCTTGTTCGCGGCGAGCACCGCGTTGATGTCGGCGGCGCATTCCTGCGGGGTGGGCATCGCGGCCACCGGGTCGAGCGCCTCGACATATCTGACGTCGACACGATAATCCTCGGCATTGCCAAGCTTCTCCGACAACAGCCGCGAGATCTTGGCGGAGGCTTCCTTGTCGCCGGTGGTACCGCTCACCTCGACCACATCGGGACGCACCACCACCTTGCCGACGACGAGATGGCCGAGCGCTTCCAGCCCGGCGAGGGTGCGCATCGTCCAGCTGTCGGGCAGGTTTTCGTCGAGCCTGAGCGGCGCGTAGACCTGGCTTGTGCCGAACCCCGCCCGCGCGAGGCTCTCGACCACGGTGCGGTCCTGAGCGCTGGCAACGCGGCCGCGCAACTGCACCGTACCGTTCTCGCCGAGCAGAACGGTGAACACCGGCGGCCCGGCGGTCAGATCCTGGCCGGTTTCCGACACCGGCCGGACCCCGTGCAGCGAGAACACGGCCGGCAGGTCGGCTTCAAGCTCGCCGATCACCCGGTCGAACAATGCCTCATCGGTGTCTTCGGGAGCGATGAGGGTGATGTCGGCATCGGAAAAGGTGAGCGCGCCGCCGCCCAGATCGCTCACCGCCGAGATGCCGCGGGCCACCGCTGCGGCCCAGTCGGGGCTGGGCACGCCAAGCCCGATCCGGCAATCAATGTTTCCCGTCACCCCGGCGGCGATCCCGGCGGCGCGGATCGCCCGGCGCCCGGCCTCGTCATGGGCGGTGCAGGCATCGAACCGCGTGCCCTGGGCGTCGGACAGAAAGCGCATGATGAAGGGCGACACCACCTCATGCGGGCTGCGGATGTCGAGTTCGAGCTTGAGGCCGGCGGGTCTTTCGCGGCGGATCGCCTGTTCCCGCCTGGCCTTCTCGGCCGGCGAGGGGGCAATGCCCTCGATGGCGACGCGATCGGCGCTCATCGAGATCTTCGACTGCGGCAGGATACCGGCGGCGTAAAAGGCGAAGTCGAGCGCGGCGTTCCAGCCTTCGGGGGCGGGATGCGCCGAGGTCTCGAGGAAATCCGACACCGGCTGTCCGGGGTCGATCTCCTGCATCCGCTCACGCAGCGCCACGCGGTCGGTGGCGCCGGGGATCAGCCCGATGAAGGTGATGCCCGCCTGGTTGCGCAGCATCTCGATGGAGAAATGCGGCGGCACCAGCGGCACTGCATCTGGCAGCACCATCTGGTCGATCACCCGCGCTCCGTCCACAACATGTCCGGCCTCGCTCAGCGCCGCGAAACGCGCGGCTTCGGAGGGGGCATTGCCTGAGAGAATGACCTGGAGCCCGTTGGTCTCGACCACGGCCCAGTCTTCCCCCGCGAGAAAAAGCGCGTGGCTGACGGCGGCAAGCGAACTGCGCTCGATGGCGACGAGCGCCCCCCAGGCGGCAACTACCGCCGCCACGGCGGCGACCGCCAGTGCGGTGAGAGACAGAAAGCCGTAAGCCGGCCTTGGACTGGGTGCGGGGATTTGCTCGGGCATCGGGGCTTTCTTCCGGTTTGGGCCTGCATAGGGCCACATGAAAGGCGGCGCAATCGTGCAAGGCTACAGCAGGGCGGCGACGGCAAGAAACAGCACCGGAATCAGCCCGCCGTCGCGGTTGGCGCGGAACAGCATGAGGCAATTGTCCGGGTCTTCGGTGTCAAGCACCCGCAATTGCCACGACAGATGCCAGCCGAAGAACCACGGCCCCCCCAGCGCCACCACCAGCGCCAGCACCGAGGCCTGACCGGTGCAGGCCAGCACCACCGCGAGCGCCATCAGCAGCACGCTGAGAAACATGAACCCGCGCAGCCAGGCATGGGTATGGGTGCCAAACAGCCGGGCGGTCGATTTCACCCCGATCAGCGCGTCGTCTTCCTTGTCCTGATGGGCATAGATCGTGTCGTAGAACAGGGTCCAGGCGATGCCGGACAGGTAAAGCGCCAGCGCCGGCCAGCCGAGCCGGCCGGTATGCGCGGTGTAGGCGAGCAGCGCCCCCCAGTTGAAGGCGATGCCGAGAAACACCTGCGGCCACCAGGTGTAGCGTTTGGCAAAGGGGTAGATCGCCACCGGCACCAGCGAGGCGATGCCGAGCAGCACCGCGTTCTGGTGGAAGCTCAAAAGGATCGCGAAGGCGATCAGCGATTGCAGCACCAGCCAGCCGAAGGCCTGCCGGGCGCTGACCTGACCCGAGGGGATCGGACGGCTGCGGGTGCGGGCGACGGCGGCGTCGAACTCGCGGTCGGTGATGTCGTTCCATGTGCAGCCGGCGCCGCGCATCAGCCAGGCCCCAAGGGCGCAGCCGAGCGCGATCCAGGCGTCGCGCCAGCCGAGGAGCCCGTCTTCGCCAATGCCGAGCAGAAGCCCCCACCAGCAGGGGATCAGCAACAGCCAGCTGCCGATCGGCCGGTCGGCCCGCGACAGCCGCAGATAGGGCCGCGACCAGGCCGGGGCGTGGCGGTCGACCCAGTTGCCGCGCACGGCGTCGGAAACCTGACCCGCCGCCTCTGGCCTATCCCTGTCTGCCGCCATATCCTGCCCCCATGCTGGCCCGCGAGAAAATCCGCCTCTATGTAGACACCCCCTTGGGGGCGGGTAAAGCCGTCGTACTGACGCGCCCGCAGGCGCATTACCTTTTCGCGGTGATGCGGCTTCAGGCGGGGGCGCGGGTGGCGCTGTTCAACGGGGTGGATGGCGAATGGTCGGCCGAAGTGGTGGCGGCGGGCAAACGCGCGGGCGAGCTTCGCTGTCTCGGCCAGAGCGCGGCCCAGCTCGACCCGCCCGATCTCTGGCTGGTCTTCGCCCCGATCAGGAAGGCGCGCACCGATTTCATCGTTGAAAAGGCGGCCGAGATGGGTGCGGCGCGGATCCTGCCGGTGCTGACCGAATTTACCAATGCCGAGCGGGTGAAGCTCGAACGCTTGCAGGCCCATGCGGTCGAGGCGGCGGAACAATGCGGCGGCACCTTCGTGCCGCCTGTCGTGGCGCCGCAGAAGCTCGGGGCCTTGCTGGATGGCTGGCCGGCGGAGCGGCGGATCCTGTTCGCCGATGAGGCGCTGGCGGAAGGTGCGCCGCAGGGCGTGCGGCAGGGTTTCACGCCGGGAGAGGCGGGCCGCGGCGGCCCCTGGGCGATTCTGATCGGCCCCGAGGGCGGGTTTTCGCCGCGTGAACGGGCGCGGCTCCGGGCGATGGAGGTGGCCCATCCGGTCCGCCTCGGGCCCCGCATCCTGCGCGCCGACACCGCCGCCGTCGCCGCGCTGACGCTGTGGCAACTGGCCATGGGAGACTGGTGATGCTGCGTCTGGCGCGGGCCGGCGACGAGGCGGGTATCGAGGCGTTTCTCGCCCGTCATGCGGAGACCTCCATGTTTTTGCGGGCGAATCTGCGCGATTTCGGGCTTCACGGGTCTGACGCCCCGCGCGCCACCCGCTTCTGGCTGGCGGGCGACCCGACCTGTGCGGTGTTCGGGCTGTCGAACGCGGGCTTTGTGGCGATACAGGCGCCGGCGGCAGAGCCTGCGCTGTTCGACGCCTTCGCCGCCGAAATCGCCGGGCGCGACCTCCTCGGCATCGCTGCCGTGCCCGAAGCCGCGACGGCGATGAAACGGGCGCTGCGGCTCGACGAAACCGCCTTCGCCCTGTCTACCCGCGAACCGCTCTACCGGCTCCCCCTCGGTGCCCTGCGCCTCCCGCCCGGCACCACCACGCTCCGCCCCCCGCGCGAAGCCGACCGCCCGCTGCTCTTCGACTGGTCGCGCGCCTATTCGTCCGAGCTTCACATGGCCCCGCCCGACCAGATCGACGCCGAGGCAAACACCCGCACCGAAAACGCGCTCACCAGCGGAAACCTCCGCCTCCTCGAACAGGACGGCACCCCGGTGGCGATGAGTGCCTTCAACGCCCGCCTGCCCGACATGGTGCAGATCGGCGGGGTCTACACCCCACCGGCCCTGCGCGGGCGTGGCCATGCCCGCCGCGCGGTGGCGCTGCATCTGGCCGAAGCCCGCGCCGAGGCTGTGGAAACGGCGATCCTCTTCGCCTCCGGGCCCGCCGCCTGCCGGGCCTATGAGGCGATCGGCTTCGAGCGGATCGGCGCCTATATGCTGGCGCGCCTGAAGGCGCCGGTCACGGTCGGAGCGCCGCGATGAGCTTCATCCGCCCCGAAGCTGCGCGCGAGGTGAAGCGCTGGCGCGGTGCTCTGGTTTCGGGCGCGGTTCTGGCGCTCGGGCTGTGGTGGGGGCTGACCTCGCTCGGGCTGGTGAAATGGACCGGCTGGGCGCTGGCCGCCGGTGGCGGGGCGATGCTCTGGGCCTCGGTGCAACGGGCGCGGTTCCGCGCGTCCGGCGGCGGGCTCGGTGTGGTCGAGCTGGACGAACGTCAGATCATCTATCTCGCGCCGGTGGGGGGCGGGATGCTGTCGCTCGACGGGCTCCGCGAGGTCGCCATCCTGCCGGATATGAGCGGGCTGCCGGTCTGGCGCTTCACCGGCGCGGGCGAGCGGCTGAGCGTGCCGGCCTCTGCCGCGGGCGCGGAGGCGCTGTTCGACGCGCTGACCGCGCTCCCCGGCGCCGATATCGAAGCCGCGATCCGCGCCAGCCGCGCCCGTCCGGCCTCCCACCGGGCCTCCCACCCGGGCCAGACGGTGGTGATCTGGCGGCGGTAGCGGTGGCCCCTGACGCAGGGCTCACATTGACACCGCCCGGCGCTTCCCACAGGTATCAAACAACGCGAACACTCATTCCGGAGGCCCCGATGTCGATACCCCAATCCGGCGGCGGCACCATCGAACGTCCCGAACAGCTTGCCGAATTCCTCGCCTCCGGCTGCAAGCCGAAGGAAGAATGGCGCATCGGCACCGAGCATGAGAAATTCGGTTATTGCAAGGAGACGCTGAAGCCCCTGCCCTACGAAGGCCCCTGCTCGATCCGGGCGATGCTCGAAGGCCTGCGCGATACCTTCGGCTGGTCGCCGGTGCATGAGGCGGGGCATATCATCGGGCTGGAGCTCAAGGGCGCCAATATCTCGCTGGAACCGGGCGGGCAGCTTGAGCTGTCCGGCGCGCCGCTGGCGACCATCCACCAGACCTGCGACGAGGTGAACGAACATCTGCGCGAGGTGCAGACGGTGGCGGAGCGGATCGGTGCGGGCTTCATCGGCCTCGGCGCCGCGCCGGTCTGGAGCCATGACGACATGCCGGTGATGCCCAAGGGCCGCTACAAGCTGATGACCGGCTATATGGACAAGGTCGGCAAGCTCGGCAAACAGATGATGTATCGCACCTGCACGGTGCAGGTGAACCTCGATTTCGCCTCCGAGGCCGACATGGTGAAAAAATTCCGCGTCGGCCTCGCGCTGCAACCGGTCGCGACCGCGCTGTTCGCCAATTCGCCCTTCCTCGAGGGCAAGCCCAACGGCCACAAGTCGTGGCGCTCACGGATCTGGCGCGACCTCGACCCGGCGCGCACCGGCATGTTGCCCTTCGTCTTCGAAGACGGCATGGGCTTCGAGCGCTATGTCGACTATGCCCTTGATGTGCCGATGTATTTCGTCAACCGCAACGGGCGCTACATCGACGCTCGCGGCCAGTCGTTCCGCGATTTCATGGCCGGGAAACTGCCCGCGCTGCCGGGCGAATTGCCGACGATCGGTGACTGGGGCGACCATCTCACCACGCTGTTCCCGGAAGTGCGGATCAAGACCTTCATGGAGATGCGTGGCGCCGACGGGGGGCCGTGGCGGCGGATCTGCGCCCTGCCGGCCTTCTGGGTCGGCATCCTCTATGACGAGCTTGCCCTCGATGCCGCCTGGGATCTGGTGAAGGACTGGAGTGCCGGGACCCGCGAGGCGCTGCGGGTGGCGGCCTCGGTCGATGGGCTTCACGGTGAGGTCGGCGGGCTGCATCTGCGGGCGCTGGCCGAAACCGTGCTCGACATCTCCCGCGCCGGGCTGCGGCGCCGGGCGCGGCCGGGATTTGGTGGCATGGTGCCCGACGAGCGTCATTTCCTGACCGCGCTGGAAGACAGCGTTGAAGACGGCATGACCCCGGCCGATGAATTGCTGGCGCGCTACCACGGCGCGTGGGGCGGCGATCTCAGCCGGATTTACGCGGAATACTCATACTGATGCGGATCGGCCCCGGCGACGTCGAAAGCTATATCGACCCCCGCTACATCGCCCGGGGCGAGGCCATTGCCGCGGGCGGCGGGGTGGTCTTTGCCGATCAGCGGCCGGAGGCGGTGGAAGGGTTCTGCTGTGGCACCAGGGTCTACCGTACCCGGCTGTTCCGGGAGCGGGGCAAGCTTGCGGGCGACTGCACCTGCCCGGCCTTCGCAGGCTTTGGGCCCTGCAAACACATCGCCGCCATGGCCCGGGCCCTCGAGATGCAGGCGTGCGGCACCTACCAGCCCGCCCCCTGGAGCCTTGAGCGGGTGGAGAGCTTTGTCGATCTCGGCGCGCAATTGCAGCAGTTGAGCCGTGAACAGCTCATCGGTCTGATCCTCGATCTGGCCGAAGACGAGACCGACCTTCTGGAACGCGTGACCGATCTCCGCGGGGGGTAAGTGCGGCCGCCGGCCATGACCGGTTTCCGGCCAGACAGGCGGGGGTGTCAGCGCTCCTGTTTGCCAAGCACCTGCTGCCGGTAGTAAGCGGCGACGTCTTCGCGCTGGCCGGGCACGGTCTGCCCGGGAGCCGCGGTGGTCACGCCGGGCGCGGCGACGCCTCCCAGACCTTGCCCGCGCATGTATTCGGCCGCATAGCCCCCGGCACCGCCATAGGGATCGGGACCGAAGAAATTGTCGCCGCGCGTGCCGGCGGAGAGCAGCCAGATCAGTATCCGGATCGAAACGTAGAGCTGGGCGAGACTGGCGCCGAGCATGAGCATGCTGCCGAGCATCGGGTCGCGGCCGGAAGCCGTGAATCCGGCGCCGCGCAGGTGCGGCGCCGCAGACATCAGCGCCCCCCAGACCATCAGCCCGCTGAGGAAGAACGACACGAACATCCAGATGCCGCTCCGTCCGACATCGTGCAGCCGCCGGATGGTGACGGCGATGCTCGGGAGGAAGGTGATCAGCGAGAACCCGGCGTTGAGGATAAGAATGCCGGGGCTCATATCGAGAAGGTTGTCGGTTGAGGTGGCTTCGAGATTGATCGGTTTTGGCACGTCCAGCCAGAATGCCAGAACCAGAGAATAGACGAAGGATCCGAGGAACAGAAACAGCGTCCACCACCAGTATTCCGCGCGCGAGGCCCGGCCCGAAAAGGTGACGTATTTCAGGAAACAGCTGCCAACGGCTGTGAAAAAGTTCATCAATACTGCTCCGCGCGACGAATTGACAACAAACACGACGCAATATCCGGGCCAAATTGCGGCGTTCAGACGGCATTTTCCGGCAATTCGGGTCGCATGGCCTCCGGCCCCGGCGGACCCGGAACCGGAGCGGGCATCGCGCCGGTGCCGTCCTTTGGTCTCGCCTGCGCGCTGTGCGGAAGCCCCCGGGGCTATTTCCGGCCGATCTTCGGCTCGGTGCCCTGCGCGAGGCGGCGGATGTTTGCGTGGTGGCGCAGCACGATCAGCGCCCCCATGACGACAGCAACCGCCGCGACCCGGGGCTCGCCGAAGGCCAGCGCCCAGAGCGGACCGGACAGGGCGGCGACGATGCCCGCGAGCGACGAAATCCGCGACAGCCCGGCAATCACCAGCCATGTGGCCGCCAGCCCCAGCCCCACCGGCCATGAAATCGCCGCCATCGTGCCGAGCCAGGTGGCCACGCCCTTGCCGCCCCTGAAGCCGATGTAGACCGGGAAGAGGTGGCCGAGATAGGCCGCGAGCCCGGCGATCAGACCGGCATCGGTGCCGAGGATTGCATGGGCGATCAGCACCGCGGCGGCCCCTTTCCCGGCGTCGCCCAGCAGCGTGAGAAAGGCCGCAAACTTGTTGCCGGTGCGCAACACGTTGGTGGCGCCGATATTGCCCGAGCCGATCTCGCGCAGATCGCCAAGCCCGAAAGCCCTGGTCCAGACCAGCCCGAAAGGCACCGAGCCGAGGAGATAGCCGGCAAGGGCGGTGAGGGCGAGGGGGAGCAGGGCAGGGGCGACGGGGATTTCGGGCATGGACCTTCTATCTCCGCCGCAGGGGGCGAGAGCAAGCGAAAAGGCCGTGGCGCCTATGCCGGCCCGAACACCCGTTTGCCCCCCACCCAGGTGCCCAGCACCCGGCCCTGCATCTTCGCCTCGTCGAAGGGCGTGTTCTTCGATTTCGAATGCAGCTTGGCGCGGGTCATCACGAAGGGGGCGTCGGCGTCGAACAACACGAGATCGGCCGGCGCGCCCTCGGCGAGCGTCCCCCCCGGCAGGCCGAACCGGCGCGCCGGGTTCAGCGACATCGCCTTCCACAGCACCGCGAGCCCGAGGCTGCCCGAATGCACCAGCCGCAGCGCCGCGGGCAGCAGGGTTTCCAGCCCGATCGCGCCGGAGGCGGCCTCTTCGAAGGGCAGACGCTTGGATTCCTCGTCCTGCGGGGTGTGCATCGACGAGATCACCTCGATCAGCCCCGAGCCGACCGCCCCGACCATCGCCATCCGGTCGTCCTCCGAGCGCAGCGGCGGCTTCAGCTTGAAGAAGGTGCGGTATTCGCCGATGTCGAACTCGTTGAGCGTGAGGTGGTGGACGTTGACCCCCGCACTCACGTCGAGCCCCGCGGCTCTGGCGCGCTCAAGCACCGGCAGTGCCGCCCGGGTGGAGAGGTTGTCGGCGTGATAGGCGGCGCCGGTCATCTCCACCAGCGCCAGGTCGCGCTCCAGCCCCATGCGCTCGGCCATCGGCGACACCGCCGGAAGCCCGCGCAGCGAGGCGAATTTGCCGGAGGTCGCCGCGGCACCTTCCGAAAGGCCGGGATCCTGCGGATGCGCCATCACCAGCGCGCCGAGGCTATTCGCATAGCTCAGAGCGCGGGAAAACACCTTGGGATCCTGCACCACCCGGTCGCAATCGGTGAAGGCGACGGCGCCGGCGTCCATCAGAAAGCCGATCTCGACCATCTCGCGGCCTTTGCGCCCCTTGGTGAGCGCGGCCATGGAATGGATGCGCACCGGCGCCACCTCGCGCGCCCGGCGGGCGACGAAATCCAGCACCTCGGGGGTGTCGATCGCGGGGGTGGTGTCGGGACGGGCGACCAGCGTGGTCACCCCGCCCGCCGCCGCCGCCGCGCCGGCGGTGCGGAAGCTCTCCTTGTGACGCTCGCCAGGCTCGCCGATCTTGACGCCGATGTCGACCAGCCCGGGCGCGAGATGTCTGCCCTGACAGTCGATCACCTCGCCTTCGGCAGGATGGCTGCCGGCACGGTCGCGCCCGGTGATCACACCTCCGGCGACGGTCAGGCTGCCGGGTTCGATACTGCCGCTTTCCGGGTCGATCAGCAGCGCATTGATGAACGTCGTGGTCATGGCTTTTCCCCGATCCGGGACAGGAGAATGCCATGCGCGGCCTTTGCGTCGTCCAGCCGCTCAAGCCGGATCCGGGTGCCGGGCGCGCTGACGGTCACCGTATCGCCGTCTTGTTCGGTCTGCACGTCGTCGGTGAGCGGCACTTCGGCGCGGTAGGGGCCGGCCAGAACCAGCACCCGCCGGTCGGTGATCGCATAGCGCGTGGCGGCGTCGCGGGCGCGGGCGCGGCGGCGATCGAGAAGCGTAAGGCGCAGGCCCATATAGGTGCAGAATGCCGCCGAGCCGATGATCCCGTAGATCGCGAGGCGCACACCCGGCAGATGGCCCTTGAAAAGCTCGAGCCACCAGGCAAAGGCAAACAGCACAAAGGCGGCCAGGTAGAGCAGGACGCTTGTCAGCGTGGCACGGGGCGAGATCGGCCGGCCCGGTTTTGGCTGTCCCTGCCAGAGAATGCGTTCGCCTTCGGCGAGGATCGCGGCGAGGTCGGGATGTGGTGTGGTCATTTGCTGTACTCTCCCTGGCGCTGGATTGCGCGGCGCGCCCGGGCGGACACCCGGCCCGGCGCAATCCGTTCCGGTCCGGCGGGCAGATGGCAGCGCGCTGTTGCGGCGGAGCGTTTCGCCGCCGCTGGCCGCGGGCCGGGCGGTGGTGCTCTGCGCCTGTCGGTGGTGTCGCCCGGACCGGCCCCTTGTTCCCTGCCGCACATCGGCCTCACCGCCCCTCGATCGTGGCCGCGGTCGCCGCCGGGTCGGCCTGATACCTGATCATGAACTTGTCGCCGCCGGTCGTCACCACCTGTGCGGCGGAGAAGATGACATTGACCTTCCTGATGTCGCCGCGCTTCACGCTCATCCCCGTCGGCGTGATCAGCCGCTTGTCGGTGAGTTGCCAGGTCATGCCGATCTGTTCCGTGGCGACATAGAAACCGCGCACCGCGATCGCCAGCACCGCCCCGACCGCGCCGGTCCAGGCATGCGGATTGCCCGTCGCCATCAGCACCGCCGTTGCGCCCACCGCGCCAATGGCGGCGAGCATGACATGTTCCTTGATATAGGTGGCGCGGTTGCCGGTGAACCGCGCGACCAGCGTTTCGGTGTCGGCGAGCGCCGGCAGGGCAGCGGGCAGCGGGCCGGGGAGGGGCGAGGTCATGACAGGCTCCGGTCGGGGCGGGGGCAGGCGTGCAAGCCTGCGGTTGGGCGCGATATATCCGGTTTTGCCCGTTCACGCCAGCAGCGCCACCAGCCCGGCCAGCAGCAAAAGCGCCGCCAGCGTGACGAAAAGCGGACGGGTGAGACGGGTGGGCGCATTCGCGGCCCCGGATCCCGCCCCCGCCTCGATATGGCCGAGCGTGCTCTTGCGCGGCGGCATCGGCGGGCTCGGGACGAGGTGAACCGGCGCATCGTAGCGCCCGACGAAGGCGAGCGGCGGCACGGGGTCGAGCGCCGTGGCCCCCTCGGGCAGATCGCGCGAGAACAGCAGCACGACGGGCCCGGTGACGGCGGCGAGCCGCTGGGTGTCGGGGCCGGTACTGGTCGGGTCCATGCCATGGGCCTCGGTGAGATAACGCTCCAGCCCGTAATCCGCCAGATCGTCGCTGTGGAAGCACTCGACCGCCCCGGGGCTGAGCCCGGGAAGCCCCAGCGCCTCGGCCAGCGGCCAGCTTTCGCCGGGCCGGGCGAAACGGGCAAAGGCCTCCGCATCAAGCGCCGCGGTAAACACCCAGATGCTGCGGGCGCCGTCATCGGCGGGCAGTGTGAGATCGTCGCTCACACCAGCACACCTTCGGGGTCCGCGCGGGCACGCAGGTTGCGCGCCAGAAGGTCCATCGCCGCCATCCGCACGGCAACGCCCATTTCCACCTGTTCCTGGATCACCGAACGGTTGATGTCGTCGGCGATGGTGCCGTCGATCTCGACGCCGCGGTTCATCGGGCCGGGGTGCATCACGATGGCGTCGGGCTTCGCATGGCTCAGCTTCTCGGCGTCTAGCCCGTAGCGGTGATAATATTCCCGCTCCGAAGGGATGAAGCCGCCGTCCATCCGTTCTTTCTGAAGCCTGAGCATCATCACCACATCGGCGCCTTCCAGCCCCTTGCGCATGTCGTCATACACCTCGACCCCGAAGGCGCCGATCTGCGAGGGCATCAGTGTCGGCGGGCCGACGAGGCGGACGCGGTTTTCCATCTTGCCGAGCAGGATCAGGTTCGACCGCGCCACCCGGCTGTGGGCGATGTCGCCGCAGATCGCCACGGTCAGCCGCTGGATCCGGCCCTTCTCGCGGCGGATGGTGAGCGCGTCGAGCAGGGCCTGCGTCGGGTGCTCGTGGCGGCCGTCGCCGGCGTTGAGCACCGCGGCATTGACCTTTTCGGCCAGCAGGTTGACGGCGCCGGAATTGGGGTGGCGCACCACCAGCAGATCGGGGTGCATCGCGTTCAGCGTCAGCGCGGTGTCGATCAGGGTCTCGCCCTTCCTGATCGAACTGGCCTGCATCGCCATGTTCATCACATCCGCCCCGAGCCGCTTGCCGGCGATCTCGAAAGACGCCTGCGTCCGGGTGGAGTTTTCGAAGAACATGTTGATCTGGGTCAGCCCCTCGAGGGCGCGGGCGCGTTTCTTGCGCTTGCGGCTGAGCTCGACATAGGTGTCGGCGAGATCGAGGATTTCGGTGATCTCGGCGGGGTTGAGCGGTTCGATCCCGAGAAGATGACGGCGGCGGAAGGTCATGGGCCCTGCTCCCTGTTTGCGACGGGTGTAGCCCGGGGGCGGAAACGGGGCAAGGCTGGGGACAGATGGGGGCGTGCGGGGGGGGGCCAGAAGGGGGGCATGGCCGGGGGCGCGGGCTTCGGGTAGCCTGACCCCATGGATTCGGCCCTCGACTGGCATGGCGCCAAGGCGCTTCTGGAATGGTATATCGAGCTCGGCGCGGTGGATGCGGTGGGCGATCTGCCTGTGGACCGATACGCGCTCGCGCCCACGCCGCCGAAATCCGATCTGAAACCCGGGGCCAGACCCGGGGCCCGGACAGCCGCCCGGACGCCCGCTCCGCCGCCCCCCGAACCGGTGGCGCGCGATTTCGCCGCCGAGACGGTGGCGCTCGCCGAAACCGCCACCAGCCTCGAAGCGCTCGCCGGGACAATGCGCGATTTCGACGGGCTGGAGATCCGAAAGGGCGCGCGCAATTTCGTCTTTGCCGATGGCAACCCCCGCGCCCGGGTGATGATCGTCGGCGAGGCGCCGGGGGCGGATGAAGACCGCATCGGCCGGCCTTTCGTCGGCCGGGCGGGGCAGCTTCTCGACCGGATGTTCGCCGCCATCGGCCTCGCCCGCGACCACCCCTACGCCGACAACGCCTTTTACATCACCAATATCCTGCCGTGGCGCCCGCCCGCCAACCGCACCCCCACGGCTGACGAAATGCGCATCATGGTGCCCTTCGTGCGGCGCCATATCGCGCTGGTCGACCCGGATGTGCTGATCCTGATGGGCAACACGCCCTGCAACGCACTGCTGGGGCGCTCGGGCATCCTGCGGATGCGCGGGCACTGGACCGAGGCCGAGGGCCGGCCGGTGATGCCGATGACCCACCCGGCCTATCTCCTGCGCAACCCTGCCGCCAAACGCGAGGCCTGGGCCGACCTGCTGGAGGTGCGGGCGAAACTGAGGGAGGGCGCATGACGCCTGCCCTGTTCGCCGCCCTGTTTGGCGCCCCGTTCGCAGCCCTGTGCGCCGTCCCGCGACATTACCCCGGCCCGGCGGCACGCCGGTCCGGCATCTGAACACTACCGGAGCCAACATGAACCAGATCACCGATTCAGAAACCCGCGATTTCATCCCCGTCCGCATCGCCGTGCTGACCGTCTCCGACAGCCGCGCCCTCGCCGAGGACCGTTCCGGCGACACGCTGGTGAAACGGCTGGAGGCCGCGGGGCACCATCTGGCGGCGCGTGACATCGTGAAAGACGACCGCGCCGCGATTGCCGAAAAGCTCCGGGCCTGGAGCCTCGACGAGGGGGTCGACGTGGTGATCTCCACCGGTGGCACCGGGCTCACCGGGCGCGACGTGAGCGTCGAGGCGCATCGCGATGTCTACGAGAAGGAAATCGAGGCTTTTGCCACCATTTTCGCGCTGGTGAGCTACGGCAAGATCGGCACCAGCGCGGTGCAGTCGCGCGCCACCGGGGGCGTGGCGAACGGCACCTACTTTTTCGCGCTGCCGGGCTCGACCGGCGCCTGCAAGGACGCCTGGGACGAGATCCTCGCCCCGCAGCTCGACTACCGCCATCCGCCCTGCAATTTCGTCGAGATCTTGCCGCGGCTCGACGAGCACAAACGGCGGAAGTGACCCCGACCGGTCCGGCGCTGGCGGGGCCCTCAGGCCCCCGTCAAGCCATTGATTTTCATGTTGAATCTGCGCCGCTCACCGCGCTCCGGTCAGACGACGAGCCCGCCGTCGACGTCATCGCCGGTCTCGTTCATCAGCCGCTCCAGCGATGGCACCACCACCCGCCGCTTGCCGTCAAGTTCGATGATGCCGGCCTTTTTCAGCGCCGAAATCTGCCGGCTGACGGTTTCCAGTGTCAGCCCGAGATAGTCCGCCATCGCCTCGCGGGTGAGCGGCAGATTGAAATTCATCCCGTCCTTCGGGATGCTTGTCTTCAACGCCGCATCGCGCCGCGCCACGATCGCCAGCAGCGAGGCGATCTTTTCCCGCGCGGTCTTGCGGCCCAGAATCAGCATCCATTCCCGCGCCGAATCGAGTTCGTCCAGCGTCATTTCCAGAAGCCGGGTGCCGATATGCGGGGTCGTGGCCATCAGATCCTCGAATGGTGCCTTGCGGAAACAGCACACCGTGAGGTCCGAGACGGCAACCACGTCGAACGGGGCCGCATCGCGCCCTGGCCGGCCAATGAAATCCGACGGCAGCAACAGCCCCACCATCTGGGTGCGGCCATCTTCCATCGTCTGGCTGAGGCTGGCGATACCTGTCACCACGGAGGCGACGAATTCCATGTGATCGCCGGCCCAGATCACCGGCTGTCCGGCCTCGTAGCTGCGGAAGTATTTTATTTCGTCGAGACGCTTGAGCTCGTCCGGATCGCAAAGCGCACAGACCGCCTGATGCCTGATCGGGCAGTTCCAGCACTCCTTTGGGTCCAGAGAGAGGTCCATCTTCACTTTCATGCCGGAGTCCCGGTTTGATCCTGATCAAAGTGGCGCGCGCGGTTTCCGCTAGAGCCTATGCGAATGGAGACCCACACGCAACTTCGCAAACTCGGCCTGTTCGACGCCCGAGTGCCCCGCTATACGAGCTATCCGACCGCGCCGCAATTCGATGCGGGCCTCGGCAGCGAGACCGTTTCCGGCTGGATCGAGGCGCTCCCTGCGGGCGCCCCGGTGTCACTTTACGTACATATCCCGTTCTGCCGCAGGCTCTGCTGGTTCTGCGCCTGCCGCACCCAGGGCACCCAGACCGCCGAGCCGGTGGGCAATTATGTCGAGACCCTGAAAGCGGAACTCGCGCTGATCGGGGCGCGGCTGCCCGCGGGGGTGAAGATCGGGTTTCTGCACTGGGGCGGGGGCACGCCGACCCTGCTGGGGCCGGAGATGATCGCCGATCTCGCCGGGGCGATCTTCGACATGGCGCCGCTGGCCGAGGGGGCGCAGTTTTCGGTCGAGATCGACCCGACCGAGATCGACGACGCCCGTCTCGACGCGCTTGCCGCTGCCGGGCTCAACCGCGCCTCCATCGGGGTGCAGGATTTCGACCCGATGATCCAGGAGGTCATCGGCCGGCCGCAGAGCTACGAGATCACCCGCGCGGCGGTCGACGGGCTGCGCGCCCGTGGCATCCGCTCGCTGAATGTCGATCTGCTCTATGGCCTGCCACACCAGACCGGGGCGCGGATTGCCGATTCGGTGAACAAGGTCATCAGCCTCGACCCCGACCGGATCGCGCTGTTCGGCTATGCCCATGTGCCGTGGATGTCGAAGCGGCAGCAGTTGATCCCGACCGAGGCCCTGCCGACCCCCGAAGACCGGCTGGAGCTCTACGGCATCGCCCGCGCTCTGTTCGTCGGGTCCGGCATGGAAGAGATCGGCATCGACCATTTCGCCAAGCCCGAAGACGGGCTCGCGGTGGCGCGGCGCAACGGCACGATGCACCGCAATTTCCAGGGCTATACCGAGGACCAGTCGCCGGCGATGATCCCGGTCGGCGCTTCGGCGATCGGGCGGTTTCCGCAGGGCTATGCCCAGAACGAGCCCGCGACCTCCAAGTATCAGGAGCGTGTGCGGGCGGGTGAGCTGGCCATTGCGCGGGGGCATGTGTTTGCGGGCGAAGACCGCGTCCGTGGCCGGATCATCGAGGTGCTGCTGTGCGACTTCCGCGTCGATTTCGGGCAAGTGGCGGCGGAGTTCGGGGTGCCGCGCGATGCGCTGCTGGCGATGGCCGACGGGCTCGAAGAAGCGATGCCCGGGACCACTGTTGTTGAAGACGGCGTGCTGACCATCCGCGATGCCTACCGGCCGCTGGCGCGCATCATCGCCCGCCATTTCGATGCCTACGACATGTCCTCGGCGCGTCATTCTCAGGCGGTGTGAAGGGTTTCTTCGGGGGCCGATGTGCGGGCGGTGAGGGCCGCCTGAGCGTCTTGGGCGCCGGACGCGAAATGCTGTCGTCCGGCCCTCGTGCTTCCTTCGCCTGAGTGTCGGGTTCCCCCTTCTCGGAGCTGCGATCGGCGCGGGAAACGCCGGAGAAACAGCCGTCGGATCCGGTGGGCAGAGAATCCATTAGTCCGGACTACTGGAATACCATTAGTCCGGAATTCCGGACTAATGGACGCTCTCAAAAATGCTTTGAAAACAATGCTGTAAACCCGAACCCCTGAGCCAACCCGACGCAAGACCAGCGCCCGGTTCCCCCCCCGGCGCTTCAGACCACCCTCAGAGCGGCCCCGCTTGAAAGAGCTTCACCTTCAGCCCCCCATGGGCAATCGGCTCCGAGGCGGCAAGCTTCAGCCCTGTCGCCTTCGCGAGCCCCGCGTCATTGGTGACCAGCCCGACCCGCCAGCCGTGGAACCGTTCGCGCAGCACCGCGCCGAGGCTGCCATAGAGCGCAAACAGCGGTTTGCGGTTGCCGATCCGTCCGCCATAGGGCGGGTTGGCGATCACCAAACCGGGCGGGCCGTCGGGGCGTTGCAGATCGCTCACCGCCGCGCGGGCAAAGCGGGTGATCTCCGCCACCCCGGCGCGTGCGGCATTCTCGCTGGCCCCCTTCACTGCCCCCTGATCGCGGTCGGACCCGTAACACAGACAATGCGCCGGCCGCGTATCCCCGGCCCGCATCGCCGCCACCGCCGCCGCGTCGAGCCCGGCCAGATGCTCGAAGGCGAAGCTGCGGTCGCGGCCCGGCGCCAGCCCCGCGGCGATCTCCGCGGCCTCGATCACGAACGTGCCGGAACCGCACATCGGGTCAACCAGTGGCATCTTCCCGTCGTAGCCACAGGCGCGCAGCATCAGCGCCGCCATGGTCTCGCGCATCGGCGCCTTGCCGGTAAACCGCTTGTGGCCGCGTTTGTGCAGGCTTTCGCCTGAAGTGTCAGTGCTGATGGTGACGAGGTTGTCGTCGATCCGCACCTTGAGCACGACCCCGGCCTCCCCCGAGACCGGCGCGCCGAGCTCTTCGGAAATCGCGCGTTCGATGCGCTGGGCGGCGGCTCTGGCGTGGTAGATCTTCGACCGCCGGGTGGTGACCTCGACCCGCACCGGCACGTCCGGCCGCAGCACCGCGCCCCAGTTGACCTTGCGCGCCCGCTTGTCGAGTTGGGCGAGGTGGAAGGCGCGGAATTCGGCGATCCGCGCCAGCACCCGCACCGCCCCGCGCAGGCCGATATTCGCGGCCCAGACCTCGCGCCAGCCGCCGCTGAGGGTCACGCCCCCGGGGGTGGTGCCGGTGACATTGAGCCCAAGCTCCGCCGCTTCCTCGGCCAGAAACGCTTCGAGCCCCGGTGCGGTGACGAGAAAGATGTCGAACGCCATGCCCTGCCTGTAGCCGGAAACCGGGGGCGGCAAAAGGGGTTGCCGTGCCCCGGGCTGTGGCTATCCTCACCCCATGACCGAAAGCATCCTGTTCGTCTGCCTTGGCAATATCTGCCGCTCGCCCACCGCCGAAGCGGTGACCCGCGCCCTTGCCGAACGCGAGGGGCTCGACCTTCTGCTCGACAGCGCCGGCACCGGGTCATGGCATGTGGGCGAGCCGCCCTGTCCGGGCATGGTGCAGGCGGCGGCGGAGAGCGGATACGATCTCACCGCCCTCAGGGCACGACAGCTCACGGGCGGAGATTTCACCCGGTTCGATCTGATCGTGGCGATGGATCGCGCCAATCTCGACGACATTGCCGGGGTCACGCCCAAGGGCGCGCGGGCGGAGGTGAAGCTGTTTACCGAATTTGCGCCCGAGACCGGTCTGCGCGACGTGCCCGACGCCTATTTCACCAGGGACTATGTGGGTGCGCTGAGGCTGATCGAGACTTGCGCCAAAGGGCTTGTCGCCAGCCTGAAACGGTGAACGGGGCCCGGTGGCAGGCCCCGCTTGACATCCGCGCCCGGCTTATTCGCAGTGTTGCGCGGCAGAGCTGCCAAACTGGCGCCACTTTTCCCAGAAACGGTTGTCCGAAGCCGAGGCCGAGGCGCGGATTTCCTGGCTCATGTGCGGATCAAGGAAAATCTGCGCGCCGCGCTTCTGTTCCGCCCCGCTGAGCACCGAATCGGCGACAGTCTGAATGCAGGCGCAAAGGGCGGGTGCCCGGGCGCCGCGGCTGGTTGCGGTGCAGGCATCGGCAATGACGCCGCCGGCGCTTGCGGTGGTGGACAAGGCAGGCAGGCTGAGCGCTCCGAGCATCAGGGCGAAGGCGGTCTGCTTCATGTTTCAGGCTCCGTTCGTGACTTGCGGCAGCACAATTCGAACCCCCGGCCCTCTCTAGCAGGGCCGGACCGGTGCTGCAACGCCGGATTGGCGGTCAGACCTTCTTGAGGATCGCGTCGCTCACAAGGTCGTGCACCTGGTCACGGTCGCACAGTTCCGTGCCCCCGGTCGTGACTGCCGAAGAGGCCGCTGCCACGCCGTAGCGCAGTGCCTCGTCCCAGGTGGCGCCGTTGGCCAGCGACCAGGTGAACACGCCGACGAAACTGTCGCCCGCACCCACTTTCGAGGCGGCCTCGACGGGGCGTGTCTTCGACCACCAGCGGTTCTCGCCCTCGGCCAGAACCGAGCCTTCGCTGCCCAGCGCGAACACCACCACCTCGGCCACGTTGCGCTTGGTCAGCTCTTCGGCGAAATCGGCAACCGCCTTCACGTCGGCGAGCTTGCGCCCGGCGAGGTCTTCGGCTTCGGCCAGGTCGAGGCGCAGGATTTGCTGGCGCACCGCGCCGGGGCGCAGCAGCGCCCGCATCGGCTCGCCGGAGGTGTCGAGCACCAGCTTGGCCGAACTGTCCTTCATCTGCTTGGCCAGCCGCGAGGGAAAATCGACCGGCACGCCGGGCGGCTGACTGCCCGAGAGCACCACCCAGCCCTTCTGCGGCGTGCAGCGGCGCAGCGCCCCCATGACGTCCCGGTTTTCCTCTTCGGTCCAGGTCGGCCCCGGGGTCACGAAGCGGAATTGCTCGCCGGTCGAACGGTTGGTCACGGCGAAGCTCTGCCGGGTCTCGCCATGGGTGTGGAACACTTCCGGCACCAGCGGTTCGGTGCGCAGCCGCTCGAGGTAGCGCTGCCCCTGGAAGCCCGAGATCGCCACGAAGGCCCGCGCCGCGCCGCCCATCTTGCCGACCGCCCGCGCCACGTTGATGCCGCCGCCCCCGGCCTCGGTCACCGGCGTGTCGCAGCGCAGCTTTTCTTCCGGCACGATGTGGTCGGTGTAGGTCGAGCGGTCGAGCGCCGGGTTGAGGGTAATGGTGAGAATGTCGGACATGGATGAACCCTGTGCTGGAGACCGTATGCGTTAGCGCGAACACGCATACAGGCGAAACCGGGCGCGGGCAAGGTGCTGCGGTGCAAGGGTGTCATGCTCTGGCGGCAGGGGGGCGTGCCGAAGGCGCAGCCCCCGTTGATCCCTGTCGATCCCAGCCGATCCCCATTGACGCCCGCCCCTTTTCACCGCCATATCCCGGCCCATGACAGAGCTCGCCCATATCCGCAATTTCTCCATCGTCGCCCATATCGACCACGGCAAGTCCACCCTTGCCGACCGGCTGATCCAGGAGACGGCCACCGTTGCCGACCGCGACATGAAGGAACAATTGCTCGATTCGATGGATATCGAGCGCGAACGCGGCATCACCATCAAGGCCAACACGGTGCGCCTCGACTATACCGCCGACAATGGCGAGGCCTATGTGCTGAACCTGATCGACACCCCGGGCCATGTGGATTTCGCCTATGAGGTGTCGCGCAGCATGCGCGCCGTCGAAGGCTCGCTGCTGGTGGTCGACTCGACCCAGGGGGTGGAGGCGCAGACGCTCGCCAATGTCTATCAGGCGATCGACGCCGACCACGAGATCGTACCCGTGCTCAACAAGATCGACCTGCCGGCCTCGGATTGCGACCGGGTGGCCGAGCAGATCGAGGATGTGATCGGCATCGACGCATCGGGCGCCATTCAGGTCTCGGCCAAGACCGGGGTGGGGATCCATGAGGTGCTGGAGGCGATCGTCACCGAACTGCCCGCGCCCGAAGGCACCCGCGACGCGCCGCTCAAGGCGATGCTGGTCGATTCGTGGTATGATGCCTATCTCGGCGTGATCGTGCTGGTGCGCATCATCGACGGCGAGTTGCGCAAGGGCGACCGCATCCGCATGCTCTCCACCAATGCCGTCTATCCGGTTGACCGGGTGGGCGTGTTCCGTCCTGACATGGCGCCGATCGACGTGCTCGGCCCCGGCGAGATCGGCTTTCTCACCGCCAGTATCAAACAGGTGCGCGACACCCGCGTGGGCGATACCATCACCACCGAGAAGAAGGGCACCGACGCCCCGCTGCCGGGCTTCAAACCCTCGGTGCCGGTGGTGTTCTGCGGCCTGTTCCCGGTGGACAGCAACGAGTTCGAAGACCTGCGCGACGCCATCGGCAAGCTCGCCCTCAACGACGCCTCGTTCTCCCATGAAATGGAAACCTCCGCGGCGCTGGGTTTCGGCTTCCGCTGCGGCTTTCTCGGGCTGTTGCATCTCGAGGTCATCCGCGACCGGCTGGAGCGTGAATACAATATCGACCTGATCACCACCGCGCCTTCGGTGGTCTATAACATCTACATGAAGGACGGGGAGATGCGCGAGTTGCACAACCCCGCCGACATGCCCGACCCCTCGCATATCGACCGCATCGAGGAACCCCGCATCAAGGCGACCATCCTCGTGCCCGACGAATTTCTCGGCGATGTGCTGAAGCTCTGTCAGGACCGTCGCGGCATCCAGCTCGACCTGACCTATGCCGGCGCGCGCGCCATGGTGGTCTATGATCTGCCGCTGAACGAGGTGGTGTTCGACTTCTACGACCGGCTGAAATCGGTCACCAAGGGCTATGCCTCCTTTGACTACCAGCTTACCGGCTACCGCGCGGATAACCTCGTGAAGATGCAGATTCTGGTCAATGAAGAGCCGGTGGACGCGCTGTCGATCATGGTCCACCGCGACCGCGCCGAAACCCGCGGCCGGGCGATGTGCGAAAAGCTCAAGGAGCTGATCCCGCGCCACATGTTCAAGATCCCGATTCAGGCGGCACTTGGCGGCAAGGTGATCGCCCGCGAGACCCTGAGCGCCCTGCGCAAGGACGTGACCGCCAAGTGCTACGGCGGTGACGCCACCCGGAAGAAGAAGCTTCTCGAAAAGCAGAAGGCCGGCAAGAAGAAGATGCGCCAGTTCGGCAAGGTCGACATCCCGCAGGAAGCCTTCATCTCGGCGCTGAAGATGGACAGCTAGGGGCAGGGGGCCGGGCGGCTTCCGGGCCTGCCGCATTCCGCTCCTGTCCCCCCCCCGCCCGCTCCTCCTCCGTTCCCCGTCCTGACCCACGCCCAACCGGAGCCCGCCATGACCCGTCTCACCCTCTTCCTCGGCTCGATGATCGGCTCGACGCTCGCCTTCGTCTTCGTGGTCGTGGCGCTCGTCGCCGGTCTTGCGACCCTCTGGCCGCTGCTCGGGGCCGCGGCACTTGGCTATGCGGTCGGCTGGCCGGTAGCCTGGCTCATCGCCCGGCGGATGCAGTGAGGGCGCACCGACACATACCAAACCCCGCATGACACAGATCAAAGACAGCCCCGCGCCCCCCATGCAGCCTGCCCCGTGAGATCGCGCGCCTGATCCACCGCAAGGGAGCAAGACATGGGCCTTTTTCTTCTGTTGTACGTTGTCATCGGCGCGACCTTTGCAGGTTCGTTCATGGTCGTCATGCTGGCGATAGGCATGGATACCTTGCAGCCGGTGCTGTATTCGTCGCTCGCCGGTTTCGTCGTCGGCATCCCCGTCGCCTGGATCGTCGCCAGGAAGATCAAGGAAAACATGTAATCCGGGCGGGCCGGATGGCCTGACCCCCGAATGACCTTGCAAGGGCCGGTTCCTGTGGGCTATCCCACCGGGGCGCGGCCCCTTAGCTCAACTGGATAGAGCAGCGGACTTCTAATCCGCAGGTTGAGGGTTCGAGTCCTTCAGGGGTCGCCATGTTTGATTTCGGGGCGTGGCAGCCTGGCACCGGGCTGGCCCTCCAGGGCGAGGGTGGGGACGTGGCCCGGAGACAGATTTCCACCCCTCAGGGGCGCGCAGCAGACGGGGCTGGTTCTGCGCTGACAGTGGCGGCCGCGCTGGTCTGGCCGGTGCAGGCGGCGGTGATCGCCGCGGTGTTTGCCGGGCTTCTGACCGGTGCGCCCCATATGGCGCCTCTTCCCGCGGCGCTGATCGTGTTTGCCCTTGCGGGGCTGCGGGCCTTCTTGAACATGCTGGCGCAGAAGCGGCTGTCGCAGGAGGCCGACCGCACCCTCGCCGCGCTCCGCCACGAGATCCTCCACGCCGAAGCGGCCACGCTCACGCCATCGGCGGCGGGCGATGCCGGCGCCCTTGCCGCGCTGGCCGCCGAGAAGGCCGAGGCGCTGCGCCCGTTCATGCTGCGTTATCGCCCCGCCCAGGCCCGCACCATGGTGGTGCCGCTGGTGATCCTCGCGATCTCGGCCTGGTATTCCTGGGCGGTCGCTCTGGTGCTGCTTGTCGCCGGACCGGTGATTCCGCTGTTCATGGCGCTGGTGGGCTGGGCCGCGAAGGAGGCGAGCGCGAAGCAGCTCGACGACGTCGGCGCGCTTTCGGATCTGCTGGTCGACCGGCTCGCGGCGCTCTCCGACCTGCGGCTGATCGGGGCGGGGCCGGCGGTGGTCGAGGGGTTCCACGGGGCCGCCGAAGACCTGCGCCACCGCTCGATGGCGGTGCTGCGCATCGCGTTCCTGTCGTCCACCGTGCTGGAACTCTTCGCCGCGCTCGGGGTGGCGATGGTCGCGGTCTGGGTCGGCTTCGCGTTGCTGGGCGAGATCCACTGGGGCACCTGGGGGGCGGAGCTGACGCCATTCGCGGGCATTTTCATGCTGCTGCTGGCGCCCGACTATTTCCAGCCAATGCGCGATCTCGCCGCGGCCTGGCATGACCGTGCCGCGGCCGCGGCGGTTGACGACGAGATCGCCGCGTGGCGCGCTGATACCCGGCCCGGGGTGATGGGCCATGACCACCCCGCGACGGGGCAGGCGCTGGGCGGCACGATCCGCCTCAGGGGTGTCGCGGTGATGCGCGGCGGGCGACGGATCGCATATCCCGACACTGAAATCCGCCCCGGCGCGCGGGTGGCGCTGACCGGGCCCAGCGGTTCGGGCAAGACCACGCTTCTGCGGCTGCTGGCCGGGCTGGAACCGCCCGCCGAGGGTGAGATTCTGGTCGGCGGGGTGCCGCTCGACGCCACCCGGGCGCAGGACTGGCGCGCCGGGCTCGGCTGGATGCCGCAGGCGCCGCATTTCCTTGGCCGGTCGCTTGAGCACAATATCGGCTTCGGCGCGCCGCTGGAGGCCGGTGTGCTCGACCGGGCGCAGCTCGCAGGCGTCGTCGCCAGCCTGCCGCGGGGCACACGGACGGTGCTCGGCGAACGCGGCGCCGGGCTTTCGGGCGGCGAGGCCCGCCGGGTGATGCTGGCGCGCGCCATCCAGGGCGCGCCCGCGGTGCTGCTGGCCGACGAACCCACCGCCGATCTCGATGCCGAAACCGCGCATGCGGTGGTTTCCGGGCTGATCGACTACGCGGGTGCCGGAGGCACGCTGATCGTGGCCACCCATGACACAGGGCTGATCGCGCGGATGGATCAGTGCGTGGATCTCACCCCGAAGGACGGTGCGGATCCTTTCCCGCAGGGGCGGTCTGAGGCTCCCCCGGACAGACAGATCGAACGCACCCCGCCGGGGAAAAATGAGCGCGCTTCGCAGGCACGACCGGCCGACACCCCGGAGGGGCGCGCGTGAAACAGCTTTCCCGTATCGTGATCTTTCTCGTGGCCCGGGCGCCGGGCTCGGTGGCACTGGCGCTTCTGCTGTCGGTGGTGGTGCTGGTGATGGGGGTGTCGCTGCTCGGGCTCTCGGGCTGGTTCATCACCGCGGCGGCGGCGGCGGGGCTCGCCGGCACCGGCATGCTGTTCAACGTCTTCATCCCCTCCGCGATGGTGCGGTTTCTCGCCCTTGGCCGCACCGCCGCGCGTTACGGTGAACGGCTGGCGACCCATGATACGGTGCTGAAAGCGCTCGCGGATCTGCGGTTGCAACTGCTGCGCGGCCTGCTCACCCGGCCGCATCGCGAGATCGAGAAGCTCCGGGTCGCGGCGGAGCTCAACCGCCTGACCGCGGATGTCGACGCGCTCGACGGCGCGTTGCTCCGGCTGGTGTTTCCGGGGCTTGCGGGGGCGGTGGCGATCGGGATCGCGAGTTGGGCGCTCTGGGTGCTGGTGCATCCGTCCGTGGCGCTGGTGGTGGGGCTCGGCTATCTGCTGGTCCCGAGCCTCGTCTTCGCCATCGGACAGGCCCGCGCCCGCGCATCCTCGCGTCAGGCGGAGGCGGCGTTGCAGGCCACGCGCGGGCGGATGGTGGAGCTGGTCACTGCGCGTGAAGACCTTACGATCCATGGGCTGATCCCGCGCGCCGTGGCGGGGTGCGAGGTGGCCATTGCCCGGCACATGCAGGCGCGCGCCCGGCTCGACCGGCTGGAACGGGTGAGCGGGTTCGGGCTCGACCTCGTGAGCGGGGCGATCACCGCGGCGGCGCTGGGGCTCGGGGCATGGCTGGCCGAAGCGGGCCGCATCGAGCCGGCGCGGGCGGCCATCGGGGTGTTTGTGGCGCTGGCGCTGGGCGAGGCGGTGCAACCGGTGCGCCGGGCGCTGACCGAGATCGGTGCGATGCGCCAGGCGGCGCGGCGGCTGGCGCCGGCGCTGGCGGTGCATCCCGAGGCGGGACAGACTCTGGCGATTAAGGTTAATGCGCCCGAACCTGAGGCGGGGCAGACTCCGGCGGTTAACGTTAATGCGTCCGATCCCGGGGTGGCACAGACTACGGCCGTTAACCTTAACGCGCCCGAACCTGAGGCGTGGCAGGCCTCGGCGATTAACGTTAATGCATCCAATCCCGGGACGGCACAGACGTCGGCGATTAACGTTGATGTGTCCGATCTCGGGGTGGCACAGGCTTCGGCCGTTAACCTTAACGCGTTTGATCCCGGGACGGCGGAGATTTCGTCCGTTAACGTTAATGCGTCCGATCCCGGGGTGGCACAGACTACGGCCGTTAACCTTAACGCGCCCGATCCTGAGGCGGGGCAGACTCCGGCGATTAACCTTGACGCGCCTGCTCCCGGAGCAGTGCAGACGCCGGCGATTAACCTTGATGCACCCGCTCCCGGGACGGCGGAGACTTCGGCCGTTAACGTTAATGTATCCGCTCCCGAGGCGGGGCAGACTCCGGCGGTTAACGTTAATGCGTCCGATCCCGGGGTGGCACAGACTCCAGCCGTTAACCTTAACGCGCCCGAACCTGAGGCGTGGCAGGCCTCGGCGATTAACGTTAATGCATCCAATCCCGGGACGGCGGAGATTTCGTCCGTTAACGTTAATGCGCCCGATCCCGGGACGGCACAGATGCCGGCGGTTAACGTTAATGCGCCCGACCCCGGGGCGGCACCCGACCCCGGGGCGGGACCGGATGCCGGGCGAGGCAACGGGGTCGGGCTCCGTTTTGACGCGGTCAGCTGGAAGCGCCGCCCGGGCGCGCCGGAGCTTTTCGAGCCGCTCACACTCACAGTGGCCCCGGGCGAGACCGTGGCGCTCACCGGGGCGAGTGGGATCGGCAAGAGCACGGTTCTGCTGATGGCCGCCGGGGTACTGCCCCCCACCTGCGGAAAAATCTGGCTCGGGGGCCGCGACGTGGCGGCGCTCGGCCCCGCGGAGATCACCGCCAGGCTGGCAATGGTACCACAGCGCCATGGGCTGGTGTCGGGAAGCATCGCCGGAAACCTGCGTCTTGCCGCCCCTGACGCGCGCGACGAAGCCCTCTGGGCCGCGCTCGACGCCACCTGCCTCGGTCAGACGATCCGTGCCCGTGGCGGGCTCGGGCTGAAGCTCGGGGCGCGCGGAGCGGGGCTGTCGGGTGGCGAGGCCCGCCGTCTGGTGCTGGCCCGGGCGCTGCTCAGGCGTCCCCGGGTGTTGCTGCTCGACGAACCCACCGAGGGGCTCGACACGCCCACCGCGCAACGGACAATGGCGGGCATCCGCGCTGCCCTCCCCGAGGCTGCGATCCTCGTGGCCGCCCACCGGAAGGTGGAGCGCGATGCGGCCGGCCGCTGCGTCGTCCTGCGGCACCCTGCCGCATCTCGATAAATCATGGATCTTTGATGTGTCTTTTTGATGCAGATCAATCCTGCATCCCGAATGCGTTCTAAAAAGCTTCCGACCCGCATCGCGGATGCGGCGAAACCCGACCTCAGGAGGCCATTCATGGAAATCGGACTGGTCGAACTATCGCGTCTTCAGTTCGCGATGACCGCTATGTACCATTTTCTCTTCGTGCCGCTCACCATCGGTCTGTCGATCATGGTGGCGATCATGGAGACCGTCTATGTGATGACGAACCGCCCCATCTGGCGGCAGATCACCAAATTCTGGGCCACGCTCTTCGGCATCAACTTCGTGCTCGGCGTCGCGACCGGTCTGACGATGGAATTCCAGTTCGGCATGAACTGGAGCTATTACAGCCATTATGTGGGCGATATTTTCGGCGCCCCGCTGGCGATCGAAGGGCTGATGGCCTTCTTCATGGAGGCGACCTTCGTCGGGCTGATGTTCTTCGGCTGGGACAAGCTCGGCAAGGTCCAGCACGCGATCGTCACCTGGCTGGTGGCGCTCGGCTCGAACCTCTCGGCGCTGTGGATCCTGATCGCCAACGGCTGGATGCAGCATCCGGTCGGCGCCACCTTCAACCCCGACACCATGCGGATGGAGATGGACAACTTCTTCGAGGTGCTGTTCAACGAGGTTGCCCAGGCGAAATTCGTCCATACCGTCTCCGCCGGCTACATTACCGCCGCGGTCTTCGTGCTCGGCGTTTCGGCGCTCTATCTGCTCCAGAACAAGCACAAGGACCTCGCCCGCCGCTCGATCGCGGTGGCCTCGGCCTTCGGTATCGCGGCTTCGTTCTCGGTGGTGCTGCTGGGGGACGAATCCGGCTATGCCGCGACCCATACCCAGAAGATGAAACTCGCCGCCATCGAGGCGATGTGGCACACCGAGCCGGCCCCGGCCTCGTTTACCCTCATCGGCTTCCCTGATCAGGAAGCGCGCGAGACCCATTATGCGATCCACATTCCCTGGGCCATGGGTATCATCGGCACCCGCAGCCTGAACACTCAGCTCACCGGCATCGAGGATCTGGTGGAAGAGGCGGATCATCGCATCCGCGACGGCATCATCGCTTATGACGCGCTGATGACCATCCGCGAACAGCGCGGCGCCGCCCCGCAGGAAGTGCGCGACACGTTCGAAGAGCATTCCGACAATCTCGGCTATGCCCTCTTGCTCAAGCGCTACGTCAACGATCCGCGCGAAGCGACCCCCGAGCAGATCGCCATGGCCGCCGATGACACCGTGCCCGGCGTGGCGCCGCTGTTCTTCTCGTTCCGGCTGATGGTCGGCCTCGGCTTCAGCTTCATCCTGCTGATGCTCTATTTCTTCTGGCGCGCCTCGTTCAGGAACATGAACTTCCCGCGTCCGGCGCTGATGATCGCGGTGGCCTTCATTCCGCTGCCCTGGCTCGCGGCCGAGTTTGGCTGGTTCGTGGCCGAGTTCGGGCGTCAGCCCTGGACCGTCGACGGCGTGCTGCCGACGGCGCTGTCGGCCTCGCATCTCTCGGTCACCGATCTTGCTGTCACCCTGTTTGGCTTCGTCGCCTTCTACACGGTGCTGTTCATCATCGAGATGGGGCTGATGGTGAAATACATCCGCAAGGGGCCCTATCAGGACGTGGCCGAAACCGCCGAATGGCAGGCCAGACATGAAGCCCGTCTGCGCGCCTCCGTGGCCAACAACGAAACTCCGGCGGAGTAAGCAAGATGATCCTTTCCGAACTGATCTCATTCGAAGTCCTGCGCGTCATCTGGTGGGTGCTGCTCGGCGTGCTGCTGATCGGCTTCGCCCTCACCGACGGGTTCGACCTCGGCACCGGCGCGCTGTTGCCCTTCGTCGCGAAGAACGACGTCGAACGGCGCGTGGTGATCAACACCGTCGGCCCGGTCTGGGAAGGCAACCAGGTGTGGCTCATCCTCGGCGGCGGTGCGATCTTCGCCGCCTGGCCGCCACTCTATGCGGTGAGCTTCTCGGGCTTCTACCTCGCGATGTTCGCGGTGCTGGCGGCCCTCATCCTGCGGCCCGTGGGCTTCAAGTACCGCTCCAAGCGCGAATCGCAGACCTGGCGCAGCGCCTGGGACTGGGCGCTGTTCGTCGGCGGTGCGGCGCCTGCGCTGCTGTTCGGCGTGGCGGTCGGCAATGTCATCCTCGGCGCGCCCTTCCACCTCACCGAAGACATGCTGATGCCGATGTATGACGGCTCGGCGCTCGGCAAGTTCATCGGCCTTCTGCGGCCCTTCGCGCTGCTCGCCGGCGTGGTGTCGCTGTCGATGCTGCTGATGCATGGCGCCGCCTGGATCGCCCTCAAGGCCGCCTCCGCCCCGGTGGCGGAACGCGCGCGCAGGATCGGCATGGTTGCCGGTATCGTCGCCGCGGCGGCCTATGCGCTTGCCGGCATCTGGCTCGCCTTCGGTGTCGACGGCTATGCGATCGTCGGCGATGTGGTGACCGACGGCCCCTCGAATCCGCTCTATTCCGAGGTTCGGAAGGGCGGCTCCTGGCTCGCGGCCTATGGCGTGCGTCCGTGGATCGCCATCGCACCCGTGATGGGCTTCGCCGGGATCGCCCTGGCGGTGCGCGGCCTTCAGGCGGGCATGGAAGTCTCGACGCTGCTGTGGTCGAAAATGGCCATCACCGGCATCATCGCCTCGGTCGGGCTCACCATGTTCCCGTTCATCCTGCCCTCGAACGTCGATCCGAAAAGCTCGCTGACGGTGTGGGACGCCTCCTCCTCGCATCAGACGCTGTTCATCATGCTGGTCGCGACGGTGATCTTCATGCCGCTGATCCTTGCCTATACCTCCTGGGTCTACAAGGTGCTCTGGGGCAAGGTCTCGGAAGAGGATGTCCGCGAAAACAGCGCGACGCTGTATTAGGGAGCGCATGACATGTCCTGTCGGATTATCGAAACGGCAAACGAGGCGGTGCGTAACGTGCCGCCCGGAGCCGGACTTGGCGAGCCTGAACGCATGGCCCTCATGGTCGCCTATGTGAGCGAGCGGCGGGCGGAGGTGTCTTCTCTGGCGGCACTGGCGCGCTACGGCGAGGCCGGGCCCTTCGGCAAACTTGCCAAGGCCGAGCGGCGCCACGCGGCGGCGGTTGCCATGCTCCTGAAAGCCTATGGGCTGAAGGCGCCGGAAAGCATGTGCATTTCGCAGGAAATTGCCGATGCCGAACTGCCCGACGATCCCGATGCCGCCTGTGGCCAGCGGGCCGGGGAGGAGGCAAAGCTTGTGCGGGTTTTCGAAGAACGCCTGATGCCGGCGGTTGCCGGAAATCCCGGACTGACGGCTGTTTTCGCCGAACTGCGCGATGCCGCCCGCAACCGGCACCTGCCCGCGTTGCTGCGTGGCGCGGCTGACACGGCGACGGGGCACCGGTGCGGCGCCGGTGGTCAAGGGCGTGGTCATGGCCATGGGCATGAAGCCGGCCGGTGCTGTGGCGGCCACGCACATGGCGAAGGTCATGAACACGCCTGCGGACAGCGTCACGGCGAGGCACAGGCCGACGCCGTGCCGCCGCAGCTCCATTCCCATCAGAACGGCCGGTGCTGCGGCGGCAAGGGCCGCGGTCACGGACATTGCAAAGGACACTGACAGATGTGGTATTTCGCCTGGATTCTCGGTCTTCCCCTCGCGGCGCTGTTTGCGGTGCTGAACGCCATGTGGCTGGAACTGCGCGCCGATGCCTGTTTCGCAGACGAGGGTGACTGCCCGCTTGGTGAGCACGAGCACTGACCAAAGCGGGTTGGGACGGGGGCCTCTCTTCCCCGCCAGTCTGAAAATGCCGGGTCCGGGGGGGGACTGCCCCCGGGTCCGCTGTCCGGCCTTGTGCCGGCGCAATCTCCGGCGTGCCGGCGTAGTGGCCTATTGGTGTGTGGTGCCAGTGCAGCATTGTCCCGCCCGGGGCTTTGCGCCATGATGCTGCCAGACGGGACTTGATCCGGGGCGGTGTGCTCCCGGGCCAGAAAAGGTGGCGCGACCATTGCGGGCACTTCTCGAGCTTCTCATCAGCACGGCGCGCGATCTGGTGCCGATCCTCGTCATTGTCGGGTTCTTCCAGATCGTCGTCATCCGCCAGCCGGTGGACAGCCTCGCCACCATGGCGCTGGGCTTCGTCTTCGTGCTGCTCGGCCTTGCGATCTTCGTGCGCGGCCTCGACATGGCGCTGTTCCCCCTCGGCGAAACCCTGGCCAATGCGCTTGCCACCCGTGGCTCGCTGCTCCTGCTGATCCTCTTCGCCTTCGGCCTCGGCTTCGGCACCACCGTGGCGGAACCGGCGCTGATCGCGGTGGGCGAGGAGGCGGCGGAGGTGATGTCGGGGGCGGGCGTGATCGCCGAAGACCCGCAGGCCCAGGCGCGCTATGCCGACAGCCTGCGCTACACCGTGGCGGTGTCGGTGGGCACATCGCTGGTGCTCGGTGTGATACGCATCCTCAAGGGCTGGCCGGTCCAGTGGTTCATGGTCGGCGGCTATCTGATCGTGGTGGCGCTCACCCCGCTGGCGCCGCGCGAGATCGTCGGCATCGCCTATGATTCGGGCGGCGTGACCACCTCGACCATCACCGTGCCGCTGGTGACCTCGCTGGGGGTCGGTCTCGCGAGTGTCATCAAGGGGCGCAACCCGATGATCGACGGCTTTGGTCTGATCGCGCTCGCCAGCCTCATGCCGATCATCTTCGTCCTCCTGTTCGGACTGGTGGTGACGGCATGATCGAGATCGTGATGAAGTTTTCCCTCACTTTCGCCGCCACCATCAAGGATGTGGTGCCGATCTTCGTGGTGCTGCTCGGCTTCCAGCTCGGCATCCTGCGCCGCCGCATCCCGCATCTGCAACAGGTGCTTTTCGGCCTCGTCTATGTGCTGCTCGGGCTCGCGCTGTTCCTGTTCGGGCTGGAACTGGCGCTGTTCCCGCTCGGCAAGGAGATGGCGCGGCAGCTGACCGACCCCACCTTCCTCGGGGTGGAGGGCGGCGCCGTGCGCTGGGCCGATTATTACTGGACCTATCTTTTCGCCTTCTCCATCGGCTTCGCCACCACCATCGCCGAACCCTCGCTGATTGCGGTGTCGAAAAAGGCGCAGGAGGTTTCGGGCGGTGCGATCGGAAGCTTCGGGCTGCGCGTCGCGGTGGCCATCGGCGTGGCGCTGAGCCTCGCCGTGGGCGCCTTCCGGATCGTCACCGGCACGCCGCTGTTCGTCTACATGATCGTCGGCTACATCCTCGTGGTGATCCAGACCCTGTTTGCGCCCCGCAGCATCGTGCCGCTCGCCTATGACAGCGGCGGGGTCACCACCTCGACCGTTACCGTGCCACTGGTGGCGGCGCTGGGCCTCGGGCTCGCGAACAACGTGCCCGGCCGCTCGGCGGTGCTCGACGGCTTCGGGCTGATCGCCCTGGCCAGTCTGTTTCCGATGATGACCGTGATGGGCTATGCTCAGATCAGCGTTTGGCTGAGCCGGCGGCACGAAAAACGCAGACCACCCCTTTCCGAAGGAGATCCTCGATGAAGTTCAAGCTGATCATCGTGCTCACTCAGGATGAGCTGACCGACCAGGTCATCGACGCGGCGCGCGCCAGGGGCGCGACCGGATCCACCGTGATCACCTCTGCCCGCGGCGAAGGGCTGAACCCGAAGAAGACCTTCATGGGGCTCACCCTCGGCGGGCAACGCGACATGGTGCTGTTTCTCGTGGAAGAACATCACGCGCGGACGATCCTCGAAAGCATCGCCGAAGCCTGTGGCTTCGAGCAGAACCACGGCGCCGGCGTGGCCTTCATGATCGACATCGAAGATGTGGTCGGGCTGACCACGCAGATCGGCCGCATCCAGGAAGACATCAGCAAGGAGGACTTGTGATGAAGGGAGACGACATCCGGGTCGAGACGGTGATGCGCAGGGACATGCTCTTTGTCGACGGGCTGTCGAGCGTCGGTGACGGGCTGCGGCTGATGCGCCAGAACAAGGTGAGTTCGCTGGTGATCGAAAAGCGCGACGAGGGCGATGAATACGGCTTTCTGACCGTCAACGAGATCGCCACGCAGGTGCTGGCGCAGAACCGGCCGCTGGAACGCACCGCGGTCTATGAGATCATGGAAAAGCCGATTCTCACCGTCGCGCCGAAGATGCGGGTGAAATATGCGGTGCGCCTGCTCGCCCGGCTTGGCCGCCGCCGGGCGCTGGTGGAAAACGACAGCGGGCTGCTCGGCTTCGTGTCGCTGCGCGATCTGGTGCTGAGCTACGCCGACGCGCTGTCGGAATAGGGCACGCGGCAGGCGGGGCTGTTCGGGCAATGGCCCGCGCACGCGTCTTCCCCCGCGCCCACCACAGCCTGCGGGGGCGCTTCCGGACCGCTCAGATATGCCCGATCTCGCGCAGGAAGCCTTCGAGCGCCCCGGCATAGTCTCCGGGCTGTTCGAGGCAGGCCATGTGGCCGGCGCGGCGGATCAGGTGGAACCGTGCCCCGGGGATGCTTTCGGTGGTCTCACGCACCAGATCGGCCGGGGTCGAGCCGTCTTCCGAAGCGGCGATGCCGAGGGTCGGGAGCCGGAGCCGCGCGGTGCTTTCGACCAGATCGCTTTCCGAGATCGCGCCCATGCAGCCGAGATAGCCCTGAAGCGGCTGGCGGGTGAGCATGGCGCGGATGCCGGCCACGAGGCCGGGGCACTCGCGGCGGGTGTCGCGGGCGAACCAGCGGTCCATGGTCGGGTCGGCCAGCGCTTCGATGCCGTCCTCTTCCACCATGCGGATCCGGTCATGCCATTGCTGGTGGGTGCCGATCCTGGCGGCGGTGTTGGAGAGCACCACGGCGCGCAACAGATCGAGCCTTTCGGCCGCCAGACCCTGCGCCACCACCCCGCCGATGGAAAGCCCGACGAAGACCGCCTCTTTCATCCCGGCATGTTCCATCACCCGCGCGGCGTCGCCCACCAGATCGCCCATGTAATAGGGGGCCGGGGGGGCGGAGGTGAGGCCGTGGCCGCGCATGTCGTAGCGCAACACCCGAAGCTCCGGGGGCAGGGCGGAGACCACCGCGTTCCAGATGCGGAAATCGGTGCCGAGCGCATTGGCGAACACCAGCCCGGGGCCGTCCTGCGGCCCGTCGATACGGTAGTGCACCCGGATCCCGCCGAGATCGGCAAACAGCATTGGCATGTCTCCCCTGGTTTCCCGCGTCCTGGCCGGTTGCAAGGCCGTTTCAGACGCTGCGCGCCTGCGCGCGTGTCTCGATTTCGGCCGCGAATTCACCGATGCGTTTGCGGAACCGCTTCAGAATCGTTCGCCGGACGAGCCTCATCGACTGAATCATCAGCCGGGCCGGCACGCCCAGCGGTTTCACATCGAGTGCCAGGTTCATCCGGGTGCGGGTTTTCGACATTGCAACCAGGTCGATCAGCAGATCGAACCGGAAGTTGGCGCTGTGCATCGAAGCGCGGACCCGCTCGGGTGCGGCATGTTCGTCGAGCCTGATGCGGATTTCGCGGGGGCGGCCGCGAAAGGTGAAGGTCGTTTTCCAGGCCATGCCGGGGCCGGGGCTGGCAAGATCGTCGATCCGCTGCACATCGGCGCCGCGCCGCATGATGGCGCGTTCGAAACCGTCGAAATCGGACAGCTGTTCGAACACCGCGCCGATCGGTGCGTCAATGTCTTCGCGGGTGGCCAGTTTCATGCGCGTCTCTTCGGATATGCCGGGGCTTCGGGCAAATGTCGCCTCAATCGAGCCGGTCCGCAAGCCACAAGTTCATGAGATGCCCGGCGATGGTGCCGCTGCGGGGGGTGTGGATCTGCGGGTGGTTCCCTGCGAAGACGGCGAGCAGATCCTCGCGGCTGATCCAGAGCGCGTCTTCGAGTTCGGCGGGGTCGGGGGTGATGTCGCGGCTGGTTGCCTCGGCGATGCAGCCGATCATCAGCGAGGCAGGGAAGGGCCAGGGCTGGCTCATCAGCAGCCGGACCCGCCCGGTGGAAACGCCGGTCTCTTCCGCCACTTCGCGGCGCACCGCGGCTTCGACCGTCTCGCCCGGTTCCATGAAGCCCGCGAGCAGCGAATGGAACCCCTCGGGCCAGCCCGGCGAGCGGCCGATGAGCAACTGGTTGCCATGGGTCACCAGCATGATGACCACCGGGTCGGTGCGTGGGAAGTGGAGACGGCCGCAGGCGGGGCAGCGGCGTTGCCAGCCGCCCTGTTCCGGTTCCGAGCGGGCGCCGCAGGTGGCGCAGAAGCCATGCGTCCGGTGCCATTCGCACAGCCCCCGCGCGGTGGCGGCGATTTCGCCGTCGAGCGGGGAGAGCTTTGCGACCAGCCCGCGCAGATCGGCAAACCGGGCGCCGGCGGAGGCAAGCTCCGGCGGTGCGGGCCGGTCTTCGCCCGCGCGCCCCGGCCCGGGGTCCGGCGCCCCGCCGCCCTCGGGCATCCAGCCGGATATATCGACGCCAAACAGCGGGCCGGTGGACCCCTCGCCGAGATAGAGACGCAGCCCGGCGCTGTCGGGGGGCAGGGTCACGGCGGCAGGGTGCCAGGCGAGGCGGGGGGCATTGCCGGGGCCGGTCACCAGCGGCCGCCCCTGCCACATGGCCAGCACCCGCGCCTGCGGATGACGAAACAGCGCCTCCGCCGCGCCCCGCCGTTCGGCGTGGCGCGCGAGCCCGCCACCCCCAAAGCCAAGGGTAAGGCCGTGTTGCCAGGCGTCTGTCATGGGCAGTCCGTTCTGTTGCAGTGTTTCGTGCCGGGCAGGATCTTCCAGCCGGACCCCGCTGTCCAGCGGCAAGGTGTCTGCCGGGCGACGGAACTGGCGCGTTTCTGACACAACCTGCCCCGGACAGACAGAGGGGCCTTGTTCGCCCTTGTTCGCCCTTGGGTTGCGTCTATATTCGGCAGCCGGGGAAGAAAGGGAGTCCAGATTGCCAGCACGGCCGAGGAACATCCGGTGAATGGCGGAGCCGCCCGTATCACCGACGAGCGTGCCATTGCGGCGCGGCTCAGGCTCATGGCCACGTCCGATCTGCACATGCATATCGTGCCCTATGATTACGTTGCGGGCACACCGTCGCTTACCACGGGGCTCGCGCGCACCGCGGCGCTGATCCGCGTGGCCCGGGCCGAAGTGCCCAATGCGCTGCTGTTCGACAACGGTGATTTCCTGCATGGCTCGCCGCTTGGTGACCAGATCCTGCGGATGTTTGCCCGCGAGGTGCATGAGCCCCGGGCGCGTCACCCGATCGTCGCGGCGATGACCCGCCTGGGATATGACGCCATCACCCTCGGCAACCACGAATTCGACCACGGCATGGATCACCTCGGCAAGGTGCTGGCTTCGGCGCCCTTCCCGGTGGTTTCCTCCAACCTGTCGATCATGCCCGAAGACGCTTCTGCCGGGCTTGGCCCTGCGCCGGTGGCGATCCCCTTTGCGATGATCGACCGCGAGATCGAGGACGACGCAGGAAAGCTGCACCCGCTGAAAATCGGGATCATCGGCTTCCTGCCGCCCGGTTCGCTCAACGTGCTGCGCGGCAGCCGGTTTCGTGCCAGGGTGCGCGATATTGCGGGAACGGCGCGCATGTCGGTGCCGCTGCTGCGCGGCCTCGGGGCCGATCTGGTGATCGCGCTGGCGCATTCCGGGATCGGGCCGGTCGCGGACGAACCAGGGCTGGAAAACGCCGTGGTGCCGCTGGCTGCGGTGCCGGGGATCGACGCGATCGTTTCCGGCCACGCCCACCAGGTGTTTCCTGACCCCGGGGCCGACTGGCCCGCGGAGGTTGACGGTGAGGCGGGGCGGGTGCGCGGTGTGCCGGTGGTGGCGCCCGGGTTCTGGGGCTCGCATCTGGGGATCATCGACCTCACGCTCGGCCGCGACCCCGAGACCGCGCGCTGGAAAGTGACCGGGTCACGGTGCGAGGCCCGGCCGATTGCCACCCGCGACCCGGAGACCGGCGCGGTGCTGGCCCGTGTCCGGCCCGACCCCGGCATTCTGAAGATGCTCCGGCGTCTCCACCGCAGCACCATGCAGAAGGCGCATGAAACCGTGGGCACCACCCACCAGAGGCTGCACAGCTTCTTTGCTGCCGTTGCGCCCTCGCCTGCACTTGATGTCGTTCACCGGGCGATGCTGTGGTACACCGGGCGGCTGGTGGAGGGTACATCGCTGGCCGGGCTGCCGCGTGTGGCTTCGACGGCGCCGTTCAAGGCGGGCGGGCTCGCGGGGCCGGAGTTTTTCGTCGACATTCCGCCGGGCGACATCTCGCTTACGGCGCTGGCGGATCTTTACCTTTACCCCAACAACCTTGTGGGCCTCAGGCTCACCGGCGCCGAACTCGGCGAATGGCTGGAACGGGCCGCGAGCGTGTTCAACCGGCTCGAACCGGGCAGCCGCGGTCAGAGGCTGGTGAAGGCCGATGCGCCGATCTACGGGTTCGAGACGCTCGCGGGCATTGACTATGAAATCGACCTCACGGTGCCCGCGCGTTACGCGGGCGACGGCAGCCTGCTCGATCCGGGGGCACGGCGGATCCGGGACATGCGGCTGAACGGGGTGGCGTTGAGGCCGGAAGCCGAGGTGCTGCTGATCACCAATTCCTTCCGCACGAGTGGCGGCGGCGGCTATCCGGTGCCGGGGCCGGAACGGGTGGTGCTCGACCCGTCGGCGGGTCTGCGTGACATCGTGCTCGAATATCTCGAGGCCACCGGGGCCTATGATTCCCTGCCGCTGGCAAGCTGGCGCTTTGCCCCGATCGGCCAGACGGAAGCGCAATTCCGCACCTCGCCAAAGGCGCGCGAGGTGCTGGAAGAGGTCGTGAACCGGGGCGTGAGCTGCGCGGACTCGCTGGACGAACACGGCTTCATGATCTGCACGCTGACGCTCTGAAACCGGGGCGGGCGCGCGGCTGCAAGGGGCTGAAATCTCCATTGCCAAAAGGTTGACGCGGGGCCGTGGGGCGTGGCTTAACCTGTTGATAATGAAATAAAAAACAGTGAATCCATTAGTCCGGTATTCCGGACTAATGGATTCTCGCGCTGACCATCCAGGGCGCCAACAGAAAACCGGCCCGTGCCCTGAAAAGGGAAATGTTCCGCTTTGCAATCCGCACCCGGTTGCCAATCCCCGCCGCCCGCTTGCAACGCCGGGACCGAAGCCCTATATCCCTGTCGAGAGGTTGGCGCGGGCAAGCGCCTCGCCAACCCGGTCAGATCCGGAAGGAAGCAGCCGTAACGAGCCCCGCTTGGGTCGTTGTCCAGCCTCTCACCCGCCTTCCGCTCGCGGCACATCACCGGCCCAGCCCGTTGAGACGAAGCCCGGAAGACGCCGCATCTCCCGAGCAATACGAAACCGCTATGAAACCGGCGTTGTGACCGGTGCGCAAAGGCGACAACCGTCTTGCCTTCGTGCGGTCTGTCTTCCGCCGGTCTTCGTCGCGTGATACCCCTCCGCCGTCCCGAAGCCGCTTCGACGCCGGTCGCCTGAGCCACAAGGCCCCGTGTCCCTGGCGCTTGTCCCGGGTCACAGGGGCGCGGGGTCACAGGGGGAGCGAAGCCTTGACCCAGAAGACCGATCTCGAAGACCTCGGCTGGTCTGCCGATTTCCGGCGCCAGCTCGATCCCGGCGAGACCGGCCGCCTGCTGCCTGCCCGGATCTCTGCCGTCCACCGCGACCGGCTCGACGCTCTCACCGAAGCCGGTCCCCTCGGTCTGCGCCTGCCGCCGGGGCTCAGCGCCGGCGAGGTGGCCGTGGGTGACTGGGTGCTGGCCGAGCCGGGCGAGGCCTGTCTGGTCCGGGTGCTGGAGCGGCGCTCGCTTCTGCGCCGCAAGGCCGCCGGCCGCGAGCGGCGCGACCAGCTGATCGCGGCGAATATCGACACCCTGTTCATCACCACCTCGGCCAATGCCGATTTCAACCTCGCCCGGCTCGAACGCTACCTTGCTCTGGCCCATACCGGCGGCGTGGCCCCGGTGATCGTGCTCACCAAGGCCGATCTCTGCGACGACCTCTCCCCTTACACCGACACCTTGCGCGACGCCCTTGGCGACGTGCCCGTGGTCACGCTCGATGCACGCGACCCGCAGGCGGCGGGCGTGCTTACCGCATGGTGCGGGCCGGGCCGGACGGTGGCTTTCGTCGGTTCGTCGGGGGTCGGGAAGTCGACGCTGGTTCAGGCGTTGACGGGGGCGGCCATCGCCACCCGGGGTGTCCGCGCGCAGGATTCCAAAGGCCGCCACACCACCACCGCGCGGGAGTTTCACCGCCTTGCGGGGGGTGGCTGGGTGGTCGACACGCCGGGGATGCGCGAGCTTCAGCTTGTGGGGGCGACCGAGGGGATCGACGAGGTTTTCGCCGACATCGTCACCCTCGCCGCCAGTTGCAGGTTCAATGATTGCGCCCACGAGGCCGAGCCCGGCTGCGCGGTGCAGGCAGCGATCGAAACCGGTGGGCTCGACGCGGCCCGCCTCGGCCGCTGGCAGAAGCTGAAACGCGAGGATGCCGAGAACGCTGGGGGCCTTGCGGGTGGCGGCTCTGCCGGACCCCGTGCCCGCCGCAAACCCGGCAGGCCGCGCAAGCGCTGAGCCCCGTATTCGGCCCACCGTCTGCCTGTCGTCCGCCCGTCTTCCGAATGCCCGACCCGGCACCGGTGGACGCCGCCCCCGCCGGGCTCTACATTCGTCAGGCGAAGCCACAGGGGAACAGAATGTCCGACACCGGCGACACAGCCTATCAGGTGCTCGCGCGCAAATACCGGCCCGAGACCTTCGCCGATCTTGTCGGCCAGGAGGCGATGGTGCGCATTCTGCGCAACGCTTTCGAGGCCGACCGCATCGCTCAGGCCTTCATCATGACCGGCATCCGTGGCATCGGCAAGACGACCACCGCGCGGATCATCGCCAAGGGCCTCAACTGCATCGGCCCCGACGGCACCGGCGGCCCCACCGTCGAGCCCTGCGGCCAGTGCGAACATTGCATGGCGATCGCCGAGGGGCGCCATGTGGATGTGCTGGAGATGGACGCCGCCTCGCGCACCGGGGTGGGCGACATCCGCGAGATCATCGAGAGCGTGCGCTACCGGGCGGCCTCGGCGCGGTACAAGATCTATATCATCGACGAGGTCCACATGCTGTCGACGAGCGCCTTCAACGCGCTGCTGAAGACGCTCGAAGAACCCCCCGACCATGTGAAATTCATCTTCGCCACCACCGAGATCCGCAAGGTGCCGGTGACGGTGCTGAGCCGCTGCCAGCGGTTCGACCTGCGCCGGATCGAGCCCGAAGAGATGATCGCCATGTTGCGCCGGATCGCCGATGCCGAAGGCGCGGCGATTGCCGATGACGCGCTGGCGCTGATCACCCGCGCCGCCGAGGGCTCGGCCCGCGATGCCCAGTCGCTGCTCGATCAGGCGATCTCCCACGGCGCCGGCGAGACCACCGCCGATCAGGTCCGCGCCATGCTGGGGCTCGCCGACCGGGGGCGGGTGCTGGATCTGTTCGACCTCATCATGAAGGGCGATGCCGCCGGGGCGCTGGCGGAGCTCGGCCGCCAATATGCCGAAGGCGCCGACCCGATGGCGGTGCTGCGCGACCTCGCCGAGGTGACCCATTGGGTCAGCGTCATCCGCATCACCCCCGAAGCCGCAAACGACCCCACCGTCGGCCCCGACGAACGTGCCCGTGGCCAGGCGATGGCCGGGGCTCTGCCGGTGCGGGTGCTGTCGCGGATGTGGCAGATGCTGCTCAAGGCGCTGGAAGAGGTCGCGCAGGCTCCCAACGCGATGATGGCCGCCGAAATGGCGGTGATCCGCATGACCCATGTGGCCGATCTGCCAAGCCCCGAGGAGCTTCTGCGCCGGTTGCACGACAGCCCGCCACCGGCTCCGCAACCGCCGGGCACCAGCGGCGCACCTTCCGGTGCCGGGCCGGTTGCGGCTGGCGGTGCCCCCACACCCGGGCCGGGCGCTCCGGGTGGTTCGGGCGGTCCGGGCGGCGCCACCGCGCTCGCGCTCGACGAGGACCACGCGCTTGCCCGTTTCGCCACATTCGACGACGTGGTCGCCCTGATCCGCAGCCACCGCGACGGGGTGCTGCTCTACGAGGTGGAAAGCTGCATCCGGCTCGCCGCCTACCGTCCCGGGCGGATCGAGTTCACCCCCACCGACAACGCCCCCCCCGACCTCGCGCCTCGCCTCGCCCAGAAGCTTCAGGGCTGGACCGGGGTACGCTGGGGCGTCACCCTCGTCCAGGGTGCGACCGCCGAGACCATCGACGAGATCCGCAACGTCGGGGAACAGGCGCTGAAGGCCGAGGTGCGGCAGCATCCGCTGGTGCAGGCGGTGTTCGACGCCTTCCCCAAGGCGAAGATCACCGCGATCCGCACCTTCGAGGAGATGGAAGCCGAAGCCGAAGCCGAGGCTCTACCGGAAGCCGACGAGGAATGGGATCCGTTCGAAGACCGCTGAGGAGGCCAGGCCGCCTTGCCGGGCGCGGGACGCGTCCTTATGTTGCGCGGCAACGCATCAGGGAGAGCGATATGTTGAAAGGTTTGGGCAATCTCGGCGACATGGCCAAGATGATGAAGGCCGCGCAGGAGATGCAGGGCAAGATGGCGGAGGCGCAGGAGGCGCTCGAGCGGATCACCGTGGTGGGCGAAGCGGGCACCGGGCTTGTCAGGGCCACGGCGACCGCAAAGGGCGAGCTGACCGGGCTCGACATCGACCCCTCCATTTTCGATCCGAACGAAAAGGAAGTGGTGGAAGACCTGATCCTCGCCGCGATCAAGGACGCGCAGGCCAAGGCGTCGCAGCGGATGGAACAGGAAATGGCCAAGGTCACCGAAGGTCTCGGACTGCCCCCCGGCATGGCCAACCCGTTTGGCTGACGGCAGACCTTTTCGAAAGCTCTGCCGGGCGTTTTCCGAAACGCCCACCCCGCCCGGCCGCAGGAGCAAAGATGAGCGACGCACCGCGCGAAATCGAAGAATTGATCGGCCTGATGGCCAAACTGCCCGGGCTCGGCCCCCGCTCGGCCCGGCGCGCGGTGCTCTATCTGATCCGCAAACGCGGCCTGCTGCTTCACCCGCTGGCCGATGCCATGCACAAGGTGGCGGTGAGCGCGCGCGAATGCGTGACCTGCGGCAATATCGCGACGTCGGAGCTTTGCGAGATCTGTTCGAACCCGAAACGCGCCACCGGCGAGATTTGCGTCGTCGAAGACGTGGCCGATCTCTGGGCGATGGAGCGTGCGGGCGTGTTCAGGGGCCGCTATCATGTGCTCGGCGGCACCCTCAGCGCGCTTGACGCGGTGGGCCCGGAAGAGCTGCGGATCCCGAAACTGGTGGCGCGGGTGGAGGCCGAGGGCATCCGCGAGGTGATTTTGGCGCTCAACGCCACCGTCGACGGCCAGACCACCGCGCATTACATCGCCGAGGAGCTGGAAGCGCGCTGCATGGTCACCTCGCTGGCGCAGGGCGTGCCGATCGGCGGCGAGCTCGACTATCTCGACGACGGCACCATCACCGCCGCGCTCAGGGCCCGCAAGGCGTTGTAAACACGTCAGCCCGGCACATCCCCCTCGGCCTTCAGATCGAAAGCCGCGGCCATCAGCGTGCGGGTGTAATCCGTCTTCGGCGCCCCGAAGACCTGCGCCGCCTCGCCCGCCTCGACGATATCGCCCGCCTTCATCACCAGCACCTTGTGGGCCAGCGCCCGCACCACCTTGAGGTCATGGGAGATGAACAGATAGGCCAGCCCGTGGCGACGTTGCAGATCGCGCAGAAGCTCGACGATCTGCACCTGCACCGTCATGTCGAGCGCCGAGGTGGGTTCGTCGAGCACCACCAGCCGCGGGTGCAGGATCATCGCCCGGGCGATGGCGATGCGCTGGCGCTGGCCGCCGGAAAACTCGTGCGGATAGCGGTGCATCGTCGCCGGATCCAGCCCGACTTCCTCCATGATCCCGCGCACCAGCACCTGCTGGTCCTCCTTGCCGCGGACGCCATGCACCCCGAGCCCCTCGGCGATGATCTCGGCGGCGGTCATCCGTGGCGACAGCGAGCCGTAAGGATCCTGAAAGACGATCTGCATGTTGGAGCGCAGGGGTTTCATTCGCCGCGCGCTGTGGCCGTGGATGTCCTGCCCGAGAAACACGATCCGGCCTTCGCTCTCGATCAGCCGCATCATCGCCAGCGCCAGCGTGGTCTTGCCCGACCCCGATTCGCCGACGATGCCTACCGTCTCGCCCGCCCGCACGGCAAAGCTCGCGTCGTTCACCGCCTTGATATGCCCGACCGTCCGGCGCAACAGCCCCCGGGTGATCGGAAACCAGACGCGCATGTGCTCGCCCCGCGCGATCTCTTCGGCCCCCTCCGGCACCGGGGCCGGCGCGCCGGCGGCCTCGGCCGAAAGCAGCATCTGCGTATAGGGGTGCTGCGGGTTGGCGAAGATCTCCGCGGTGGCGCCGGTCTCGACGATCTCGCCATCCTTCATCACGCAGACCCGGTCGGCGAATTTGCGCACGATCCCGAGGTCATGGGTGATGAACAGCAAGCTCATGCCGATGTCGCGTTTGAGTTCGGCGAGCAGATCGAGGATCTGCGCCTGAATGGTGACGTCGAGCGCGGTGGTGGGCTCATCGGCGATCAGCAGATCGGGGGTGTTGGCCAGCGCCATGGCGATCATCACCCGCTGCCGCTGTCCGCCCGAAAGCTGGTGCGGATAGCTGGTGAGCCGCTCCTCGGGGTCGCGGATGCCGACCCGGTCGAGAAGCTCCAGAATCCGCGCCCGCACCGCCTCGCCCGACAGACCCTGATGCAGTTCGATGGATTCGCGAAGCTGCTTTTCCAGCGTATGCAGCGGGTTGAGCGAGGTCATCGGCTCCTGAAACACGAAGCTGATGTCATTGCCACGGGTGGCGCGCAGCTCGGCCGGCGTGGCGCCCACCATCTCGCGCCCCTCATAGGCGATCGAGCCGGTAACGGTGGCGCTGTCGGGCAGAAGCGCCACGGTCGAGAGCGCCGTGACCGATTTGCCGGAGCCCGATTCGCCCACCAGCGCCACGGTCTCGCCCTTGTCGACATGGAAACTCACCCCCGAGACGGCCATATGGTCCTTGCCGTCCTGCCGGAAGGACACCGAGAGGTTCCTGACGTCGAGCACCTTCATTCGAATGTCTTTCGCGGGTCGAAAGCGTCGCGCACGCCTTCGAAGATGAACACCAGAAGCGACAGCAGCAATGTGAAGGTGATGAAGGCGGTGAAGGCGAGCCACGGGGCTTGCAGGTTCTGCTTCGCCTGACGGGTGAGCTCGCCGAGCGACGGCGCCGAGGAGGGCAGCCCGTAGCCGAGGAAATCGAGCGCCGCCAGCGTGCCGATGGTGCCGGTGATGATGAAGGGCAGCATGGTGAGCGTGGCCACCATGGCGTTGGGGAGCATGTGGCGGAACATGATCTTCCAGTTCGACACGCCGAGCGCCCGGGCGGCGCGGACATATTCGAAATTCCGCGCCCGCAGAAACTCCGCCCGCACCACCCCGACCAGCGCCGGCCAGCCGAACAGCACGGTGACCAGCACGAGAAGCCAGAAGCTGCGGCCGAGAATGGCGAACAGGATGATGATGACGTAGATCGACGGGATCGAGCCCCAGATCTCCAGCAGCCGCTGGAAGATCAGATCGACCAGCCCGCCGAAGAAGCCCTGGATGGCCCCGGCGATGATGCCGATCAGCGAGGTGGTGACGGTGACGATCAGGGTAAACAGCACCGAAAGCCGGAAGCCGTAGATCACCCGCGCCAGCACGTCGCGGGCGGTGTCGTCGGTGCCGAGCCAGTGGTGCTCGTCGGGCGCGGAGGGGGCGGCGGTGCCGATGTCGTTGATCGTGTCATAGCTGTAGGGGATCGGCGGCCAGATGAGCCAGCCGGTGTCGATCGCCTCGCCCGCGATCTCGCCGTCGGCGGCATCGGCCATCACCCCCTCCGGGTCGTCGAAACAGGCCTCGCGGCCCTGGGAGACGATCAGACATTGCACCTCGATATCGGCATAGACCGCCTCGGTGCGGAAATCGCCGCCGAAAGCGGTCTCGGGGTAGAAGCGGAACACCGGGGTGTAGAAGCCGCCGTCGTAGCGCACGAGGATCGGCTTGTCGTTGGCGATGAACTCGGCAAACAGCGTCAGTGTGAACATGATCGCGAACAGGATCAGCGACCAGAAGGCGCGCTTGTTGCGGCGGAAATTGCGCCAGCGCCGCTGGTTGAGCGGGGAGAGTCTCATGCGCGGGCCCTCCGCTCGGGGGGAAGGGGCCCTGAGGCGGCCGGCAAGGTACCTTGCCCCGGTGACACAAGCCTGAACATCACCCCGCCCTCCGCTCGAAGTCGATCCGCGGGTCGATGAACACATACATCAGATCCGAGAGGATATTGACCAAAAGCCCCATCAGCCCGAAGACGAACAGGGTGCCGAACATGATCGGATAGTCCCGCGCCACCGCCGCCTCGAAACCGAGCCGCCCGAGCCCGTCGAGCGAGAAGATGGTTTCGATGATGACGGAGCCGCCGAAGAACACGCTGATGAACAGCCCCGGAAACCCGGCGATGACGATCAGCATCGCGTTGCGGAACACGTGGCCATAGAGCACCCGCGATTCCGCCAGCCCCTTGGCCCGGGCGGTGATGACATATTGCTTCTTGATCTCGTCGAGGAAGGAGTTTTTCGTGAGCAGCGTCAGCGTCGCGAAACTGGCGATGGTCGAGGCGACCACCGGCAGGGTGATGTGCCAGAAATAGTCGACCACCTTGCCGACCGCGCTCAGTTCCTCCCAGTTGTCCGAGGTCAGCCCCCTCAGCGGGAAGATCTGCCAATAGCTGCCGCCGGCGAAGAGCACGAGCAGCAGGATGGCGAACAGAAACCCCGGGATCGCATAGGCGACGATGATCAGCCCGGAGGTGACGGTGTCGAAGCGCGAGCCGTCGTTCACCGCCTTGCGGATGCCGAGCGGGATCGACACCAGATAGGCAATCAGCGTCGACCACAGCCCGAGCGTGACCGAGACCGGCAGTTTCTCGGCGATCAGCTCGAACACCCCGATCGAGCGGAAATAGCTCTCACCGAAATCGAACCGGATGTAGCGCCACATCATATTGAGAAACTGTTCCAGCGGCGGGATGTCTTCCTTGGCGCAGTCTTCGGCGTCGAGATCCGGTTCGCCTGCGTATCCGGGGGCGCAGACGATGCGGGCAAAGCCCATTTCGACCTCCAGCGCCTGGATCACATGGTCGGGCAACCCGCGGGCGCCGAGATATTTTTCGTCGCCGCCGAGGTTTCCGGCGGTCTCGCTGCCGGTACCGGTCACCGCGGCGAGCACGTCGCCTTCGCCTTCCATGTTGGCGATGATCTGTTCGATCGGCCCGCCGGGGACGAACTGGATCAGGGCGAAATTCACCACCATCATCCCGACCAGCGTCGGGATGACGAGCAACAACCGCCGGAAAATATAGGCGCCCATTCTGATCTCGCTCGATGGCCTCGCCCCGCGCCGCTCAGCGCAATGCGCCGGCCGCTTTCAGGGCCTCGTGTTTTTCGGCGTTGTACCACCAGAAGGCCAGTTCGCCCAGCGCATAGGGCGGGATTTCTGCCGGATGCTCATAGAAGTCGTAATAGGCGACCGTGTGCTTGTTCTTGAACCATTGCGGGATGGTGAAGCGCAAGCTCAGCAGAACCCGGTCGAGCGCATGGGTGGCGGTGGTGAGGTCGTCGAGGCTCCGGGCCGCGACCACCGCGGGGATCAGCCGGTCGACCGCCTCGTTTCTCAGCCGCATCAGGTTGCGCGAACTGTCGTCGGCGGTCTTGGAATGGAACCATTGCTCGAGCCCGATGCCGGGTTCGTTGCTCATCCGGATCGAGTGGCCGACGATGTCGAAATCGCCCGAACGGCGGCGCTCGACGAATTGCGAATTGTCGACCCGTTCGAGCTTCGCGCTGATGCCGAGACGGGTCATGTTTTCGATGATCGGATTGATGATCCGGTCGAACAGCGGGTCATAGGTGAGAAACACCGCTTCCAGCACGTCGCCGTCCTTCCTGCGCAGCCCGTCGGCGCCGACCTCCCATCCCGCCTCGTCGAGCAGCTTGCCGGCGGCGCGGTAGGCGCGGCGCGAGGGGCGGTTCTGGGCCGCGTCATTCGCCGGCGGGGCGACCACCGGGTCGGTGAGGATGCTCTCGGGCAGAAGCCCGTCGGCCACCAGCGGTTTCAGCAGCGCCACTTCGGCTTCGGAGGGCGTGCCGGTGGCGGCCAGCTCCGATCCCGGCCAGAAGCTTTCAACCCGCGCATAGAGCCCGTAGAACAGCGACTGGTTCGACCATTCGAAGTTGAACATCATCGCCAGCGCCTCGCGCACCCGCGGGTCGTCCCAGGTGGGGTCGTCGAGGTTGAACACGAAGCTCTGCGCGATGCCGACATTGCCGTCGGGCAGTTCTTCGAGCTTCACCCAGCCCTTGTCGACGGCCGGGAAATCATAGGAGGTGGCCCAGTCCTTCGAGCTGTTCTCGCTGCGGAAGGTGTATTCCCCCGCCTTGAACCCTTCGAAAGCGGCGGTCGGGTCGCCGAAATACTCCACCCGGATGGTCTCGAAATTGTTCTGGCCGATGCTGAACGGATGCTTGGCCCCCCAATAGGCGGGGTTGTAGCGGTAGACCACGCGGGCGTTGGTCTCGGCATGGTCGAGCACGTAAGGCCCGGTCGACATGAGGGGCGCGTCGGAGGCTTCGTCGAGCCGCGTGCCGGTTTTCTCGAACCAGGCTTTGGAAAACACCGTGGTGCCGCCGGCAAAGCCGATCCGCTCGCGGATTGGCGCGTTTTCGGTGAAGGTGAAGGTGATGGTGTGGTCGTCCACCACCTCGACATTCTCGATGAAACCTTCGACGATCGCGCGATATTCGGCGATGCCCTGGGTCAGAAACAGGTTGAACGAAAACGCCACGTCTTCGGCGGTCATTGGCGTACCATCGGCGAAGGTGACGTCGTCGCGCAGGGTGAAGGTCACCCATTTGAGGTCGTCGGGGTATTCCATCGTGGTGCAGAGAAAGCAGTAGAGCCCGTGGGCATCGTCGGCGGTGGAGGTGAGCAGGCTTTCGGACCCGATGGTGGTGAGTGCGGCCACCACACCGTCGCGGGCATAGAGGTTGAAACTGTCAAACGTGCCCATGGCGGACATGGAGAACTCGCCGCCCCTGGGGGCGTCGGGGTTCACATAGTCGAGATGCGCCATGTCGGGCCCGTATTTCACCTCTCCGAAATTGGAATAGGCGTGGGTGACGGTGGTGCCTTCGGCCATGGCGAAGGAGGCCATGGCGGCGGTTGCGACGAGCGCGAGCGCGGCACAGGTCAGGCGGGACAGGTGGGGCGGGGGGGTGAACATCGGGCGCTACCTTTTCGTGCGGGCATGGGGCGTTTGGCACAGGCTAAAGCGGCGTGGGGGCAGCCCGCAAGGCGCGAATGCGTGAGGCCCCCGTGAAGGCCCCCGCGAGCACATGAAAAAGGCCGCCCCGGTTGCCCGGCACGGCCCTGAACCCTGATATGCAGGCCGGATCAGCCGCCGATGGTCGCCAGGTAGGCGATCAGATTGGCGCGGTCTTCGGCCTTCTTGGTCTTGGTGTTCATCTTGGAACTGCCGGCATAGGCCTTCGGGTTTTCCAGCCAGATATTGAGCTCTTCCGGCGTCCAGGTGCCGCCGTTGCCGGCAATATCAGCGGAATACTTGAAGCCTTCGGCAGTGCCGATCGGGCGGCCGACGACGCCGTAGAGCGACGGCCCGGTGCCGTTCACGCCCTGTTCGAGGCTGTGGCAGGCCTTGCACTTCTTGAACGCCTTCTCCCCCTTGGCGGGGTCGGCGGCGGCATAGAGGGCGGCGAAGGCATCATCGGCGGGCGCTTCGGCCGCGGCGGGCTCGGCCGGGGCTTCTGCGGCTTCCGTTGCCGCAGCGGGTTCGGTCGCTTCGGATTCGGCCGGGGCGTCTGCGGCTTCTGCCGGCGCAGGTTCGGCGCTTTCCTCCTCGGCCACGGCGATCACGAAACCGCGGACCGGCGCCGGGGCAGGTTCGGCACCTTCGGCGGCGGCCGGGTTCTCACCGCCGACCTGGTACATCGTGCCGGCCACCCAGTAAAGGAGCAGCAGCACGACCAGCGCCGCGACGGCAGAGACGCCGAACTTGATCCAGTTGGTTATTTTGAACATGTCGCGGTCCTCGGATTCCTGGGTGCGCGTTATCTTTCTTCCATAGATACCGTTCAAGCGATATGAGCGCAACGGATGGCCGCGCGCGCGGCAAAGAAAAAGGAGCCGATGCCATGGCGGGCAAGATCGCGTTTCAGGGAGAACCCGGGGCCTATTCGCATGAGGCCTGTGCGATGGCGCGCCCGGATCACGAGGTGTTGCCCTGCCACACCTTCGAAGACGTGATCGAAGCGGTGCGCACGGGCGCGGCGGAACTGGCGATGCTGCCGGTGGAGAACTCGACCTATGGCCGGGTGGCCGACATTCACCGGCTGCTGCCGGAATCGGGGCTGCACATTCTTGAGGAGGCGTTCCTTCGGGTGCGGATCAGCCTGATGGGCGTGCCGGGCACGTCGCTCGACGACATCCGCGACGTGCGCGCGCATCTGGTGCTGCTGCCGCAATCGGCGAATTTCCTCCGTGCGCTCGGGATCCGCAGCCATGCCGCCGCCGACAGCGCCGGTGCCGCCGCCGCGCTGGCGAGGGCGAAGACGCCGGGCGAGGGGGTGCTGGCCTCGGAACTGGCCGCCGAGATCCACGGGCTCGACATTCTCGCCCGCGACATCGAGGACCACGGCCACAACACCACCCGTTTCGTCATCATGGGCCGCGACATCGACCTGACCCGGCGCGGCGAAGACGGGATGATGACCACCTTCGTCTTCGAGGTGCGCAACATCCCCGCCGCGCTCTACAAGGCGATGGGCGGCTTTGCCACCAACGGCGTCAACATGACCAAGCTCGAAAGCTACATGATCGACGGCTCCTTTACCGCGACCCGCTTCTATGCCGATATCGAGGGCCATCCGGATGACCCGCCGGTGGCGCGCGCGCTCGAGGAGCTGGAGTATTTCACCAACAATCTCGACATTCTCGGCGTCTACCCGGCGGATGCGCGCCGCCACAGACAGCTCGCGGCTGCGGCGGGGGGCTGAGGCCGGGGCGGTCTGGCTGCTTTGGCTTTGGCTTGTAACGCCCTGATTTCCAACCACAAGGCGGACGAAAATCACACCCCTGTCTGGTCCTTCCCGAGATCCGCCGCCAGCCGGAAGCCGATCCGGTTGGGCGGGTCTTCCGAGGCGTCTTCGCGCGGCAGGGCGCGCAGCATCACGTTGAGCTGGCTGACATGCTGGATCAGTTGGGTCTTCACCCCGTTACCGTCAGTGCCGTAGAAGGTGACGATATCGGGGTCGAAAAACCCGATCCCCGCGATCTTGAGCACCCCGACCTCGCCGCCGGTGAACCCCATGGCCACTTCCTGCGAATTGTCGAGGGTCTCCTCGAAATTCTGGATGTAGAGGATCAGCCGTTGATAGGCCCATTCGGCGGGGCTTTTCTCTTCGATCGGGCGCTCCGATACCGCCTCGGGCAGCGGTTTCTGCTCGGCGGTCAGGGGGGCGTCTTCGGCGCATTGGGCCACATTGGCGGGCGGGTTCTTGCCCGGGTGGGCTTTGGTTTTTGCCTTGGCTTTTGCCCCGTCCTTCGCGCTGTTTTCTGCCGATTTCGATGCCATCTTCGCCCCTTTCAGGCCCTTCTCACGCCCCTCTCACACCGGTGTCGCGCGCCAGAGATAGGCGCCGTCGCCGCGCCGCTCCCGGGTCACGAGGCCGGCGTGATACAGGTGATTGAGGTGCCCCATCGCCTCCACCAGCGCAAGGCCGTATTCGCCTTCGCCGATCCGCCGGCCGTAGAGCGCGGGGAAGCACTCCGCCGCCGTATGTGGCGCGGCGAGAAAGTCCTTCAGCCGCGCGAGCGCGCCGTGGTGGTTGTCGATGAGCTGCCGCATCCGCAGCGGCAGCCCGGTGAACGGCAGCTTGTGCCCCGGCAGCACGAGGTGTCGGTCGTCGGCAAAGGCGGAGAGGCGTTCGCAGCTTTCCAGCCATTCGCCCACCGGATCGGCCTCGGGCTCGGTGGCATAGACCCCGAGGTTGGGGCTGATCGTGGCGAGCATCTGATCGCCGCCGATCACCAGATCACAATCGCGGCTCCAAAGCGTGGCGTGTTCCGGCGCATGGCCGTTGCCGATGCGCACGTCCCAGATCCGGCCGCCGAATCGCAGCACCGAGCCCTCTTTGATCCGGCGGAAGCCGAGCGGCATGTCGGCGACGATATCGGCATAGTTGAACGGGCGTTCGGCCTTGCGCGCCTCGTAGATGCCGGCCTCCATCCCCGCCGAGCGCCAATAGGCGAGGGTCTCGTCCACCGGCACCATCTGCTCGTCGAGCCGCAGCATCCGGGCGAACAGCCAGGCGGTGCGGGTGGTGACCAGCTCGGCGCCATGGACCTTCTGAAACCACCCGGCGAGGCCCACATGGTCGGGGTGGTGGTGGGTGACGATCACCCGCGCCACCGGATGCCCGCCCATCGGCCCGGCGAGCAACCGCGTCCAGATCGCGCGGCTGCGCCGGGTGTCGAAGCCGGTATCGACGATGGTCCAGCCGGCGTCGTCACGGAAGGCGAAGACGTTCACATGGTCGAGCGCCATCGGCAGCGGCAGACGCATCCACAGCACGCCCGGGGCGATGTCCACCGCCTCGCCCTCGCCGGGCGGCGCCTCGAACGGGAAGCGGAGCGCCGGCGTCACCGGCCGAGGTCTTCGGCCGAAATCGCGTAGAGCCCGGCGGCGCCGGCGCAGGCCTGGGCGCAGAGCCCGCCGGTCTCGGGCAGCAGGCGTTCGACATAGAACCGCGCCAGCGCCGTACGCGGCCCGTCGCCGCCTTCATGTACCGCGGCCCTCAGATGGCAGAAGGCCCCGGTCACCCGGGCGGCGGCGGCAAGGAAGGGCACCGCCCCGGCAAACCGTTCCTCCAGCTCCTGCGCCACCAGCCAGTCGACCGTGTCGCGCAGGCATTCGGCCGCCTCCCAGCATTTGTCGGCGAGGTCGGGCAGCACCGCGCGGGCCTGCTCGGCCTCCTTCTCGCCCTCGTCGAACAGCCGGTAGACCTCTTCGCCGCCATCCATCAGCTTGCGGCCCACGAGGTCCATGGCCTGAATGCCGTTGGTGCCCTCGTAGATCGATGTCACCCGGACGTCGCGCAGGAATTGCGCCGCCCCGGTCTCCTCGATGAAGCCCATGCCGCCATGCACCTGAATGCCGAGATTGGCCACCTTGATGCCGACCTCGGTGCCCCAGGCCTTGGCCAGCGGCGTCAGCAGCGCGGCGCGCGCGGCCCAGTCGGCATCGCCGGTGGCGGTCTGCATGTCGATCGCCGTGGCGCAGGACAGCGCGATCGACCGTGCCGCGAAGATCTCCGCTTTCATCTCGAGCAGCATCCGGCGCACATCGGCATGATCGACGATGGTGCCCGGCCCCGCGACCGGGGTGCGGCCCTGTTTGCGCTCCATGGCGAAGGCATGGGCGTGCTGCAACGCCGCTTCGGCGACGCCGATGCCCTCCATGCCCACCTGCACCCGGGCGTTGTTCATCATGGTGAACATCGCCGCCATGCCGCGGTTCTCCTCGCCCACCAGCCAGCCGGTCGCGCCTTCGAAACCCATCACGCAGGTGGGGCTGCCGTGGAGCCCGAGCTTGTGTTCGAGGCTCACCACCTTGAGGCTGTTGGCCTCGCCGGGCTCGCCCTCTGCGTCGGGGATGAATTTCGGCACCATGAACAGGCTGATGCCGCGCGTGCCCGCGGGCGCGTCGAGCAGGCGGGCGAGCACGAGGTGGCAGACATTGCCGCCGAAATCGTGGTCGCCCCAGGAGATGAAGATCTTCTGCCCGGTGACCGCATAGGTGCCGTCGCCGTTGGGCACTGCCTTCGTGGCCAGCGCGCCGACGTCGGACCCCGCCTGCGGCTCGGTGAGATTCATCGTGCCGGTCCATTCGCCGGAGACGAGCCGGGGCAGGTAAAGCGCCTTCATCTCGTCGGAGGCATGGGCCTCCAGCGCCTCGATCTGGCCCTGGGTCAGCATCGGGCTCAGCGACAGCGCGACATTGGCGCCCGACATCATGTCGTTGACCGCCGCGGCGAGGGTGAACGGCAGGCCCATGCCGCCATGCTCCGGGTCGGCCGCCATGCCCACCCAGCCGCCTTCGGCGATCTGCCGGTAGGCGTCGCGGAACCCGGGCGAGGTCCGCAGCGTGCCGCCCTCCAGCACCGGGCCTTGCATGTCACCGGCCCGGTTTGCCGGCGCCAGCACGCCGTCGCAGAGCTTGGCGGCTTCGGAGAGGATCGCCTCGACCGTCTCGGGTGTGGCATCGGCAAAGCGTTCGGTGGCGGCAACCTCCGGGAAATGCACCACATGGTTGAGAATGAACCGGAGTTCTTCGGCGGGGGCGCGGTAGGGCATCGGGTTTCCTCGCAGTCTTCACATCGGGCAGGTGCCGGTCTAGGACAGCATGGCGCCCCCGGCGCGGCCCGTAAAACGGGCCGTATCACGCCGTATCACAAGGAACCCGCTGCGTCATGACCGAAACCGCGCGTCTTGCAAACAACCCCGAGGGGATCGCCCGGGCGGGGGCGCTGCTGCGGGCGGGGGCGCTGGTGGCCTTCCCGACCGAGACGGTCTACGGCCTCGGCGCCGATGCGGGCAACGGCGAGGCGGTCGCGCGGGTGTTCGAGGCCAAGGGACGACCCCGGTTCAACCCGCTGATCGTGCATCTCCCCGATATCGCGGCCGTCCGGCAGGTGGCGGTGCTGGAGGGCGCGGCGGCGCGGCTCGCGGAGGCCTTCTGGCCCGGCCCGCTGACCCTGGTGCTGCCCCGGCGCGCGGCGGCGGGGCTGTCGCCGCTGGTCTCGGCGGGGCTCTCCACGGTGGCGGTGCGGGTGCCAGACCATCCGCTGGCCCGGGCGCTGCTGAGCTCGACCGCCCGTCCGGTCGCCGCCCCCTCGGCCAACCCCTCCGGGCGGGTGTCGCCGAGCGAGGCGGGGCATGTGCTCGCGGGCCTCGGCGGCAGGATCGCCGCGGTGCTCGACGGCGGACCCTGCAAGGTCGGGGTCGAATCGACCATCCTGGGCTTCGACCCTGCCCCCGTGCTGCTGCGCCCCGGCGGCCTGCCGGTCGAGGCCATCGAAACCTGCCTCGCCGCGCCGCTCGGCCTGCCCGCCAAAGACGGCCCGGTCTCCGCGCCGGGTCAGCTTTCGTCGCACTACGCCCCCGCCGCGCCGGTACGGCTCAACGCCGAAACCGCCACCCAGGGCGAACGCCTGCTCGGCTTCGGACCGGTGCAGGGCGCAGTGCTGAACCTCTCGCCCTCGGGCGACCTCGTCGAAGCCGCGGCGCGGCTGTTCCACCACCTCCACACGCTTGACGCCGCCGGCACCGCGCCAATTGCCGTCTCGCCGATCCCCGAGCATGGGCTCGGGCGCGCCATCAACGACCGTCTGCGCCGCGCCGCGGCCCCGCGGCCTTAAGGTCGAATGGCCCCCGCCATCCGACCCGCCGGGGGTTTCACACCCCCGGGCCCCCGTGGAGTATTTGCACCAGGAAAAGGGACGATTCGAGGTTCTGCCCATTTTTCTTGGTGAAAATACTCAAATGCGGCGACCGGTCTGGCCGGAAGGGCTGCGGGCGGGGCCCCGATCGGCGGGCCTTGCCCCGTTGAGGCCGATCATCCGGGTGCCTCGCATCGGGTTTTGCGCTTCTCTGCGCGCTGGCGTAGAAAGCGCGGGTCGAACGGGAGAGGGCCATGGCAACCATCGTTTCCATCGAGGGCGTCCGCAAGGTCTATGAGGGCGGTTTCGAGGCGCTGAAGGGGATTGATCTGGCGATCGAGGAGGGCGAGCTCTTGGCGCTGCTCGGCCCCAATGGCGCGGGCAAGACCACGCTGATCTCGCTGATCTGCGGCATCTCGATCCTGTCGGAAGGACGCATCACCGTCGGCGGCCATGACGTGGTGCGCGACTTCCGCGCCGCGCGGTCGCTGATCGGGCTGGTGCCGCAGGAGCTTTCGGTCGACGGGTTCGAGACCGTCATGGCCACGATCCGTTTCACCCGCGGGTTGTTCGGCAAACCCCGCGACGATGCGGCGATCGAGAAGATCCTCGCCGACCTCGCGCTGCTCGACAAGAAGGACAGCCGGCTCAACACGCTTTCGGGCGGTATGAAGCGGCGGGTGATGATCGCCAAGGCGCTGGTGCATGAACCCCGGGTGCTGTTCCTCGACGAGCCCACCGCCGGGGTCGACGTGGAATTGCGCCGCGAAATGTGGGAGATGATCGCCCGGCTGAAGGCCTCGGGCGTCACCATCATCCTCACCACCCATTATATCGAGGAGGCCGAGGCCATGGCCGACCGGGTGGGGGTGATCTCGAAGGGCGAATTGCTGCTGGTGGAGGAGAAGACCAGCCTGATGGCGCGGATGGGCCGCAAGACCCTGCGCGCCGTGCTCACCGCGCCGCTGGCCAAGGTACCTCCGGCGCTCGCGGCGCGGGGCGTGACCCTCGGCGCCGACGGCCAGAGCCTGGTCTACGAATATGACACCAACGCGGCGCAGACCGGCATCACCGATCTGCTCGCCGGGATCCGCGCGGCGGGGCTGCACCTCGCCGATCTCGAAACCCGCCAATCGAGCCTCGAAGACATCTTCGTCGGCCTCGTCGGGGAGGCGCAATCATGAATATCCATGCCATCGCCGCGATCTATCGCTTTGAAATGGCGCGGTTTTTCCGCACCATCTGGCAAAGCGCCGTGTCGCCGGTGCTGTCCACCTCGCTCTATTTCATCGTCTTCGGCTCGGCCATCGGCTCGCGTATCGCCGAGGTCGACGGGGTCAGCTATGGCGCCTTCATCGTGCCCGGGCTGATCATGCTGGCGGTGTTGCAGCAATCAATCTCCAACGCCGCCTTCGGGATCTATTTCCCGAAATTCACCGGCCGGATCTACGAACTTCACACCGCCCCGGTCGATGTGCCGGAGATCGTTGCGGGCTATATCGGCGCGGCGGCGACCAAGAGCCTGATGGTGGGGGTGATCATTCTCATCACCTCGTTCTTCTTCGTCGATCTGCACATCACTCACCCGCTGTGGATGGTCGCCTTTCTGCTGCTGAGCTGCGTGAGCTTCTCGATGTTCGGCTTCATCGTCGGCATCTGGGCCAAGAGCTTCGAACAGCTCAACCTGATCCCGATGCTGGTGATCACGCCTCTGGTGTTCCTCGGCGGGTCGTTCTACTCGGTGTCGATGCTGCCGCCGTTCTGGCAGGGGGTGACGATGTTCAACCCGGTGGTCTATCTGATCTCGGGCTTCCGCTGGTCGTTCTTCGGGCTGTCGGATGTGTCGGTCGGGGTGTCACTGGCGGCGATCGCGCTGTTTGCGGGGCTGTGTTTCGGCACCATCCGCTGGATCTTCCGCAGCGGCTGGCGGCTGCGCAACTGACGCAAAACGTCAACGTTCAGGGGTGAAAACCGCCCGCTGCCTTGTGATGGCCGGGTCCGGTCTCTAAATGGGCTCCATGAAACGCTGGATCCCCTTCCTGAAACGGCCCAAACGGGTCGCCGTCATCCGCCTCAACGGGGTGATCTCCGCCGGCCGTCAGGGGCAGATCAACGATGCCGCCCTGGCGCCCGCAATCGAGAAGGCGTTCCGCCGGGGCAAGCCTGTAGCGGTGGCGCTCTGCATCAACTCCCCCGGCGGCTCGCCGGTGCAAAGCTCGCTGATCGCCAGCCGGATCCGGCGGCTGGCGGAACAACATGAAATCCCGGTCTATGCCTTCGTCGAGGATGTGGCGGCCTCGGGCGGCTACTGGCTTGCCTGCGCCGCCGACCGCATCCATGCCGACAAGACCTCGCTCGTCGGCTCCATCGGGGTGATCATGGCGAGCTTCGGGGCGCATGAATTCATCGCCCGGCACGGGATCGAACGGCGGGTCTATACCGCGGGCGAAAACAAGTCGCAGCTCGACATGTTCCGCCCCGAAGACCCGGGCGATGTGGCGCGGATCAAACAGATCGGTGCCGAGATGCACGAAGCTTTCATCGACCACGTGAAACAGGCCCGCGGCAAGCGGCTCTCCGACGACCCGGAGCTTTTCACCGGCGCCTTCTGGACCGGCACCCGCGCGGTGGAGCTCGGCCTTGTCGACGGGATCGGCCACCTCGTGCCGGTGATGAAACGCGACTTTGGCGACAAGCTGCGCTTTGTGCTCTACGGGGCGCGCCGGTCGCTGATGCGGCGTTTCGGCATGGCGCTGACCGGCGAGGCGCTGGCGGCGATGGAAGAACGCGCGCTCTGGGCGCGGTTCGGGATGTAGCGGATGTATTTCAAGCTCATCACCCTGTTCCTCGCGGGCATGATGCTGCTCGCCTTCTTCGGCAAGCTCCGCTACCCGGGCCAGAAGCGGATCGAATCGATGAAATGCCCGAAATGCGGGCGCTTCCGCATCGGCTCCGGCCCCTGCGCCTGCGAGAAGAAGGGATAACACTTGGATTTCGTCTTCGCCGCCCTCGGGCTCGCGATCCTGCTCTTCGCCGGCGACAGTCTGGTGCGGGGCGCGGTCAATCTCTCGCTCCGTCTCGGCGTGCCGGCGCTGATCGTCTCGCTCACCGTGGTGGCCTTCGGCACCTCTGCGCCGGAACTGCTGATTTCGGTGCAATCGGTGCTCGAAGGTGTGCCCGGGCTGGCGCTGGGCAACGTGGTCGGCTCCAACACTGCCAATGTGCTGCTGGTGCTCGGCGTGCCGGCGCTGTTCAGGGGGCTGGAGTTTGCCGGCTGCGACACGCGGCGCAATTACGTCTACATGATGCTGGCCTCGGTGCTGTTCATCCTGCTCGCGTTCGGCGGCCAGTTCGCCTGGCCGCAGGGGCTTGCGCTGCTGGCGGGGCTCGGGCTGATGCTGTCTTCCGCCGTCGGCGAGGCGCAGGCGCACCGGCGCGAGGTGAAGGCGCAGCTTGCCGCCGAACATGCGGCGCGCGGCGAGGCGCTGGACCCGGATCTGCTGGAGGCCGAGACCGAGGCGGAGGAGGAAACCGAGGTCGAGGGGGTAGACCCCGACATGGCCTGGTGGAAGGTGCTGATGTTTCTCGGGCTAGGCCTCGTCGGCCTGCCGCTCGGCGCCGACATCCTGATCGACAGCGCCACCCATATCGCGCGCCACTACGGCGTGTCCGAAACCGCGATCGGCCTCACGCTGGTGGCCATCGGCACCTCGCTGCCGGAGCTCGCGACCACGGTGATGGCGGCCTATCGCAATCAGGCGGAGGTGGCGCTGGGCAATGTGATCGGCTCGAACATGTTCAACCTGCTGGCGATCATCGGTGTTGCCGCGATGGTCGGGCCGCTGCCGGTGGATCCGAAACTGCTCTGGAGCGACCTCTGGGTGATGCTCGCGGCCTCGGCGCTGCTCGCGCCCTTCGTGTTCCGGGGCTGGCGCATGGCGCGGCTCTGGGGCATCGTGTTCGTATTGCTCTATGCTGTCTACCTGATGGCGATCCTGCAGCACTGAGAGGTGCAGATGACCGGCAAACGCGCATTGGTTACCGGCGCGGGCGCGCGGCTCGGCCGGGCGATGGCCTTCTACCTCGCCGGGCGCGGCTATGACGTGGCGGTGCATTACGCGGGCTCCGAGGCGGGGGCGGCCGAGACCGTGGAGCTTTGTGCCGCGCAAGGCCGCCGCGCGGCGATGCTGCAAGCCGATCTGCTCGATCTCGGTGCCACGCAAGGTCTCGTGCCCCGCGCCGCAAAGGCCCTCGGCGGCCCGCTCACCCTGCTGGTCAACAACGCCAGCCTGTTCGAATATGACCGGCTCGAAACGGCCACCCCCGAAAGCTGGGACCGCCATATCAACTCCAACCTGCGCGCGCCCTATTTCCTCACCCAGGCTTTCGCTGCGCAGGCGCCAGCACCGGCAAACGACGGCGAGCCGCTGGCAACGGCGCTGGTGGTCAACATGATCGACCAGCGGGTCTGGAAACTCACCCCGGAGTTCTCCACCTATACGCTCGCCAAGATGGGCCTCTGGGCCTTTACCCGCACCGCCGCGCAGGCGCTTGCGCCCGCGATCCGGGTCAATGCCATCGGTCCCGGCCCGACGCTGAAAGGCGCGCGCCAGAGCGATGCGCATTTCGCCCGCCAGCGCGCCGCAACGCCACTGGAGCGCGGCGCCGGACCCGGCGACATCACCGCAGCCCTTGGCTATCTGATCGACGCCAGGGCGGTGACCGGCCAGATGATTGCCGTCGACGGCGGCCAGCACCTCGCCTGGCAGACGCCCGATATACTGGGGCCCGAGTAACCCGCCGGCTGGCATCCCGGCAAGTTGTGCACCTCTTCAGGGGTTTCCGGATTTGCGACACGATTTTGCCATGTTTTTCAGCCCATTATAGGGAGAGAACTTTTTATTGAGTAAAATCAATGTCCTGCAAAGCTGCCCAAAAAATGGGCAAGCCGTGGAACCCCGTTTCAAATAAGGCAAAACCCGCGCGGCCAACCGTCTTTCCACCGGGTTATCCACAGATTCTGTGCAAAGCTTTGCCCTTGCGTCTTGTGTCACAAGATTGCAGCGGAGCGGGGGAATCGCTAAGCCGTCCCGGTGAGCGACGCGCCCGACACCAGCCCCGCGCCAGCGCGTGAGGGCGACGCCCCGAGCCCGGCGCCCGGGCGCCGGGGCCATGCCCTGATCGCCGATGAGGTGACCCGCCTCGACGGCTCCCCAGGCGTCTACCGGATGCTCGACGACAAGGGCCGGGTGCTCTACGTCGGCAAGGCGAAGAACCTGAAGAAACGGGTGTCGAACTACGCCAAGCCGGGCGGGCATTCGGCGCGGATCGCCCGGATGATCTCGCAGACCGCCGAGATGATGTTTCTCACCACGCGGTCGGAAACCGAGGCGCTGCTGCTCGAACAGAACCTCATCAAGCAGCTCAAACCCTATTACAACGTGCTGCTGCGCGACGACAAAAGCTTCCCCAACATCCTGCTGACCGGCCATGCCTTCCCGCAGATCCGCAAACATCGCGGCGCGCGCCGGGAAAAGGGCCGCTACTTCGGCCCCTTCGCCAGCGCCGACGCGGTGAACCGCACGCTTAACCAGTTGCAGAAGGTGTTTCTGCTGCGCAATTGCTCGGACGCGATGTTCGACAGCCGCACCCGTCCCTGTCTGCTCTACCAGATCAAGCGCTGCACCGCGCCCTGCACCGGCAAGGTGTCTCAGGCGGATTATGCCGCGCTTGTGCAGGATGCGGTGCAGTTCCTCTCGGGGCGGACCCACAAGGTGCAGGAACAGCTGGCGCGCGACATGCAGGCCGCCTCCGATGCGCTGGAATTCGAACGCGCCGCGGCGCTGCGCGACCGCATCCGGGCGCTGACGCAGGTGCAGTCGAGCCAGGGGATCAACCCGCGCGGCGTCGCCGAGGCCGATGTGATCGCGCTGCATATGGAGGGCGGTCAGGCCTGTGTGCAGGTGTTCTTCATCCGCGCCCATCAGAACTGGGGCAACCGGGCGTTTTACCCCCGCACCGGGGCGGGGGCGGGCGAGGCCGAGGTGCTTCAGGCCTTCATCGGTCAGTTCTACGACCGCAAGGAGCCGCCGCGGCTGTTGCTGCTGTCGCATCCGATCGAGGACCGGGCGCTGATGGCGGAGGCCTTGAGCGGCAAGGCCGGGCGCAAGGTGGAGATCGCGGTGCCGCTGCGCGGTGAGAAGGCCGAGCTGGTCGCTTCGGCGGCGCGCAACGCCCGCGAGGCGCTGGGCCGCAAGATGGCCGAGACCGAAAGTCAGGCGCGGCTGCTGGCGGGGCTGGCCGAGGCTTTCGGCCTCGACGAGCCACCCCGCCGCATCGAGATCTACGACAATTCCCATATCCAGGGCGCCCATGCGGTGGGCGCGATGGTGGTGGCGGGGCCGGAAGGCTGGATGAAGAGCCAGTACCGCAAGTTCAACATCAGGGGCGAAGAGCTTACCCCCGGCGACGATTTCGCGATGATGAAAGAGGTGCTGACCCGCCGGTTCAAGCGCCTGCTGAAGGACGACCCCGACCGGACGGGCGAGACCTGGCCCGACCTGCTGCTGATCGACGGCGGGGCGGGCCAGGTCTCGGCGGTGAACCGGATCATGGAGGATCTGGGCGTCGAGGACATCGCCATGGTCGGCGTCGCCAAGGGCATCGACCGTGACGCCGGCAAGGAGGAGTTTCACCGCATCGGCCAACGTCCCTTCGCGCTCAAGCGCAACGATCCGGTGCTGTATTTCGTCCAGCGCCTGCGCGACGAGGCCCACCGTTTCGCCATCGGCACCCACCGGGCAAAGCGGGCGAAAGCCATGGGCGCCACACCGCTCGACGAGATCCCCGGCGTCGGCGCGACCCGCAAACGCGCGCTGCTGAGGCATTTCGGGTCCGCCAAGGCCGTCGCCCGCGCCTCGCTCGAGGATCTGAAAGCGGTGCCGGGGATCTCGGCGGCGCTGGCGGAGACGATCCACGGGTATTTTCAGGAGCACGGCTAGGGGCGGGAAGCATGCCGCGCCGTCACCCCGGCGGGCCATCTTCCCCCGCCCCGCGCAACAGGTTACAACTGGCCCCATGAGATGGACCCTGCCCAACATCCTCACCATCGCCCGGCTGGTCGCGGTGCCGCTGATCCCGGTGATGTTTCTGTTCTTCGCCCGGCCCTGGGCCGACTGGTATGCGATGCTGCTGTTCATCGTTGCCGCGCTGACCGACTATCTCGACGGCTACCTCGCCCGCGCCTGGAAGCTCGAAACCCTGTTCGGCGCGGCGATGGACCCGATCGCCGACAAGGCGCTGGTGATGATCGCGCTTCTGGTGATCAACGGCTATGCCGGGCTGACGCCGTGGATCCTGCTGCCCTCGGCGATCATCATCTACCGCGAGGTTTTCGTCTCGGGCTTGCGCGAAACCCTGGCCGAAAAGGCCCGCGCCCTGAAGGTGACCTATATTGCCAAGTGGAAGACCACCGCCCAGATGGTGGCCATTGCGCTGATTTTTGCCAAGGGCGTGATCGAGCATCACGCGTTGCGCGATAACGATCCGGGCAAGCTGATGTGGTGGGCCGAAGCTTCCGGCAACAGCGGCATCATTCTGCTCTGGGGCGCGGCGCTGCTCACCCTTGTCACCGGATGGGATTATTTCCAGAAGGCCCTGCCGTTCCTGAGGGAGGCGCGCGATGATTGACGTTCTCTATTTCGCCTGGGTCCGCGAACGCATCGGCGCGGCGCGGGAGCAGGTCGAAACGCAGGCTGCGGATGTGGCCGGGCTGGTCGCGGAGCTGAAAGCGCGCGGGCCCCGCTACGCCGCCGCCTTTGCCGATCTCTCGGCGCTGCGGGTGGCGCTCGACCAGGAGCTTGCGGAGTTCGACGCGCCGCTCGAAGGCGTGCGCGAAGTGGCGTTCTTTCCGCCGATGACCGGTGGCTGAGGGGCTCATGCGGATCCGGGTGCAGAGCGAGCCGTTCGACACCGGCGCGGAGCTGGACGGGTTCGGGACGGGGGCAGGCGACGTGGGCGCCGTGGTGAGTTTCACCGGTCTGGTGCGCGGCACCGGCGGGCTGGCGCGGATGGAGATCGAGCATTATCCCGGCATGACCGAGAAGGCGATTTCGGCCTTTGCCGAACGGGCGAAGGCGCGCTGGGATCTTGCGGATGTGCTGGTGATCCACCGCCATGGGTCGCTCGCGCCGGGCGAGCCGATCATGATGGTCGCCACCGCCAGCCGCCACCGGGTGGCGGCTTTCGAGGCGGCGGAATTTCTGATGGACTGGCTGAAGAGCCGGGCGCCGTTCTGGAAGAAGGAAATCGGTGCCGACGGGGCGGTCTGGGTCGCGGCCAGGGACGAAGACGAGGCGGCGCTGGGCCGCTGGTAAGGGCCGCCCAGGCCCGCGAAAACACCGGTAAGGGCCGCCCGGGCCCGTGAAAGCCCAGGCCCGCGAAAAAAGGCCGGAGCGGGGGCTCCGGCCAGGCACTCAGGGAGAAACGAAGAGAAATCCTTCTTCGGATTTGCCGCATGCCGGAAAGCGCAAGACCGGTTCCCGCCTTTGCGCGGCACGCTTCGGGTCAATGTGCCAGCAGCACCGGTACCTCCGCCAGTTCGAGCATGTTGCGGGTGGCGCCGCCGAGGATCGATTCGCGGAACCGCGAATGCCCATAGGCCCCCATCACCACCAGATCTGCGCCGGTGTCGCTGCCATGGCGCAACAGCACATCGCAGATCCGGGGCAGGGTCTTTGACAGCACCGAAACCTCGACCCGCACGCCATGGCGCGACAGCATCTGGCTGAGCGCCCCGCCGGGGTCGGAGCGTTCCGGCCCGTGCTGCGGCGGATCGACGATGGCGATGTTCACCCGGTCGGCCTGTTGCAGAAACGGCAGCGCGGCGCGAATGGCGCGCAGCGCCTCGTTCGATTCGTTCCAGCCCACCAGCACCGTGGCAATGTCATCCGGCCAGGGGGTGGCGTCGGGCTGGATCAGCACCGGAACATCGCCGTCGAACATCGCCGCCTCGGTGATCGCTTCATATTCGTGGGTGCGTCCGGTGCCGTAGGGGCGGGGGAGCACCACGAGATCGGCGAATCGGGTGCGATGAGCGATGAGGCCGCCAAGCGCCACCATCTGGGCCGAGATCGCCGTGACCGACCAGTTGAAATCGGCGGTGCGCAGCATCTCGCGGGCCCGCGCCTCAAGGCGCACCGAGTCTTCGCGGGCCTGGGTCAGGTTTTCCTGCACCACCATCGCGTTGGCGCCGGCGTAATAGAAGCCCGGCTGGGTGCGGTCGAGCCCGAGGCAGAGCACATCGAGATGAGCCCCCTCGCGCCGGCAGAGCTCCATGGCGGCGCGGAACGATGCGCTGTCGACATCAAGGTCGGTCAGGATCGTGTTGATCGTCCGGTAGGTCAAGCCGATGCCTTTCCGTTCAAAGAGTTGCGCCCCGGTCTTGCGGGTTGGGACACAAGCTGCACCGAGGCTGCGGCATTTTCCTTGACATGGGTCAATGGCGCCGGTCCGGCCCCGAAACCGGGCGGCGGCGGCGCCGGTAAAAGGATCTGCGGCGCGGGGCGGTGGCACAACAGCGCGGCGTTACATGTGCAAATTGATATGGATCAAGGCGTCTGGTGTGCTATCCGTTCAAATCGCAACAGTCGACACTTGTCCCCATGGTCAAGGTGTATCCGCTTTCCGGAAACGCCGATGGGGGGCGGCTGAGAATGACGAAGGGACGAGAGATGTGGGATTACCTGAAACTGGTGCTTCTGGGAGCCGTTGCGGTTCTCATGCTGTACCTGGCGAATCATTCGCGTGACCTTGCCTACACGGTCGCAGCGCTGATTGGTCTCGTGAGCGCCGTCCTGGCGTTCGTTTTTTTCTTGCGCGGCATGGGGCATGCCAGGGAGCCGAAGACCGGCTATCTTGACGACCCGATCCGCATCGGCGCGATCCTGACGGCTTTCTGGGGTGTGGTCGGCTTCCTTGTGGGAACCTTCATCGCCTTCCAGCTCGCCTTCCCGAGCCTCAACTTCGCCTGGGCCGATGGCTACATGAACTTCGGGCGCCTGCGGCCGCTGCATACCAGCGCGGTGATCTTCGCCTTCGGCGGCACCGGCCTCGTCACCACCTCGTTCTATGTGGTGCAGCGGACTTCCGGCGCACGTCTTTGGAACGACAGCCTGGCCTGGTTCGTGTTCTGGGGCTACCAGATCGTCATCCTGCTGGCCGCGAGCGGCTACGTTCTCGGCGCCACCCAGAGCAAGGAATACGCCGAGTTCGAATGGTACGCCGACTGGTGGCTCACTGTCGTCTGGGTCGCCTATCTGCTGCTCTACATGGGCACGCTGATGAAGCGCAAGGAACCCCACATCTACGTGGCCAACTGGTTTTTCCTCGCCTTCATCATCACCGTCGCCATGCTGCATGTGGTCAACAACCTGTCGGTTCCGGTCAGCCTGTTCGGCTCCAAGTCGGTTCAGGTCTTTGCCGGTGTGCAGGACGCGATGACCCAATGGTGGTACGGGCATAACGCGGTGGGCTTCTTCCTGACCGCGGGCTTCCTCGGCATGATGTACTATTTCGTGCCGAAACAGGCCGAACGCCCGGTCTATTCCTACAAGCTGTCGATCATCCACTTCTGGGCGCTGATCTTCCTTTACATCTGGGCCGGTCCGCACCATCTGCACTACACCGCGCTGCCGGACTGGGCCTCGACCCTCGGCATGGTGATGTCGATCATCCTGTGGATGCCCTCCTGGGGCGGCATGATCAACGGCCTGATGACGCTGTCGGGCGCCTGGGACAAGCTGCGCACCGACCCGATCATCCGCATGATGGTGGTCTCTGTCGGCTTCTACGGCATGTCCACCTTCGAAGGGCCGATGATGGCCATCCGGGCGGTGAACTCGCTCAGCCACTACACCGACTGGACCATCGGTCACGTGCACTCGGGTGCGCTCGGCTGGAACGGCATGATCACCTTCGGCGCGCTCTACTACATGTTCCCGCGGCTGTGGAACAAGACCGGGCTCTACTCGACCCGTCTCGTGGCCTGGCACTTCTGGCTCGCGACCATCGGCATCATCTTCTATGCCGCCTCGATGTGGGTCACCGGGATCATGGAAGGTCTGATGTGGCGTCAGTACGACGCCAACGGTTTCCTGGTGAACGCCTTTGCCGATACCGTGGCGGCAAAGTTCCCGATGTATGTGGTGCGCGGCACCGGCGGAGTCTTGTACCTGACCGGCGCGCTCATCATGTCCTACAACCTCTGGATGACCGTCAGGAAGGCCCCCGTCGCACGGGAAGTGTCTGCCGCGGCGCCGGCTGAATAAGGAGGGCCGGACAGATGGCACTTATTGACAAACACGTCATCATCGAGAGGAACGTCACGCTTCTTCTGGTCCTGTCGCTCTTTGTGGTGAGCATCGGCGGCATCATCCAGATCGCGCCGCTGTTCTACCTCGAAAACACCATCGAGGACGTGGAGGGGGTACGCCCCTACTCCCCGCTGGAGCTTGCCGGCCGCAACATCTATGTGCGCGAAGGCTGCTACGTCTGCCATAGCCAGATGATCCGGCCGATGCGTGACGAGGTGGAGCGCTACGGGCACTACTCGCTGGCGGCGGAGTCGCAATACGACCATCCGTTCCAGTGGGGGTCGAAGCGGACCGGGCCCGACCTGGCCCGCGTCGGCGGTCGCTACTCTGACGACTGGCATGTCGACCATCTGATAGACCCGCAGTCCGTGGTGCCGGAATCGGTGATGCCGAAATACGCCTTCCTCATGGATCGCGAGATCACCCCGACCAGCGAAAACAGCTACATCGTCGACGCGATGAAAACCAACCGCTTTGTCGGCGTTCCCTACACCGACGAGCAGATCGCAACGGCCGAGGCCGATTTCTGGAGCCAGGCGGATCCGGAGGGCACGATATTCGAAGATGCCGACCCGGATGCGGTTGTCGAGCGTTATCCGGGTGCCCAGACCCGGAACTTCGACGGGCAGCCGCAGGTAACCGAAATGGACGCGGTGATCGCCTATCTCCAGGTGCTCGGCACCATGGTGGATTTCGAGACCTTCACCCCCGACGCGAGCCGTTAAGGAGGAAGTGATGGAAGGACAGGACACCTACTCCGTTTTCCGCGCCTTCGCGGACAGCTGGGTGCTCCTCGCCATGTTCGTGTTTTTCATCGGTGTGATTGTCTGGGCGTTTCGCCCAGGCAGCCGCCGGGTTCACGAAGACATCGCGGGTATCCCATTCCGCCACGAAGACAAACCTGCCGGTGACCAGGATTGATCCTGGCGCTCAGCCAAGGAGGACCGGCTTTGAGCAACGACAAGAAAAAAGATAAGGTACAGACCACTGGCCATGAGTGGAATGGCATCCAGGAGTACAACAACCCGCTGCCGCGCTGGTGGCTGTGGATCTTTTATGCCACGGTGATCTGGGGTATCGGCTATTCCATCGCCTATCCGGCCTGGCCGCTGCTGAACAAGGCAACTCCCGGCCTGCTGGAATGGTCGACCCGGGCGAATGTCGCGGCCGAAATGGCCAGGTTCAAGGAGCGCAACGCCGCGATCAACGCCGAACTGGCGGCGGCCGATCTCACCACGATCGAGCCGGGCTCCGAACTCTACAGATACGCCATGAACTACGGCAAGGCGACCTTCGCCACCTATTGCTCGCAATGCCATGGCTCGGGCGCGGCGGGGGCGCTCGGCTATCCGAACCTGCTCGACAACGACTGGCTCTGGGGCGGCGACATCGAGGAGATCGCCTATACGATCCGCCACGGTATCCGCAACACCGAGGACGAGGACAACGCTCGCTATGCGGCCATGCCTGCTTTCGGCGACGACTACCTCGAGCATTCCGACATCGAGGATGTGGTGGCTTATGTCCGCTCGCTTTCCGGCCTCGAATCCGAGCATGGCAATGTCGAGAACGGTGCTGTGGTGTTTGCCGACAACTGTGCGGCCTGCCACATGGATGACGCCACCGGCGACGTTGCGACCGGTGCCCCCAACCTGAGCGACGCGATCTGGCTCTATGGCAACAAGGAAGAGCAGGTCACTCACAGCGTCGAGACCGGGCCGTTCGGCGTGATGCCGGCCTGGGGCATGAACCCGAGCTTTGCCGCCGGGGCTGACGCCGAGGGTGTGGCCGCGAAGATCAACGCGGTGGCGCTCTACGTCCACCAGCTCGGCGGCGGTCAGTAAGCCGGCCAACACACTGGACTTCCGGGGCGATATCCCCGGAAAGGCACCGATCCCTGATCCTGTTCGCGCGTTTCTCCGGGGTCGGTGCCGCAAATCCGCCAGGGGCCGGGGGCAACCCGCGGCCCTTTGGCTTTTCCGGAAGCTGGCTCCGGGTCAGGCCGCAAAGGCCGGCAGCCGGTGCCGCTCCCCGTCGCCGCCAAAGCTTCGCCAATCCGGACCTCTTGCCCGCCCCGGCATGTCCGGTACAGCTGACGGGAGTGGATCTTGATCCCAGGATCCGCAAAGCATCAGCGTAGGGTCAAAGACTTGTAGCCAAAAGGCACAATCAGAATTGGTCGTTTGACCATATCGGTTGAGGCAGTTTGCCGCAGGGGTGAAAGGCAAAGCTGCCAGGTGGCGGGCAGATTTAAGTCATATCAAAGATTTATGTTTGTTTTTCTTCGAAAACAGCGGTTTACAGAGACATTCCCTGTCAGTGATATAACGGTTGATCCATGTCATGGAGGTAGATAGAGGCCATACCTACAACGGATTCCAACTGTAAGTGCAGGGATTCTCACCATGGATGCCGACACCCCCGACGCCTCGGAACCGCTATACCAGAAGCGCGAACCGGTCTTCCCGCGCCGCGTGAAGGGGAGGTTCCGCTCGATCAAATGGTGGATCATGGGCATTGCGCTCAGCATCTACTACCTGACGCCCTGGATCCGCTGGGATCGGGGGCCCAACCTGCCCGATCAGGCGGTGCTGATCGACCTTGCGGGGCGGCGGTTCTATTTCTTCTGGATCGAGATCTGGCCGCATGAATTCTATTTCATCGCGGGCCTTCTGATCATGGGAGGGCTCGGCCTTTTTCTGTTCACTTCGGCACTCGGCCGGGTCTGGTGCGGATACGCCTGCTGGCAGACCGTCTGGACCGATCTCTTCGTGGCGGTGGAACGCTGGATCGAAGGCGACCGCAATGCCCGCGTGCGCCTCTGGAAACAGCCGTGGAACGGTGAGAAAATCCGCAAATACGGCCTCAAGTGGCTGATCTGGCTCGCTATCGCCATGGCCACCGGCGGGGCATGGGTGTTCTACTTCGCCGACGCACCGACGCTGCTGAAGAACATGCTGACATTCCAGGCCCCCGCCGTGGCCTATGTCACCTTCACCATTCTTACGCTCACCACGTTTTTCTTCGGTGGCATTGCCCGCGAGCAGACCTGCATCTACGCCTGCCCCTGGCCGCGCATCCAGGCCTCGATGATCGACGAAGACACCATCACCATCGGTTATCGCGAGTGGCGCGGCGAGCCCCGCGGACGCGGCAAGAAACGCGACAATCTCGGTGACTGCATCGACTGCAATGCCTGCGTCAACGTCTGCCCGATGGGGATCGACATCCGTGACGGCCTGCAACTGGCCTGCATCACCTGCGGCCTTTGCATCGACGCCTGCAATGACATGATGGACAAGGTCGGCAAGCCCCGTGGGCTGATCGACTACATGGCGCTGAAGGACGAAGCCAATGAGCGCGCCGGCAACCCGGTGACCCATGTCTACCGGCACATCTTCCGCCCGCGCACGATCCTTTACTTCACGCTCTGGTCAGGTGTCGGCATTGCGCTGCTGGTGCTGCTGTTCATCCGCCCCGACATGGCGCTCACGCTGCGCCCCGAGCGCAATCCCGTCTATGTGATGCTCTCGGACGGCACGATCCGCAACACCTATGAGCTTGGCATCCGCAACAAGCACGGCGACACCCGTCCGTTCTACGTTGCGCTCAGCCCGGATTCTCCGTTCAAGGTTTCGCTTCAAGGCAGTGACAAAACCGTGGTAGAAGCGGCAGCGGATGCGGAAACGAAGGTGCGCCTCTACGTCACCGCAGAACCGGGGTCACCCGAAGCGCGGACCGATCGCACCCCGATCCGGATCTGGGTAACCGATGGCGAAAGCGGCGAACGCGCGTCGAAGGATACCGTTTTCAACGGAACCGGCCAGTGATGGCCAGGGCGGGGGGTGCGGGATTGCAGTGAGGTTTCATGGCTGAAGTCGACGAAACGACAGCTGACGGCGGCAAGCCCCTGACCGGGCGCAAGGTCTTCGCGATGTTCGCGGGGGCCTTTGCCGTTATTCTTGGGGTAAACCTGATTCTGCTCTGGAAGGCCGTGGGAACCTTCCCGGGGCTTGAGGTGGAGAATTCCTATATCGCCAACCAGACCTTCGATGTCGAGCGCGCGGCGCAGGAGGCACTGGGCTGGGAAACCTCTGCCGAGGTGACCCGCGACAGTGTCTATCTTACCATCACCGGGCGGGACGGCAAACCCGCACCGGTGCAGGCGATCGAAGCCACCATCGGCCGCCCGACCCACCAGGGCGAGGACCAGGTGCTTGCCTTCCACCAGAACGAGTCCGGTGTGCAGGTGGCAAAGGTCGAACCGCTCGACTCCGGCAACTGGGATCTGCGCCTCATGGCCGTGGCAATGGACGGCACGGCCTTCCGCCAGCGTCTTCAACTCTTCCTGCCGGACCGCTGAGCCATGTCGGCCCCGGTTTCTGCCTGCCCCGCCTGCGATGCCGCACATCTCGCAAAGGATACCGCCGGCAAAGGGTATCACGGCAATGGCCAGGAAGCGCAGCGGATCATGCTGTCGCTTCCCACGGCCTATTGCGCGGCCTGCATCGTCGGGGTGGAGGGGGCGCTCGAGCAGGTCGAGGGGGTGCGGTCAGCGCGGGTCAATCTGACGCTCAAGCGCGCCACCGTCGAGGCCGATCCGGGCGTCGAAGCGCAGGCGCTCGCGGAATATCTTACCGGCATCGGCTATGAGGCTTATGAGCTTGATGCCGGTGTGCTGACGACGACGGCCACCGAAAGGGCCTCGCGCGAACTGTTGATGCGCCTTGGCGTGGCCGGGTTCGGCATGATGAACGTGATGCTGCTTTCCGTCGCGGTGTGGTCCGGCGCCTCTGACGCGACCCGGGATCTGTTCCACTGGGTCTCGGCGGCCATCTCGCTGCCGATCCTCGCGTTTTCGGCGCAGCCCTTCTTCCGCCACGCCTGGGAAGCACTGCGCGCCGGGCGGCTCAACATGGATGTGCCGATTTCTCTGGCGATCCTGCTGGCGGCGGGCATGTCGCTCTACGAAACCGCGATGTCGGGCCAGCACGCCTATTTCGACGCCGCGCTGTCGCTCACCTTCTTCCTGCTCGCCGGCCGCTACCTTGACCACCGCACCCGCGCCGTGGCCCGCTCGGCGGCGGAGGAACTGGCCGCGCTCGAAGTGCCGCGCGCCCACCGGCTGCACCCGGACGGCGGCGAGGAGGTGGTTTCGGTGGCCGATCTCGCGGTCGGCGACGTGGTGCGCGTGGTGCCGGGCGCCCGGGTGCCGGTGGACGGGACGGTCGAAGACGGCACCTCGGAGATCGACCGGTCTCTGCTGACCGGCGAGAGCCTGCCGGTGTTTGCCGGTCCCGGCGATTTCGTCCATGCGGGCGAGGTGAACCTTACCGGCCCGCTCGCCATCCGGGTTTCCGCCGCGGGCAAGGACAGTGCGCTTCACCGCATGGCCGACCTCGTGGCCATGGCCGAAACCAGCCGCAACAGATACACCTCGCTCGCCGACAAGGCGGCGAAGATCTACGCCCCGGCAGTGCATCTTCTGGCTTTTGCGGCGTTCTGCGTCTGGATGGTGATCTCCGGCTACGATGTGCGGCTGTCGCTCAATATCGCGGTGGCGGTGCTGATCATTACCTGCCCCTGCGCGCTTGGCCTCGCGGTCCCCGCTGTCACCACCGCCGCTTCGGGGCGGCTGTTTAGCAAGGGCATGCTGCTGAAATCGGCCACCGCCACCGAGCGGCTGGCGCAGGTGAGCCATGTGGTGTTCGACAAGACCGGCACGCTCACCGAAGGCAAGCCGGTGCTCGACAACCTGGGCGACCATACCGACGCCGATCTCGCCGTGGCCTTGGCGCTGGCTCAGGGTTCGTCGCACCCGCTGGCCCAGGCGATCGCCGTGGCGGCGGCTGAGGCGGGGCTGAGGCCTGCGGGTCTCTCCGATGTGCGCGAGACCCCGGGACACGGCATCGAGGCGCTCTGGGAGGGTCAGGAGGTCCGCCTCGGTCGTGCCGAATGGCTGGGCGCCCGCGGGCTTGACCGGACGGCGAGCTATCTCAAGGTCGGCAAGCGCCCGGCGGTGGCCTTCACCTTTACCGATGCGCTCCGCGACGGGGCCGCCGAAGCGGTGGCCAGGCTGAAGGCACAGGGCCTGAAGGTCACGCTGATTTCGGGTGATGCCCCGGCGGCGGTGCAGGACGTGGCCTTCCGCCTCGGCATCGAGGATTACCGTGCCGCCATGCTGCCGGCGGACAAGGTGGCCGCCATCGAGGCGCTCACGGGGGCCGGGGCGCATGTGCTGATGGTCGGCGACGGGCTGAACGACACCGCCGCGCTGGCGGCGGCCCATGTGTCGATCAGCCCGGCGACGGCGCTGGAAGCGACCCGTGTGGTCTCCGACATCGTGCTGCTCGGACGCTCGCTCGAACCCATCGCCGGGGCCGTGGCGCTGTCGCGTTCGGCCACACGTCGGATCAAGCAGAACTTCGCCATTGCCGCTGGCTACAACGCGATTGCCATTCCGATTGCGCTGGCGGGGCTGGCGACCCCGCTTGCGGCGGCGCTGGCGATGTCGGCCTCGTCGATCACCGTTTCGCTCAACGCCCTGCGGCTGAAAGGGCTCAAATGAACATTCTGGTCTTTCTGATCCCGGCGTCGCTGTTTCTTGGTGGCATCGGGCTTGTCTTCTTCTTCTGGTCGCTCAGAAGCCGGCAATATGACGATCCCGAAGGCGATGCGCAACGGATCCTCTCTGACCGCTGGGACGACGCGCCGCCGGAGGACTGACCCGGGGCACCGCGCCTCACACGATTTCCATGTCGCGGGCGATCATCGCCGCATGGGTGCGGTTGCGCGCCCCCAGCTTGCGCACGATGGCCCGCACATGCATTTTCACCGTCACCTCGCGGATGCCGAAACGATGGGCGATCTCCTTGTTCTGAAGCCCGTCGCAGATGCCGCAAAGCACCTGGAGTTCCCGTTCGGTGAGCGAGGCCGCGGCGTCGAAGGGCACCGTGGCGACGTCATGGCCGACAATCACGCAGCGCTGCCGGATTGCCAGCAGGCCGAGACTGGCGCGCAACGCTTCCGCGGTGAGCCCGGCAGGCAAGACGGCCGTGGCGCCGGCCGAGAGCATTCTCCGGGCGGTACCCGGGCCGGCAAGGCTGCAAACCAGCCCCAGGGGGCGTTCGCCCAGCAGCGAGCGTGCCAACTGCGTTCCGCGTGTGCCAGAGAGGCCGGGCATTTCATAGTCGAGCAGAACGATCAGACCGTCCACCCCGGCGACAGCCCGCAGCCGCGCGAGGGCCTCGGCGGGGTCGGCTACGGGTTCGGCTTCAATGCCGACCTCCTCCAGCAGGTTCATCAATACATTGGCCAGGCCCCTTCGGGCGGCCACCAACACTTTCAACTTTCGCTCCACAAACATGGGTCCGGTCGTTACACGTCGACCGCGGGTGTTTTGCTTTGACAAAAAAACCACAGAGGAGGACACCTATCAAAAGGGATAGGCTAGTGTTCTCATTTTGCAAACAAACGCTTAGCTGTGGCTGTTTCGGTGCAGAAAGGTTGGATATTGGTGCAGGATGCAAGATTTTTGCACATTTCAATAAGCGACTCACTTAGCCAATCGGCAATCCTTGGCCGGCATCTGACCAGGGGAGCAGCGGAATCGCGCCAGCAGGGAGGCCGCTCCGAAACGGCTTTCCGAACGGATCCCGGCAGCCGGTCCCTGTGCACGGCCTGCGCGCGCCCGTCCGTTCCGCCGGAATGCCCGCCCAGGTCGGTTTTCGCCCCCGGATGACCGCGATTGCGGCACAGAACTGCCCTGTTCATTGTTAAAACCTTAGGGGCACCGTTCACGGGCAGTTGACGTTACCGGAGGTTCTCATGATCCGTGTTTCCCGCCTCATGGCCCTGCCGTTTGCCCTTGTTGCCGTGGCGCCCTGCTTTGCAGCGGAATATGAACGCAGTGGTGACTGGGTGTTTTATTCGAGCGCCTACGCGGCGGATGGCGACGTGACCTGGAGCGCCTGCATGGTCGAAACCAGGAGCCCGGATGGCACGGAGCTCATGCTTCGTCTCGAACTGGGAACGGGGGCATTGTCCGCCACCATGTCGCTGTCGAATGCGGAATGGAACCTTGGCCAGGATTCCCCGCCATTTGAGCTTCGCGCGGGGGCGGGCCGGTGGGTGTTGCAGGGGCAGGCGGAGGGACATGCACTGAACGTCGCCTGGGCGAGCGATCCCGCATTTGCGAATCTGCTCAACACTCTGGCCGCCGCCAATACGGCCGTTCTCACGACGGCCGATGGGCGCGATGTGGCGGAGTTCTCGCTGCGGGGGTCGAGCCAGGCGATCGGGGCGATGACGACCTGCGCCGAAACGCAGGCCAAGCAGGGTCTGGCTCAATTGCTGGCCGCGGCGGCGAACAAGGCAGAATAGCACCGGCTCCAGGCCGCCTTCCCAACCGTGCCGAGCGACCAGCCGTGCGACGGCCTGTGGTGCGGGCGGCCCTTTCTGACAGAAAAGCCCCGCGCAACCGGCGGGGCTTTCGTTGTGAACCAACCGCTTACAGCGTCCGTGCGACCTGCATCTTCTTGATCTCGGCAATGGCCTTCGCCGGGTTCAGCCCTTTCGGGCAGGTCTGGGTGCAGTTCATGATCGTGTGGCAGCGGTAGAGCTTGAACGGGTCTTCAAGCTCGTCGAGCCGTTCGCCGGTGGCCTCGTCGCGCGAGTCGATGATCCAGCGGTAGGCATGGAGCAGCGCGGCCGGGCCGAGATAGCGGTCGGCGTTCCACCAGTAGCTCGGGCAGGAGGTCGAGCATGACGCGCACATCACGCATTCATAGAGACCGTCGAGCTTCCTGCGGTCTTCGATGGATTGCTTCCACTCCTGTTTCGGCTCCGGGGTCTCGGTGATCAGCCAGGGCTTGATCGAGGCGTGCTGGGCATACCAATGGGTGAGATCCGGCACCAGGTCTTTCACCACCGGCATATGCGGCAGCGGGTAGATCTTCACGTCGCCCTTGATCTCGTCGAGACCGTAGATGCAGGCGAGGTGGTTCTGGCCGTCGATATTCATCGCGCAGGAGCCACAGATGCCTTCGCGGCAGGAGCGGCGGAAGGTGAGCGTGGGGTCGATCTCGTTCTTGATCTTGATCAGCGCGTCGAGAACCATGGGCCCGCAGCTGTCCATGTCGAGGAAATAGGTATCGACCCGGGGGTTGTCGCCGCTGTCCGGGTCATAGCGGTAGATCATGAACTTGCGCAGATTGGTGGCGCCAGCGGGTTTCGGCCAGGTCTTGCCGGTGCGGATACGCGAGTTCTTCGGAAGGGTCAGTTGAACCATGTCGCTACCTTTCGGGTCGATGCCGGGGCCTCAGGCCCGCGGCCTGTTCTCATCTCTGCTCGCCGTGGGGCTCGGCCCCGGCAAGGCTTGGCGCGAACAGCGCCTGGTTTCGGGTTACAAGCTGCATGACCTTCATCCGGGGGGCCGGGGCGAGGCCGATCCGGTTGATCTGCCGCATGAATTCCAGAGAGCCCGGGTTGAGGCTCTGGTTTGGTTTATACGTAAGCGGGGCGAGGGCCGCGATTTCCTCCGGTGTGAGCCCGGCCCAAGACAGAAGCTGCTGGCCGGGGCGCATCTGGTCGGGCTCGTCTTCGAGCGCGAAGAAGGCCACATTGGCCTCTCCCACCGCCGCGACGGCACGGGCGCGCATCTCGTCCCAGGTGCCGCAACCGGCGGTCTCGGCCTCGAATGCCTCGCGGGCGCGGGGGTAGCCGTCGGTCTTGACCGCCTGATTGTAGACGCTCTTCTTCCAGGCCGCCATGTCGCGGGTGTAGAAGGCGAAACGCGGGGCGAAGGGGGCGAGATGTTCGCTGAGCAGGCTGAGGATGGCGCCGATATGCGGGTAGAGTCGCAGTTCGCCGCCATTGCCCGGCATCGCGCCGGGGAGGTTCTCGTGGCTGACGAGGATCGGCGCCTCGCCGGTGGCAAGCAGCTCGTCGCACAGGCGCCGGATCGCCCCCGCGAGCGCCTCACGCGTGGCGTCGGAGGGCGCAAGGCTGTAGTCGATCGCGGCCCGGGCCGTGGCGCGCAGCGGCGTGTCCGGCGCAGGGGTGCGCAGGGTGAGCCTGCCGGCCAGCCGCGCCGCGTTGCGGTTCATGAGGTGGTGCAGAGCGGTCGAGGCCGTCTTCTGCACCCCCAGATGCACCGTCAGCGCGGGCGTTATGTGGCCGGCCGCCATCGGCTCAGAAGGTCCGCGCTTTTGGCGCGATCTTCGCCAGTTCGATACCGCCTTCGGCTTCGGTCGTCAGCGGGTCGAGCACCACCGGACGGTAGCTCAGCGTCACCTTGTTGCCGTCTACATGGGCGATGGTGTGCTTGCGCCAGTTCACATCGTCGCGCTCGCTGTAATCCTCATGCGCATGGGCCCCACGGCTCTCGTGGCGCGCCTCGGCCCCGGTGATGGTGGCCATGGCGTTGGGCATCAGGTTGGTGAGCTCCAGCGTTTCCATCAGATCGCTGTTCCAGATCAGCGACCGGTCGGTGACATGCAGATCGTCGAGCTTGGCGGCGATGGCGGTCATGTTTTTGACCCCTTCGGCAAGCGTCTCCGAGGTGCGGAACACCGCGGCGTCGGTTTGCATGGTGCGCTGCATCTCGAGCCGCAGATCCGCGGTGGCGATGCCGCCGGAGGCGTGGCGCAAGCCATCGAACCGGTCGAAGGCCTTGTCGATGCTGGCCTTGTTGGGCTCCGGGTTGGCGCTGCCCGGGGTCAGGATCTGACCGGCGCGGATTGCCGCGGCGCGGCCGAAGACCACGAGGTCGATCAGCGAATTGGAGCCGAGACGGTTGGCGCCGTGGACACTGGCACAACCGGCCTCGCCGACGGCCATCAGCCCCGGAACCACCGCATTCGGGTCATGCGCCGTCGGGTTCAGCGCCTCGCCCCAATAGTTGGTCGGGATGCCGCCCATGTTGTAGTGCACCGTCGGCAGCACCGGGATCGGCTCCTTGGTGACATCGACCCCGGCGAAGATCTTGGCGCTCTCGGAGATCCCGGGCAGACGCTCGGCGAGCGCTTCGGCCGGCAGGTGCGAGAGGTTGAGATGGATGTGATCGCCATGTTCACCGACCCCGCGGCCTTCGCGGATTTCCATCGTCATCGAGCGCGAAACATAGTCGCGCGGGGCGAGGTCCTTGTAGTTGGGCGCATAGCGCTCCATGAAGCGCTCGCCTTCGGAGTTGGTCAGATAGCCGCCTTCGCCGCGGGCGCCCTCGGTGATCAGACAGCCCGAGCCGTAGATCCCGGTCGGGTGGAACTGGACGAATTCCATGTCCTGCAACGCCAGCCCCGCCCGCGCCACCATGCCGCCGCCGTCGCCGGTGCAGGTATGCGCCGAAGTGGCGGAGAAATAGGCCCGGCCGTAGCCGCCGGTGGCGAGCACCACCATCTTGGCGGAGAACACGTGGAAAGTGCCGTCGTCGAGCTTCCAGCAGAGCACACCCTGGACGACGCCGTCTTCCGACAGGATCAGGTCGATGGCGAAATATTCGACATAGAACTCGGCGTTGTTCTTCAGCGACTGGCCGTAGAGCGTGTGCAGGATGGCGTGGCCGGTGCGGTCGGCGGCGGCACAGGTGCGCTGCACCGGGGGACCATCGCCGAACTCGGTGGTGTGGCCGCCGAAGGGGCGCTGATAGATCTTGCCTTCCTCGGTGCGCGAGAACGGCACGCCGTAATGCTCGAGCTCATAGACCGCGGCCGGGGCGGAGCGGGCGAGATATTCCATCGCATCGGTATCGCCGAGCCAGTCCGAGCCCTTCACGGTGTCGTACATGTGCCATTGCCAACTGTCGGGCCCCATGTTGGACAGCGACGCGGCGATGCCGCCCTGGGCGGCGACGGTGTGCGAGCGGGTGGGGAAGACCTTGGTCACGCAGGCGGTGCGCAGGCCCTGTTCGGCCATGCCGAGGGTGGCGCGCAGACCGGCGCCCCCGGCCCCGACCACGACAACGTCATATTCGTGGGTTTGGTATTCGTAGGAAGCCATTGTCGTACCTCAGCCGGTGAAGGCGATTTTCAGGATGGCGAACGCGCCGGTCAGGGCGAAGAGCGAGGAGAGCAGGCGCATGGTGATGATCAGCACGATCTCCCAGCGGCCATGGACATAATCCTCGATCACCACCTGGATGCCCTGGAAGAAGTGCAGAAAAGCGGTCAGGAAGAACGCCACGCCGACGATCGCGTTGACCGGATGGGAATAGGCCGCACGGACCTCCTCGTAGCTGGAACCGAGGTTGTAGGCGAGCGGGAAGACGAACAGCGGCACAAGTACCGCGAGGGCGACGGAGGTGATCCGCTGTTCCCAGAAATGGGAGGTGCCGGATTTGCCCGAGCCGAGGCCGAGGGCGCGCTTGCGGTCGGTGAGGTAACGCATGTTTGCTCCTACCAGACAATGGCGACGATGAGGGTGGCGAGGGTGAGCGTGCCGGCGGCGGCAATGGTGACCTTGGCCGAACGTGCAACGCGTTTCTTGCCGAACCAGGCGCCGGTATCCCAGATCAGATGCCGGATGCCGTTGAAGTAATGCAGCCACAGTGCGGCGGTGGCGCCGAGCAGCACCAGCCAGCCGAGCCAGGAGGTCAGCAGCCAGTCGAGCGCGTTGAACACCGGTTCGGACCAGGCCGCGCCGAGGAACCAGAGCGCGAGAAGCATGACCACGCCGCCGACCGCGGCACCGGTCGCGCGGTGCAGGATCGAAACGATTGCGTTGAGCGGAAGCTTGTAGATATCGAGGTGCGGCGAAAGCGGGCGGTTGCCCCGTTCCACGTCGGCCATGACATGCCCTTTCGATCTATTGGCGGTTCTGCATATGCATACTGCATTCGGCGGCTGTGTCACGGGGTTCATGCGCGAAAACGCCGCTTGGGAGCGCAAACATATCAGAAAAGGTTCGAATGTGATCACACCGGCGCCGGGGGTGCGGCCCCTTGAAAAGCCGAGTATTTTTGTCGGGGAGACAGTCCGGCGAGGTCTCCGGCATAGGCCGGGCAGGGGGTGATTCCGGGCGTCGCCGGCGCGCAAGACGTCCACGCCCGGCGCCGCTCTGGCCGGCCTGGCGAGGTGCCGGCCGCGCGGGTGCAAACGGCTCCGCGCCCCGGCCGGTTCAGACAACGCTTACAGCGGCATGAGCGCCCAATAGTCCAGATCGAGCAGCACCTCGGGCAGATACCGGCCGTCCTCCCCCTTCAGCGCGAACTCCGGCGCGCCGTGGCGGGTGGCGATCAGCCTGAGCCGCACCGCACCGACGCCGGGGGCGGTGGTCGCGGCCTTGTCGAGCACTTCCGACCAGGCCCGCAGCGTGTCGCCCGAGAAACAGGGGTTGGCGTGGGCACCGGCGTTGAGCCCGGCGATCATCTGCGCATTGGCCAGCCCGTTGAAGCTCAGCGCCCGCGCCATCGAGATCACATGGCCGCCATAGATCAGCCGCTTGCCGTCTTCGCGGTTGGTGGCGTCGAAATGCACCTTGGCGGTGTTCTGCCACAGCCGCGTCGCCAGCATGTGTTCGGCTTCCTCGATGGTCACCCCGTCCACATGGTCGATCTTCTCGCCGATCTCGTAATCGCCAAACCGGTGCGGCTCACCGGCGAGGGTGAAGTCATATTGCGTGAAGTCGAGCCCCTCCGGCACCACCAGATCTTCTGCCGCCAAAGCCGGTTTCAGCTCGGGGACCACGGTTTCGGGCGCCGGCGCCGAGAGGTTGCGCTTGCGCACCATCACCCAGCGCACATAGTCGAGCACCGCCTCGCCCCGCTGGTTGGTCCCGGTGGTGCGCACCCAGACCACGCCGGACTTGCCGTTGGAATTCTGCTTCAGCCCGATCACCTCGCTTTCGGCGCTGAGCGTGTCGCCCGGGTAGACCGGCTTCAGCCAGCGCCCCTCGGCATAGCCCAGATTGGCGACCGCGTTGAGCGAGATGTCGGGCACGGTCTTGCCAAAGACGAGATGGAAGGCCGCAAGATCGTCGATCGGGGCGGCGGGCAGACCGCTCGCCCGGGCAAACTCGTCCGACGAATACAGCGCGTGGCGGGAAGGGTAGAGCGCATGGTAAAGCGCGCGTTCGCCGCCCGAAACCGTGCGCGGCACCGCATGGGCGATCATCTCACCGACGCGGTAATCCTCGAAGAACCGTCCCGTGTTTGTCTTGGTCATTGGCGTCTCCTGTCTTTGGGTCTGGGGCGGCTGGCGGATGAGCCCGTTCAGCCGAAGGGCGGGTAGCCGAACCAATCGTGGGCATAGGTTATCGCCGCATAGGCGATGCCCGCCGCAACCGCTGTCAGCGCCTCCTTGTGCAGCGCGAAGCCGCCGCCGGGGCGGGTCCAGACGGTCTGGCGGTTGATCAGCACCACCTCGGCCAGGGCCCAGAAAAGCAGCCCGCCGAACAGCACGAAGCTTTCGGTGGTACCGTTGACCAGCAAATGCGCCACCGCCCAGAGTATCACCGCAGAAAGCTGCGGATGCCGGAGCCAGGCGGTGACCCGGGTTTGCGCCACCGAGGCGGCGAAGAGATAGACCGCCGCGAGCGTCAGCAGGTTGTTGATGCCCACCAGAGCGGGGGAGCGGCCCCAGAAGAATTCGCCATCGGCGGCACGGAAGCCGATCACCATCAGCACGAGCGCCACCAGCACCCCGAGCGCCACCAGCCCCCGGGCCGTCTCCCCGAGCGCCGCGCGGCGTGCGGGGAAGAGGCGTTTGAACAGATGCGCAAACGCCCAGAGCCCCACGCCCAGAACCAGCCATGTCATCGGCGGACTCCTCTTGTCGTTTCCACCGAACCTCATGCGCTTTTGCGCCCTCGGTCCTATGCGGTTGCGCTCACCCCTCCAGTGCGGCGATCGCCTCGGCCTTGGCGAGCAGCGCGCCTGCCGTGGCCACATGGAGGTTTTCGACGATCTTGCCATCGACCACCGCCACGCCCTTGCCTTCGGCCTTCGCCGCCTCGAAGGCCTCGATCTGCCGCCGCGCCAGCGCCAGTGCCTCTTCCGTTGGCGAGAACACCTCGTTGGCGATCGCCAGCTGCGCCGGGTGGATCAGGGTCTTGCCGTCGAAACCGAGACGGCGGCCCTGTTCGCATTCGCGCCGGAGCCCGTCTTCGTCCTTGAAGGCGTTGTAGACCCCGTCGACGATCGGAATGCCATCGGCCCGCGCGGCGAGCAGCGCCAGTTGCAAGGACGTCATGATCTCGGCGCGGTCCGGGCCGGGGGTGGCGTCAAGCTCCTTCACCAGATCGTTGGTGCCCATGACGATCCCGGCCAGCCGCGGATGGGCGGCAATCTCGCGGGCGTTCAGCACCCCGGCGGCGGTCTCCATCATCGCCCAGATCGGCAGGCCGGGCACGAGGCCGGTGAGGATCTCGACATCACGCGCGGCGCTGACCTTGGGCAGCAGGATGCCCTCGCAATCGACCCCGCGGAAGGCCGCAATGTCGTCCATGCCCCATTCGGTGTCGAACCCGTTGACCCGCACCAGCCGCGCCCTTTTGCCGTAGCCGCCCTTCTCAAGCTCGGCACGCAGAAGCGCGCGGGCCTCGGCCTTGGCACCGGGGGCGACGGCATCTTCAAGGTCGAAGATGATCGCGTCGGCGGCAAGCCCGCGCGCCTTGTCCAGCGCGCGGGCGTTGGAGCCGGGAATGTAGAGCACGGACCGGAAGGGGCGCATCGACTGGGTCATGATTCTCTCCGTTGCAGGTTTGGCGTGGCAATTTTGTTGCGCAAGCGAACATGGAGGCGCACGAATGCGCAAGCAGAAAATGCCGCGCCGCAGCAGAAACCTGAAAATCGCCCGGAATATCGCCCGGAATGCTGCGAAAGCGCCCCGATGAGGCTGGCGGCATCAGGGGATTGTGGTTGCCTGAGCGTCCGGCGCGGGCGTGCAAGCGCTCTGGCAGGCTTTTCCGGCTTTTGCCGGGCTGACATGAGGCCAGCCGGTCGGTTCCGTTATACTCATGTCTGCCGCGCCGAAAGGTCGGGCGTTCGGGACTCGGCCTGAAAAGGAATTGAAACCGGGTTGGCGGTTTTCGGAATGGGGTTCAATAATTATACAAGCTTTACCTGTTTGTTCGGACCGCATGGCGCCGAACTCGAGTTGCCGCAACGGCGTGAAGGCGTTTGAGCGTCTGTGCCGCTCTGGTCAGTCCCTCGCGCGGCGGCATGGCGCGGTTCCGACCCGGGGGCTGCGGGTAACAGACTGATTTAGCTTGAATAAACGAAATTTCGGCCTGCCAGGCCGCACCAAATCGGGCCTTCCCCGGAAGAGGGCGGATTGCCCCTGGCCAGGCTGCGCGGGGGCCGAATGGCTGGTTTGGGTTATACTGCGCGCGCCTGAGTCTTGTATTCATCTGCGACCGGATGCCGCGGCGGCCGGGGGCAAACCGGCGCCGGCTTTCGGGCCGGTGTCCTGCTGGCCCGGAAACCTGCAACAGCTGCACCGGCGCGGGGCGGGTGGCCGCAAGCCCCGGGGGGCTGCGATATCTGCCGGTTTGTAGCCAAAAACCCCCAAAGACACATCATTTGACCATATTGTCGCCTCTTTACGATTCGTTAACTGTCGTGTGTGCGGCGCATTTTGTCCGCACCGGTTCGTGTCTTTGAGAGGCATGGCCCCCGGAGGCGTGGTTTTCGTAGCCGGCAGATGGGCGGTCAACGGATTTGTGTGGAGGCTTCGGCATCGAAGAAGCCGGTAGAGAGGCTCATATGTCGCAAGGCAGTGTCAAACAGAAGCACCAGCAGGGGTTTGAGGAACTGAACCAGTACTGGTCACTGCTCGACGGTTTGGAACAGGCGATTGAAGAGTACAGCGAAACTGCGCTCGGCTTTGTGGAAGAACCGATAGAACGTGTTCTGGAAAAGATCCGTGCCTTCGAACCCTCGGTCAGCATCATCGGCCAGATCAAGGCCGGCAAAAGCACATTGCTCAACGCGATGGTGGGCCAGGTCGATCTGCTGCCGTCCGACGTCAACCCCTGGACCTCGGTCATCACCGCGTTGCACCTGAACAGCAGGTTCCGCCCCGCGAATACCCGCGCGCTTTTCCGGTTTTTCGACCAGCATGAATGGGACCGGCTGATCGCTACCGGCGGCCGGCTGGGCGAAATGGCCGATCGCGCCGGGTTTGAGGGCGAGGCCGAAGAAGTCCGCGCCCAGGTCGTGGAAATGCGCCAGACCACCGAATCGCGGCTGGGCGACGAATTCGCGAAGCTGATCGGAACCAGCCATGCCTTTCCCAGTTTCGACCGGAATATCATTGATCGTTACATATGCTATGGCGATCCGGCGGAAATGGGTGAGGGCGCGGAGGAAGGCGTTTATGCCGACCTGACCAAGACGGCCGATCTCTACCTCGAAGCCGAAGACCTGCCGCGCGGTCTGTGCCTGCGCGACACGCCGGGCGTGAACGACACCTTCATGATGCGCGAGCAGATCACCCTGAACGCCATCAGCGACAGCCGGGTCTGTGTGGTGGTGCTGTCGGCCCACCAGGCATTGTCGACCATGGACGTTGCCCTGCTGCGGATCATCTGTGCCGTAGAAGCGCGCGAAGTGCTGATCTTCGTCAACCGTATTGACGAATTGCGGGATCCGGAGGGCGAGAAGAAGAAGATCCGCTCTTCGATCCAGAAAACGCTGGGCCGGATGGGCCTGCACCAGGATATCGAAATCGTGTTCGGCAGCGGATATTGGGCAAACTTCGCCCTTTCCGGCGAGGATGAAATGCAGTCGCGCAGCCTTGCCGCGCTACAGACCCTGCACGAAGGCGAAGACCTGTCGTCGCCGGAGGTGCTGCGCGATGCGGCACTTGACTCATCGGGTGTGCTCGAGCTGCACCGGGCCATTGCCAGGCGGATTGTCGAAGGTGTGGGCGCCACCTTCATGCGCGATATAGACCGCGAAATCGAAACCATCATCGAGATGAGCGAATCCGTTGAAAACATAACGGTTTTGCATCCCGAAGGTGTCGCCAGCGAGGCGATGACCCACAGCGACCTGATGCTGAAACTGGCCGATGTCCTGCAAAAGGCCACCACGCTTTTCGACACCGATGCCGCCGAACTGCGTGAACAGTTGCACGCACGGCTGAAGCGCGCACAGGTGACATTCGTGAACTCGGCGGTCGAGGCACTGCATTCCCATGTCATCATGTATGGCGAAAACGGCGCGTGGGAACATGACCCCATGGGCCTGCGCATGGCGATGAAAACCGCCTTCAATGCAGCCTGCAGCAAACTGCGGCGGGAAGGGGAAACCGGGTTCATGGCGGTTCTGGACGGTGTTGAAGACATCTTGCAGAACGATCTGAACGTGTTCCGCAACACCGAGTTGATCGAATTCCCGGAGCAGCCGGTCCATCAGGCCCCGACGGTTCTGGCGCGCACGCTCTCGCTGGATCTCGGGGGCAGCTACTGGAGCAATTTCTGGAAGGGCGCCGGAATGCAGAGACTTCTGCGGTTTGGCGCAACCAAGAGGATCGAAAAGAAATACCGCGGTGTCATTGTCGCCGAAACCACACCGCTTATCGACGACCTCCTGACACATTTCTTCGACCCCGCCGTCGCCACCACGCGGGAAATCATCACCACCTTCGCACTCGATCAGGGCAAGTTCTGCGAGGCGATGCTCGAGCGGATGAACAACGGTGACAAAACACAAAGGCCCAAATGGAGAGGGTCTGACGAACGAAGGAGGGCATCTGCATGAGAAGCCGTTGGAACAGGGCGGCCACAGCGCCCGTCTCTAGCCGCAACAAGGCACGCAAGCCGCGGATCATGGTCGCGGGAGAATTCAGCTCCGGCAAGACCCAGCTGATCAACGGCCTGGCAGGGACCAGCGTGTTGCCGTCAAACGTTACGGCGACCGCCTTGCCGCCGGTCTGGCTGGTCGGGGGGGCGAGCGGACTGGCCCAGGTAAACACGGCGGGCCGTCTGCGGCGCCTGGAAGCGCTCGATCAGGTCGTGCTCGACACCACGCAGTTTTGCGTCCTGGGGCATTCCGCGCCGATCCTGCAACGCCTGGACATCATAGATACGCCCGGCAATTCCGACCCCAACATGGATGCCGCGTCCTGGAAGAGGATGCTCGACTATGCTGATGCCGTGATCTGGTGCACCAATGCCACCCAGGCCTGGCGGCAAACCGAAAAGGCGGTTTGGCGGGCAATGCCGGAACGGCTTCGAAGAAATGCCATACTCATCATTACCCATGCCGATCTGCTGGGCGATGAGGCTAACGCCGGGCGCGTGCTTCAGCGTGTCGAACGCGAGGCGGCAGACATTTTCGACATGTTCCTCATGGTGTCGCTGCTTGATGCCGCCGATGTCGATGGCGTGCGCGAACATGTGCAATACCTGAGCGATCGGATTGAAATCAGCGGCGCCGACTCGCCGGCGATTGACGAATTTACCGGCGGCAGGAGCGTTTCCCGGAAACCGGCCAGGGAAGCCGGCAAGACATCGCGCCCGTCGCGGGCGATGCAGATGATCCGGCCGCGCCGGGTTAAAACACCTGCCCCGGAGCCCCACGCCAAGGCGCCGGCGAGCCCCAAGGTCGTGCCGATTCCCGTGACCGCGCCGCCCGCGCAACCGGCGGAGAGCAAAAGCAAGATCCGCGTCGTATGGACCCGTTTGCTGGAAAATGTCGATCGCAACGATCCGGTCGCCATCATGAAAGCCGCCGAACGGTTGGTGTCGATCCTGGAGCGCGACTCGGGGATGGTGCAGGAAAACAAGCTTAAGGCAATGAAAGCATCGGGTGGGACGGAGCAACGTCCCGATGCCGGACGTGGCTATGCCGCGGCCGCGGAAAAGAGTGAGTGAGAACGGCCATGAAAATTGCTCCCAACCAACGCCAGGAACTCAACTTCCTTCAGGAAACTCTCGACAGTCTGGAAAAGACGGCCGGCCGCGAGAACCGTCAGACTTTCCGTGAACTGCGCAACCGCCTGGACAACTGGGCCGCACGGGTGGCGGTGATCGGACAGGTCAAGGCCGGGAAATCGACCTTTCTCAACGCGTTCCTGCGCAATCACGATTTCCTGCCGTCCGATGTCAATCCCTGGACCTCGGTGGTCACCAACATTCGTGTCAACATGCCGGGCGATCCGGTTTCCGGTGGCAGCTTCGAATTCTTTGCCGAGCGCGACTGGGATGAAATCGTTTCGGGTGAATCGAGAATCCGCAAGCTCACCGAACAGCTCCTGCCCGGGTTCGATACCGCGCTGCTGCGCAAGCAGAGCGATGAAATGCGCGCCCGTGCGGAAACCCAGCTGGGGAAAAACTATACCGCGCTCCTTGGGGAAACCCACGAATACGACTATGTCAGCTCGGAGCTGCTCAAGGCCTATGTCTGCGCCGGCCCCGGCACCACCACGGACACCGACAACGACGCGATCGGCCGCTACTCCACGCTTACCAAGGTCGCCAATGTATATTCGCGCCTTCCCGAGTTTCAGGTTCCGACCATCATCACCGACACCCCGGGCGTGAATGATCCGTTTCTGGTTCGCGATGAGTTTACCTGCCGCAGCCTCGACAAATCGGATGTCTTCGTTGTCGTGTTGTCGGCCCATCAGCCGCTGACCGATGTCGATGTGGCGTTGATCCGCATTCTGGCCAAGCAGGACCACAAGGATGTGATGATCTTCATCAACCGCATCGACGAGCTGGACGATTATGACAATGACGTTCCGCGGGTTCTCGACGATGTGAAAATGCGGTTGCACGAGGCCATTCCCGATATCGAGTTTTCCATTCTTGTCGGCTCGGGCTACATGGCCGATCTGATCCTGCAAACCGGGAAGGAAGCAGAGGCCGAACGCAAGGCGCTGGACGATGTTCGGCTCGCCCGCTATCTGAAATCGCGTTACGGGCATGTACCCACAGAACGCGAAGACCGGCTGTGGCTTGCCTCGGGCATGGATGCGGTCGCAAATGAAATCTCGGACGCGATTGACAGCGGTGTGGGACGGCAGCAGCTGGCGCAGATAAGCAGCGATATTCGCGCAGAGCTTGAAGGTGTGCTGTTTGTCAACCGCCGGGAACGCGATACGCTGCGCACGCGTATTTCCCATGTCAATGGCGAAGTTGCCTACATGGCGATTCAGGAAATGCAGGAGCAGATCGACGAGGTCAAGAGCCTTCAGGGCGATCTGGAAGAGCAGGTCGACACCGCCGAAGTCCAGATCGAGAAGCTGCTCAGCAAGGCCTGGTCACGCCTCGAAACCCGCCTGATCTCATCCATCGAAACCTTCGTCGGCGATCAGAAACAGGTATTCCAGGAGTATATTTTCTCGAACAGCCTGCGCGGCTCTGCAAGGCGGACCCTGAATGTCGACCTGTCGCCGTTGCAACGCGCAATGGAAGAGGAGATCAGCAGGGCCTGGAATACATCCCGCACCGGCACCGATGTGGTTCTCAACAACTGCCTGTCTTCCTGTCAGAAAATGCTGAAAGACAAGTTCAATGAGAATACCGAAAGCATCACGCTGGACGATCTTCCGCACGAAAATTTCGTGTCGACGCTGACGCTTGCCAAGCAATCCCTGAAAGTGGCGATGGTCAGCAATCGCAGCTGGGCATTCTGGCGCAAGCCCGAGTTCAATGTCGACAAGATGGTTGCCGCCCTGCGAACCATCGCCGCGGAGGAGTTGCGCCCGTCAATGGAAAAGATCCTGGCGGCCTTCAACGAGGCCCAGGTGGAACGGGCTTCCGCCGGCAACGATCGTATCCGTGTCGTATTGCGCATGTTCGACATGTCGCTGAACGATCGCGTGCGCCACCTGAAAAAGGAAATGATCGAGTACCAGAAGGTCGCTACCGACCCGGCCTTCCGCCAAAGCGTCATCATGCGCGTTCAAAGTCAGATGGAGGTTGTCGAACGGCGCCTCATCAACCTGTCGGCCATTGAAAGCTCTTTGGTTCGTTCAAAACTGGAAAGGGCTGCATAGTCAGCAAACTGCGATGCTCTTCGAACCGTTGGAAAACACACGCCGGATCGTGATTTGTGGCGAGGTCAGCTCGGGCAAGTCAACCGTGCTGAACGCTCTGATGAGAAGGCGCCTGCTGCCTGACAACATCGGTGCGCCCACGCGTCCGGCCATATCCGTGCGATGGCAGCGGCACCCCGTTGTCGCGACGACGTTTCCCGACGGCACATCCTGCAAGGTCGAACCGGGCGACATGAATGCCCTGCGCGGCGCCGAACGGATCGTCATTGGCAGCAGCGCGGCGCATCTGCGCCCCTACGAGCTGATCGAACTGCCGATGACGACTGCGGACGAGTTGGGCGACGAGCATTTCGAGACCGTCAAATCGGCAGATCTGCTTCTTTGGGTCACCATTGCCTCGCAGGCCTGGCGCCTGACCGAACGTTGCATACTTGACGAGCTTTCCCGGGTCCGCCCGAAATATGGAATCCTTGCATTGTCTCGGGCTGACAAGTTGCGCCACGAAAGCGATCGCGACAAGCTGAAAGAACGGCTTCGCGCAGAAACCGGCGATTATTTTGACGCGATGCACTTTGTGCAGGGCACACGCCCGCTGCTCGAAAAGTCCTGCCATTCGCGCAAGGCATGGAAGAAGACAGGCGCCGCCGGCATTCTTGAGAATGCAAAGGAAATCCTTGCCCGTGGTGAGGATGATGCGGCGTCCAGGGTTAACGAGCGCGGGTCGGACAGCGCCACAATTGGACAGTCCGAAAACCACGAAATCTCCACAGGAGAAGCCCAAACACACCTAAATGAATATATATTTTCGAGCAAAAGAGGCCATGCATCTTCCGGTCCGTAGTGACACGGGGCGGCGGCTCGGGGTTGGGCCACATCGGGACGATGCGGAGTAAACGGAGAACAGAACCTGCCAGGCAGGGGGTGCTGCTGACGCGAAGAGTGAAGATGCGGGCTTTCCGCGCCACGCGACAGCGTCGACTGCACGGCCATACCGATCGTTGGGGTGGGCTCTTGAATGCGAGTAGAGGGGACGAAGATGAAGGACATTGATCATGTGGCAACGTCGGAAGAGGCCGGGTTTCACGCGGACAGACCTTTGAACCGGGCGTTGCTGGCAATGGGGTCTGACAGGATCCGTCCGTTCTTTGCCACACTCGAAAAGCTGAAAACAGACATCGAGGGCCGGGCCAGGACCGCGGACCCGTTCATGATGCGGAAGCTGAACGCCCTCGCGCGCAGGATCGGCAACTTTGAATCATCGGTTACGCTGGTCGGCCAGGTCAAGGCGGGCAAGACGGCACTTGCCAACGTCATGAGCGGCAATGTCGGCCTGTTGCCGTCCGATGTGAACCCCTGGACCACGGTTGTGACGTCGCTCCACGTCAACGCGCCAAATGCCAGCCCCAAGACCCGCGCGTCGTTCAAGTTCTTTGACGACAGCGAATGGGATTCCATGGTCAGGGGCGGCGGGCGTCTGGGTGAGCTCGCCGGGCGCGCCGGTGCCGACGAGGATCTGGAAAAGCTGCGCCGCCAGATCGAGGAAATGCGCAATAACGCCCGTCAGCGGCTGAGCGGCAAATTCGAAGCGCTGCTGGGCAAGACCCACAAATACGGTTACGTCGATCAGGAACTGATGGAGCGTTACGTCTGCCTGGGCGACCCGGATGAGCTCGAGCTGGATCCTGCCAGCCAGCAGGGAAGATTCTCTGACCTCATCAAATCGGCCGATGTCTGGCTGGATGCGCCCGAAATCGGTGGCGCTCTGCTGATCCGCGATACGCCGGGCGTCAACGATACCTTCATGGTGCGTGAGCAGATCACCATTCGGGCGCTGCGCGGCTCGAAGGTCTGCGTGGTTGTTCTGTCGGCGCATGAGGCTCTCAACACCACCGACCTTGCCCTTGCGCGCCTGATCTCGAACTATGAGCAACGCCAGGTCATCCTGTTTGTCAACCGTATCGACGAGCTTCAGCGCCCGAGCGAACAGGTGCCCGAGATTCTCGAAAGCATCCGGGCGACCCTCAAGCGATACAAGGCGCTGAAAGACGTCAGCGTGGTTTTCGGTAGCGCCCACTGGGCGGAGATGGCCCTGTCGGGCGAATACGCATCGCTTGACGAAGAGGCCGAAGCCGCGGCTGACGATTGGGCCAGTCAGCCGGCCTTCAGCCGCGAAAAGGATCGCGATTCCCGCTTCTGGATGATGTCGGGTATTCCCGAGTTGATGCGGCAGATCAATGACCGCATCGTCGAGGATTCCGGGAAGCGTCATCTCGATTCCATACTCGTCGCGATGCAGAATATCGCAAACGAAATCTCCCTCAGGAATGCACTCGGCGCCAGCGCGCAAACCAACAGGACGCTGACCAAGGTCAACTTCCCGGTACTGCGCCGCGAGATGGATGCGATCGGAAAGGAATCGAAGGAAAGGCTTGAAACCACGCTCGAAAACCTGCGTGACAGCGAGCTGATGCCAGCCCTGGAAAAGGTCAAGCAGGATTATGTCGAGCGCGCCCGGACAGCGCTTCTCGAGCATCTGCGTTCGAAATCGAATGACGACACCTGGCGCTTCAATTCGTCAGGACTGCGCCTTGTGCTGCGCACCAGCTATGACCGCTTCGCGGCCAATGTCAGGGCGGAAGCCGAAGAGGTTTATGCCGATGTCGCCCACCGGCTTGGTTCTGTCTATTCCGATATGCTTGGCATACGGGTCGACGGCTTCGAGGTCGTCCCGCCGCTTGTTCCCAAGGTGCCGCCGCCGGTCGGGCTGGGAAAAACCATTGCCATCGACCTGAGCGGCAACTGGTGGAGCCGCTGGTGGCAGCGCCGCCGCGGCCTCAAGACCCAGGCTGAAGAATACGGAAAGCTGATTGACGAGGAAATCAACACCATCATCGTCGATCTGAAAGACACCCAGGTCAGCGACGTGTTTGCCGAAATCACGGAGGTGCTCGAACAATTCCTGACCGAGCAGACCCAGACCATCCTCGATCTGGTGCGAAGTATTTCGGCCTCCGGGCCGAAGGCGGGTGCCAAAACCGATGACGGTCAGGATTTCATTGCCATGTATCGTGACGCACTTGATCTGATGGAAAAAACCGCCACGCAGTCGCCAGCGTGAAGCCCGGAGAGAATAACGATGACAGCAGACACTATAACCGAACGGCGCGTGACACCGGCCCAGTTCGACCGCCTTGCGGACTGGAGCATGCGCAAGCCGGTCATCGCGATCATGGGCGAATTCAGTTCAGGCAAATCGACCCTGATGAACCTGCTGATCGGCCAGAACGTCTTGCCGACGCAGGTTACCGCCACGCGAATGCCCCCGGTCTGGCTGACCTATGGCACAGAAGCGCCATACCGGGTCGATCACAACGGCCGCAAGCACAAGGTCAACTTCAACAAGCCGGACTCGATTCCGATCCGCACCACAAGCTATATCCGTCTCTTCGTCGAGGCCGATATTCTGAAACATTGCGACCTGATCGACACGCCCGGCATTTCCGACCCCAATATCAAGACCGAAAACTGGATCCGTACCGTCCGTTATGCCAACGCCGTGATGTGGTGCACCATCGCCGGGCAGGCGTGGCGCGAAAGCGAACGCGGATCCTGGGAATCGCTTCCGCGACGCCTGCGTGAAACCTCGATCCTGCTGGTCACCCGAAAGGACAAGATCGCCAGCGAACGCGACCTTTTGAAAATCCGGCGCCGGCTGGAACGCGAAACCGAGAACCTGTTCAATTCCCGCATGTTCATTTCGCTGACCGGTGCGCTCAAGGCGTTTGAAAACGACGACGCCGAGGCGTGGGAGAAAAGCGGCGGAAAGAGCTTTACGGATATGCTCGAACAGATCGTCGAGGGCATCAGTGTGCAGCGCAGCTATATGCTCTCAAGATATGTCATTGACCGCTCTGGAACGGCGCCGGAACCGCTGGCGGACACGTCCGGCGCTCATGTTCCGGAGCCCGAGAAAACCTCAGAGCCGGATTTTGCTCCGGAAATGACTGCCAGATCTGATGATGCGGAACCGGAAGGTCGCGATCAGGAGGTGGCAGCCGGCGCGACAAGAAACGAACCGGAAGCCCCGGTTGAAGACCCGGTTGAAACCGCACCTCAGGCCGAAATCTCCGCCGCAGAGACTGCGCCCGAAGAAGACGAAGCGCCTGCCATCATACCGGCTCAGAATACACTCGATATTCACAGCTACATACTCAACGATCCGGCTGCGTATCGTGGTAACCGGCAAAACGTGGATCTGTCGAACTACCACCTGAGGAATCCGTCGTCTTTCGAACCCCCGGTTCAGAACAAGTCGCAGGAGCCGGAGCCCGTCCGGCGTGCGGATCCGGTTCCGGCTAGGAGCCCTGGCGAAGCTGTGGCGGAGAAAACCGAAGTCGACATGATCCGCGAGATGTGGAGCCAGATCTGCAACCAGTTCGACCTGTCGCAAACACCGACCCTCGCTCACACGGTTGACAAGCTGATCGACCAGATGAGCCACGAGGCGGATGCGGCAAAGCAGGAAAGAAAATCGGCATAGCTGAGCAGGCACATCATGCAGGCAAGACGTCAGACGTTTCTACCCACATTCAACCTGCTGCGGAGCGCTCCGCGCAATCGGAGTATTTCTGATGAATAAAATGATCAGGCCGGGCAGCTCTGAAACGACGCAAAATCAGGCGGGTACCGGCTCGACGACGTCCGCATTGCAGCTTCCGGCTGAAAATCCCAACGCACGGGCGGCCTACTATGGGCCGACCGATTTTACATGGCTGGTTCGCGGACGGCTGGGTGGTGCGCCCCAGCCCGGTCTTCACCGTTCTCTCGATCAGGACGCCGAAGCGCTGGCCCGGATTGGCGTGACCACGGTCGTGACGCTCACCGAAGAATGGCAGCCCCCGGTGGCCCAGCTTGCCAGGCACGGTCTGGAGAGCCTGTATTTCCCGATGCCGGACATGGAACCGCCGACCATGGAGCAGGCCGAGGAAATATGCGAAACGCTGTCCGAGGCGCTCGCCAACAACAAGGTAATCGTATTCCACTGCCGCGCCGGTCGCGGCCGGACCGGAACATTGCTGGCGGCAATGGTTCTCTGGTACCAGCCGGACTTCGATGCCGTTGTAAAGTGGGTCAAATCGACAAACAAATACTGGATCCAGTCTGAGTCGCAAATGGAGTTTCTCAGACAGTTTGCCAGTGCGCGCCAGAAACACCTCGGCGCGGACCCCCGCAAATCCGATCACGCGATGGAACCGCGTGACGTGACCACTGACACTCGAAACACGTCAACCGACACTGTGTCAAACCGTAGCCAGCCGGACAGATCGGTCTCGATCGACCGGCATAGCCCTGAAAAGGAAATTACAATGTCACTTGATAAAGCACTGATGTCCGCGATGACAGGTATTCCCGAATGCCTGGCCTCCGGCTATATCGACATGGACACCGGGATGCTTCTGGGTGTGCAGACCATCGACTCCCACCCCCAGGAAGTGCTCGACCTGCTCGCCGCGGCAACCGCCGATCTGTTCCAGGGGGCGTCGATCGTGCAGATCGAACAGATCTTCAAGAACGCCCGTGGCACCAACACGGATGACCACTACTTCAACGAGATTCTCGTGTTCTCGGAAAACCTGATTCACATATTCCTGCGGACCAAGATGTATCCGGGCCATGTTTGCAGTTTCGTTTGCCGGCGGAGCGCCAACCCGGGAATGGTGATGACCAAGGCGCGGATGGCTCTGGAAGGCGTGACCAGCGCCTTCTGATGCGACCGATTGAGGTGGGCAATAAAGATCGTCCATTCCCGGCCGGCGCCTCCCGTTCAGGCCGGGTGCGCGGTCCACGGCAACAAAACGATACATCCTTTGCGACTCCGGCATACCTTGTGTTCCGGGGTCGTCCAGCGCGGTAGCGACCGTGTTTACATCAGCAAAGAATGGAAGTCGAATATGGCCGATCCAATTCTCATCGTCGAAGGGCTGACACTTCGGGCGGCGGACAAACTTGTCTTGAAAGACGCATCATTCAGTCTTCCACCGATAGGCATCACCGCGCTCATGGGGCCGGTCGGAACCGGAAAGTCGACACTTCTCAAATGGTTGTGTGGCAAGGCGGACCCGGAAATATATAAGGCAGAGTGTGCCCGGGCGGATTATTTCCGTGCACCTGTGTCGCGTCAGAACCGGCCGTCTCTCTACGGTCAGAATCAGGCGCATACGCTCGAACAGCTGATGATGATGATATCGCTCCAGCTGGCGGACAATCCACCGCTCATGTGTGTAGACGAGGCAACCGCTGAAACAACGGAGGCTGACGCGGCCCGTATCATGGAGCGGCTTTCGATCCTGGCGCAATCGCGCGCAATTCTGATGATCACGCACAACCAGGAACAGGCGCGGCTTTATTCGGACTACGTCATGCTTCTGGCCGGTGGCCGGGTTGCAGAGTTTTCACCGACCGCGCAGTTTTTTGAAGACCCGCAAACCGATGCTGGCCGGCAATTCGTGGGGTCCGGCTGGGTCACCACCGCGGGCGTCGATACGCCCAACCATCATCTGAGCAACGATCTGCGGACGCTTCCGTTTGAAATGGCGGTTTCGCCGGTCGGTGCTCAGGGTCGTTTGCAGGCGGTCGTTGATGGCAGGGTATACCTGCTGACAGGTTCCGGAGATCTGGAAACGCTTGCCGGTGACGTTGCTGACCTCGCCTCGCGGAACATCGGTTGCGTGATTGCGCCGGCGCAGGCCGACATGGCTGAGGTCGAGATATTCGCGCAGAATGGCATGGTCACGGTGCTGCCGGGGAATGACGGATCGGAAAGCAGCCTGTCTGACGACATGGCGCGCTGCAAAGCCGTAAATGACTGGTTGGACGGAGATCGTCCGGTTGTATTCTATTCTCTCGGGCAGGAGCCGGAGACAATTCGCGCCCTTGCGCTTCAGTTGATTTATCTTGGCATGCCGGCCGACAAGGTTGCACTACTCGCTGCCGAACTGCGGGGCGTGGAGGCACTCGACATGCTGGAGGAGCAGGAGTTGTGGGATTTCGAGTTGGCAAGAGATCTTGAAAGTGACGGCGTGAGTGCGTCCTCCGACGAGAGCGAAGGGCAGGCGATATTATGGGTCTACCCCGATGAATTCGCGCCGCTCATGGCTGTGGCACAGTAGGCGGGCACCGCTGAGCTTCTGGCCACGGCCCCCAACGACCGGTGCACTTGTCGTCAAATGGACACATGGCAAACCGGGTGCCGACACAGTTCAGCCGAAATTGAAACACAAACTCCGGGTAAGAAACAAAGATGCCCCATTGTGAACGCGGGAATTAAGCTTATGGCGTCGACAAACTGGATCGAGTTCGAAGGCAGGAAATTCGGCATCAGGCCGGGCGAAAAGGCCCTTGATGCGATGCTCCGACAAGGTGCGCCAATCAGTTTTTCCTGTCGGCAGGGCGCATGCCGGGCCTGCATGTTGCAGGCGGTTTCAGGAGATCCCGGCATTGCGGCAGTCCAGACCTTGCCGCCGGATTATCGTGAGCGGGGGTTCTTCTTGCCCTGCATGGCAACGGATGTGGACAGCGTTGTCGCCCAGCGGCCAGACCTGTCGCAATGCGTTCAGGAGGCGACCGTTGCCGGAAAGACCTATGCCGCGCCGGACATCGTCGTTTTGCAGCTGGAACCGGCAACGGAAATCGAATGGCAGCCGGGTCAGGTGATCAACCTGATGAATGACAATGATGACGTGCGCAGCTATTCCCTGGTAAGCGGCAAGGAAGACTATTACCTGGAGCTTCATGTTCGCATCTACCCCGACGGCGCCGTGAGCGGCTGGGTTGGCGGCCTTTCGGTCGGCGACACGGTGCGGTTTCAGGGGCCGTCTGGTGACTTTGTATACCGGGAAGAGATGGCCGACAGCCCGCTTCTGCTGATCGGTACGGGTACCGGGGGCGGTGTTCTGACGGGGCTCGTAAGGCACGCCCTGGCGAAAGGTCATCGCGGGCCGGTTCATCTTTATCTCGGCGGTCGTACCGCCGAAGATCTGTATCTTTCCGGCCATGTGGCGGACTTTCCCGCGGATCGTGTATCCGTCATGCAGATCGCCTCCCGCGAAGCTGTTGGCGGACAGCCGGCCGCGCGGGTTGCGGAGCTTGCATTCGACCGGCACCCCGACGTGACCCAGACCCATGTTTTTCTGTGCGGCAACCCCGACATGATCGAAAACGCCCGCATCCGGGCGATGCGGAACGGGGCCGATCTTGGCCGGGTTCACGCGGATTCGTTTGACCCGCCGGGGCTTTACCAGACCAATGAAAACGAGAAGCTGGCGTCGATCAAGCCCGATCCGGAAATGTGGGAGGCGCTTGGCGAGGGGCGGATTCTGAGCGAAATCCTGACCGAGTTTTATACCGCATTGTTTGAAGACCCGCGCCTTGCGCCGTTCTTCCAGCGGACGACCAGACAGCGTGCGATTGACAAGCAGTTCAGTTTTCTTCAGGATCTGTTCAGCGGAACCAAGATGTTTTTCGGTGAAAAGCCGTTCAACTCGCATCACTGGATGGTGATCAGCGACGAGTTGTTCGACTACCGCGAACGCATGTTCTTCGATGTGGTTCGCAAATATGGCATCGAAGAGCGGTTCATTCATCGCTGGGCGGCCATTCACGAGATGTTCCGCCGCGAAATCGTGAAGTCTGCACCGCGTGGCATTCTTCACGAAGGCAAGGAAGTGAACCTGGAAGGTTACAGCCACGAAAAGATGGATGTCGGGTCGGTTTGCGATGGGTGTCACGGGGAAATATTCCCGGGTGAGACGGTTCTCATGCATACCCGGACGGGAGAGATATTCTGTTCGGCCTGCGAGGGGCAGGGTGCTGCGCACGCGGCCTGAGGTCGCGGCGCTCCAGGGTTGTAGTATATCAGGGGCATGACATGAAAGACATGGAAGAAAGCAGATGCCCGTTCGGATTTGGCTCCGAGTCAGCAAGTGACGGGAATTCCGGCGCTCCGTCTGGCAGCGATACCGGGCAGCACATGGGAATTGCCAAGGGGCTTACCCGGGACAGGTTGCCGGAGCTTGTAAAGGATGAGATCGCGCCGGGTGCGGACGATCTGCCTACCGGGCGCTGCATGTGTGGCAAGGTCAGTTTTCAGATCAAACGTCCGGTTGAAATGGTATTTGCCAACCACGATGCGGTTTCCCGCCGCCGTTCTGGCGGGGTTGCGTTGACGCTGATGGTGCGGGCGGTGAATACCGTGTTTTGCGGCTGGGGCCACCTGGTGCATTATCCGGTGTCCGGGAACGAAAACGCATGTTTCTGCCGGGTCTGCGGTACGCCGATGCTGACCTATTACCTTGCACCGGCACCGATGAATGGCATGGCCCAGCTTTCTGCCGGGGCGCTCGACAGCACGGAGGGTTTGCGGCTGGCAGCCGACATTTGTGCCGACGAAAAGCCCGATTATTATGCGTTTGAAGGAGAGCGGCGGAGCATCTCTTCGGAGGAAGTCGGGTCCAGGTTTTTCGCCGGGAACTGACGGTCACGGCGGTTTTCGAGCAAAAGGAACCGGACGTATCCTGCCATGCCTTTGGCACTCCTGTGGCACTTCCGCTGACCCGGGTTACCGGGGCAGGGGCTTGAAGGGGGTGCCGCTCTGTGGCTGAACGCGCCGGGTCTCCGGCGGCCTGGGCAAGCGGTGCCAGGTCAGGGGGACCGGCAGACAAGCACATCGCAAGAGGCGTGACGCACCACCCGCGACGCGGTCGAGCCTACCAGATAATCGCTGAAGCCCGGCCGGTGCGAGCCCAGAACGATGCAGTCGATGTCATGCTTGTTGGCATATTCGATGATCGCCTGATAGCTATGGCCGGACACCAGATCGCTGGTCACATGCGGCAGGTCTCGGGTCTTTTCCTTCAGCTTGGCACGGGCGCGGCGGCGCCCCTCGTCGATGATTTCCTTGTCCACATAGGCGGCGACCGGCCCGCGCGGCGGATCATAGACGTGCAGCGCGACCACCTGCCCGGTCTCGCCGGCCAGCGCCATGCCCATCGCCAGTGTGCGCGGCGAGACATCGTGATCCAGTGCCATCGGAACGAGGATTTTCTTGTACATATCACGTCCTTTCATGCGGCCTTGCCCATGTGATCCGGCGGACAGGTCCGGCAATTCTGCCTGACGATTCGGCGCGATGATTCGTCCGGCCTTGTGCGACTTATGAAGTGCAATGCCCAAGATAACCAGCAAAATTCGACCGGAAACGCCGCCCCGCCATCAGGAAAACCTGGGCGGGCTGCGCGCTTTAGCTCTGGTATTGTTGGCATTTGTGAGGCAAAACGGAGAAGATCTGCACATCAATGCCACAATTGACCTTGTCTGGAAGTATGAAAATATTGTGCAGTTTGGCCGGTTCCGACTAAGCTGTGGAACGGGACTGGCGATTGCCAGGTAAATGGCGGGCGGCAACGGCCCGCGATCTGAAAAAAACGAAACCCGCAGAGGAGGACTACAATGAACTTCACCATCAAACGCCGCGCGCTGCTTGGAGCCATGGTCGCGGCCACCGTTCTGGCGACCAGCGCCAGCGCCGACACGACGCGCCTGCGCTTTCACACCTACTACGGTACCGAACTCGACCCTATCACCAAGAAGCTGCGTGACACGGTGAAGGAGATGTCGGGCGGGGATCTGCGTATCCAGGTGTTCCGCGGCGGTGAACTGATCGCCTCGGACCAGTTCGCGGATGCGGTGGCCAAGGGCACGGTCGACCTGGTTCAGGGCACCGGCGGCTACTGGTCGGGTCAGATCGACATCGGCAACATCGAAGCCGGCCTGCCCGGCGCATGGGCCAGCGTCGATGAAGCCAGGGCGCTGTTCGAGCAGCCGGAAGTCGAAGCGCTGCTGACCGAAGCCTATGCCGATGCCGGCACGGTCTTTCTGGGCAAGGGCTATGGCCACAGCTACGATCTGCTGACGGCCGAGCCCGTTGCGACGCTGGAAGATCTGAAGACGCGCAAGATCCGCGCCACGTCGGCTGTTGCCAAGGTTCTGCAATCCTTTGATATTCCGACCGTCTATCTGCCCGCGCAGGAGCTCTACATCGGCCTGTCCACCGGCGTGATTGATGGGGCGATCTATGGCGGCCCGGTCGAATATGAACAGCTCAAGCTGAACGAACCGGCCAAACACTACACCTACATGAACCTGCTGATGCCCGGCTGGACCGATACCTACCTGGCCAATCCCGACAGCTGGAACGCTCTGTCGGACGAGCACAAGGACATTCTGCGCACCGCTCTGGCCCAGTACGCCGAAGACATTCACCAGTGGCTGGCCGAGGGCAACGCGAATGTGCCCGAAGGCACGTTTGAATATGCCACTCTGCCCGAGGCGGATTCGCTGGCGCTGACCAAGGCCGCGCAGGCGGTCTGGGAAGAAGAGGCGGCACGGTCCGAGCGCAACCGCGCGCTGGTCGATGCGCTGATCGCCAATGCCAAGGCGCATGGGCGTCTGTAATGGCGCCGCCGCTTGTGACAAGGTATCTTGCCTTGCAGGATGGTCTGTCCGACGTTGTCGGGCGGGCCATCTCCTGGCTGACGCTGGTGATGATCGCGGTGTTGATGCTGGAGATCGTCGCCCGGTATTTCCTGAATTCGCCCACGATCTGGGCGCATGAAACCAGCACCATGCTTTATGGCGCGTTCTGCATGCTGGCCGGGGCCTATACGCTGCGTCACCGGGGGCATGTGCGCTCCGAAGTGATCTATGGCAACCTCAACACCCGCGCGCAGGCCTGGTGCGATGTCATCACCTTCTCGCTGGGGTTGATCGTGCTGTTGGTGTTCTTCAAGCTGTCGGTGGAATTTGCCGCAGACAGCTGGGCCAAGCGCGAATATTCCAACAAGAGCATCTGGCAACCTGCGATCTATCCGATCAAGACGGTTATTCCGGTCGCGGTCGGGCTGGTGCTGCTGCAAAACATTGCCGAACTGCTGCGCGCGGTGCTGACCGCGCTGGGGATTCCCTTCGAGGATCCGCGCGAACCCGCGCCGGAAACCGATATTGACCCCGAGCTGATGAAATCCGCCCAGAACTGATGGGCCAGAACGGCATGGGCAGACCGTGCCGGGAGAATACTTATGGCTGAACTGGATCCGTTGACAATCACGGCGATCATGTTCCTGTCGATGCTGTTGCTGATGGCGCTTGGCGCGCCGCTGGCCTGGGCGCTGACCATCGTGGGCGTAGGAAGCGCCTATATGTTGTGGGGGCCCGGCGGGCTGGAGCTGCTGGTCAGCTCGACCTATAGCGCGATGGACAACTTCCTGCTGGTTGCCTTGCCCATGTTCATTTTCATGGGCCTCGTCCTGCAACGATCAGGCATCACCGATGACCTCTTCGAAATGATTCACAAGCTGATGGGCGGCGTACCCGGGGGGCTGGGTGTCGGCACGGTCATCATCTGCGCGCTGATTGCCGCCATGGCCGGCGTTTCGGGTGCGGCCACCGTGTCGCTGGGCATCATCGCCCTGCCGGCGATGCTGAATCGTGGCTACGACCCCAGGCTGGTGACCGGAACGATCATGGCGGGCGGCGCCCTGGGCTTTCTGATCCCGCCTTCGGTTCTGATGATCATCTATGCCTTTCTCAGCCGCGACTCGCCGGGCAAGCTGTTTGCCGCCGGGCTGATCCCGGGCCTGATGCTGGCCGGGATCTATATGGCCTATGTGCTGATCCGCTGCCGGATCAACCCGAAGCTGGGTCCACCCGCGCCGGTAGAAGAGCGGTATACCGGCATTGAAAAGCTGAAATCGCTGCGCCATCTGATCGGGCCGGCGGTGCTGATCGCAACCGTGCTGGGCAGCATTATCGGCGGTGTCACGTCGCCCTCCGAGGCTTCGGCCATCGGCGCCTTCGGAGCGCTGATCATTGCGGCGCTCCATGGCCGGCTGAGCTGGGACATGATGCGATATGTCATGACCGCCACGGCCAAGCTGATGGGGATGCTGATGTGGATCACCATCGCGGCGGTGTTCTTTTCCAAGATCTATGTGGGTCTGGGCGCGGGCGTGATCGTGGGCGAACTGATCGAGGATTTCGAGCTTTCCCCGATGCTCGTCATCATCGCCATGCTGGCAACCTACTTCGTGCTGGGGATGTTTCTCGATGACTTCGCCATCGTGTTCATCACCGTGCCGCTGTTTGTGCCCATCGTGCAAGAGCTGGGCTTTGACACGACCTGGTTTGCGGTGCTGTTCATCCTGTCTATGCAATCCGCCTATCTGACGCCGCCATTCGGCTACAACCTGTTCTACATGCGATCGGTTGCACCGCCGGAAATCCGCATCGGCGATATCTACATGGCGGCGCTGCCCTTTGTCGGCCTGCAAATCCTGGGGCTGGCGCTGGTGGTGGCCTTCCCGCAGATCGCGCTGTGGTTGCCAAGCCTGTTGTTCTGAGGCCAGGGTGTCTGCCAATCGTGCCGCCGGTCTGTTCCAGGCCGGCGGCCGTTTGTTTGTTGCTTACAGGTAGGGCGGGGTGCAAGCCGAGATCACCTCGCAGGGGCGATCCGAGATATTGCGGAACCTGTGCGGCACACGGCTGTCGAACAGATAGGCATCGCCCGCTTTCAGCACGCTGACCTCGCTGCCAAGGGTGACTTCCAGTTCGCCGGAAATGACAAAACCACCCTCATGGGCCTCGTGTTCGATCATCGCGTCACCGGTATCGGCCCCGGCCTCATAGCGTTCATGCAGCACTTGCAGCCCATGCGCCCTGGCATCGCCCACCTGTCTGATCGAAATCTTCCCGCGGACCCGGGGTTCGCCCTTGAACAGCAGCGATGTCAGATCACGCAACTCGGCGGGGCGAAAGAAGGCTTGCCGCGTGGCGACGCGGTCGGGCTCAAAAAAACCGGACATGGAAATGCCGAAACCGCCCAATATCTTGCGAAGCGAGGCCACCGAAGGGCTGGAGCGGTTGGTTTCGATCATCGAGATCTGGCCATGGGGCACACCCGCGGCTTCGGCCAGTTGGCGTTGTGAAAGCCCATACTGGGCGCGCAACTCCTTCAGCCGTGTCCCCACATCGAAATCGTCTGTGCTCATCTCTTTCCTGCTGTTTTCTGCAATTTAGACCAAAGCGTATCTCATGCCCAGCTTTTGCAGCGCTTTCAGCAGGTCGCCGCACAACCGGTGCGCCCGCAGCGCGGAATTTTCTGGTAAACAGTACCGGAACCAGCAGACAGTTCGCGCTAGATTCGCGCATTATTCTGAGCGATATTGATCGCCACGAATCACCAATCGCCTCAGGGAGCGTTGCCGTGTCCACAAGCCAGAACCTATTGAACCGTCGCACTGCCGCAATTGCCCGGGGCGTTGCCACCCGCGACATCTATGTCGCGCGCGCCGAGAATGCCGAACTCTGGGATGTCGATGGCAAACGCTATATCGACTTTGCCGCCGGGATCGCGGTCAACAATACCGGCCACCGGCACCCCCGCGTGATGGCCGCCGTGGCTGAACAGGAGCAGAAGTTTTCTCACACCTGCTTTCACGTCGCCCCATATGAGGGCTATGTCGCCCTGGCCGAACGGTTGAACGCCGCCACCCCGGGGGATTTCGGGAAAAAGACGATGCTGGCCACCACCGGGGCCGAAGCCGTTGAAAACGCGATCAAAATTGCGCGTTCCTATACCGGTCGCTCGGGCGTGATCGCGTTTACCGGGGCGTTCCACGGGCGCACGCTGATGGGCATGGCGCTGTGCGGCAAGGTCGCCCCCTACAAGAAGAGCTTCGGCGCCATGCCCGCCGAGGTCGCCCATGTGCCCTTCCCCGACGCTTTCCACGGGATCAGCGCAGAGGACAGCATTACCGCGCTTCAGACGGTGCTGCGCAGTTCGCTGGACCCGGAGCGGGTGGCCGCGATCATCATCGAGCCGGTGCAGGGCGAAGGCGGCTTTCACGTCGCGCCGCCGGAATTCATGCAGGAGCTGCGCAAAATTTGCGACCAGCACGGCATCGTGCTGATCGCCGACGAGGTTCAGGCCGGGATCGCGCGCACCGGCAAGCTGTTCTCCATGGAGCACAGCGGCGTGGCTGCCGATCTGGTGACCATGGCCAAGGGTCTGGCCGGCGGCTTTCCGCTGTCGGCGGTGACGGGCCGGGCCGAGATGGTCGACAGCCCGCCCCCGGGCGGTCTGGGCGGCACCTATGCCGGCAACCCCGTGGCCGTGGCCGCGGCCCATGCGGTGCTCGACGTGATCGCGGAGGAGAAGCTCTGTGACCGCGCCCGCGAGATCGGCGACCGGATCAGCGGCCATCTGCGCGACCTCGCCGCCCGCCAGGGCTTCGAGGCGATCGGCGATGTGCGCGGTCTGGGGGCGATGATCGCCTTCGAACTGGTCACCGACCGCGACAGCAACGCGCCCGCCCCGGAGCTGGCGCAGGCGATCATTGCCGAGGCCCAGACGCAGGGGCTGATCATTCTGCCCTGCGGCACCTATGGCAATGCCATCCGCCTGCTGCCGCCGCTGACAACCCCGATGGATCAGGTTGATGAGGCGCTGGACAAACTGACCACGGCCATCACCGCTGTACTGTAGGCCACGGATCTGGCCGCCGAACAAGGAAACCACCCCATGTCCAAGTCACTTGCCCCGCAATCCAAGCCCGATCTCGGCGCCTTCACCTGGGATGACCCGCTGCTGCTCGAAGACCAGCTGACCGAAGAAGAACGCATGATCCGCGACAGCGCCCGCGCCTATGCACAGGACCGGCTGCAATCGCGGGTCACCGAGGCCTTCGCGACCGAAAAGACCGACCCGGAAATCTTCCGTGAAATGGGCGGGATGGGCCTGTTGGGCACCACCATTCCCGAAAGCTATGGCGGGCTGGATGCCGGCTATGTCGCCTATGGGCTGGTCGCCCGCGAGGTCGAGCGCGTCGACAGCGGCTATCGCAGCATGATGTCGGTGCAATCCTCGCTGGTGATGTATCCGATCTATGCCTATGGCTCCGAAGAACAGCGGCAGAAATACCTGCCCAAACTCGCCTCGGGCGAATATATCGGCTGTTTCGGGCTGACCGAACCCGATGCCGGCAGCGATCCGTCGAGCATGAAGACCACCGCGAAGAAGACCGATGGCGGCTATGTGCTGAACGGCTCGAAAATGTGGATCTCCAACAGCCCGATCGCCGATGTCTTCGTGGTCTGGGCCAAATCCGAGGCGCATCAGGGCCGGATCCGGGGCTTCGTGCTGGAAAAGGGCATGAAGGGCCTGTCCGCGCCGAAGATCGAGGGCAAGCTGTCGCTGCGCGCCTCGATCACCGGTGAAATCGTGATGCATGATGTGGAGGTCGGCGAAGACGCGCTGTTGCCCGATGTCGAAGGGCTGAAGGGGCCGTTCGGCTGTCTGAACCGCGCCCGCTATGGCATTGCATGGGGCGCCATGGGTGCGGCCGAAGCCTGCTGGCACGCCGCGCGGCAATACGGGCTTGACCGCCAGCAATTCGGCAAGCCGCTGGCCCAGACCCAGCTGTTCCAGCTCAAACTGGCCAATATGCAGACCGAAATCACCCTCGGGCTGCAAGCCTCGCTGCGTGTCGGGCGGCTGATGGACGAGGCCAAGGCCGCGCCCGAGATGGTCAGCGTGATCAAGCGCAACAATTGCGGCAAGGCGCTGGACATCGCCCGGATGGCCCGCGACATGCATGGCGGCAATGGCATCAGTCAGGATTTCCATGTGATCCGCCACATGGTCAACCTCGAAACGGTCAACACCTATGAGGGCACCCATGACGTTCATGCGCTGATTCTGGGCCGGGCGCAGACCGGTCTTCAGGCGTTTTTCTGAGCCGTTTGGGGGGGAAAGCCATGAAGCGGAACCTGATTGCCGGCGAATGGGTCGACGGGGCCGATGCCTCGGAAAACCGCAACCCGGCCGCCCCGGCCGATCTGGTCGGGCTCTACGCCCGCGCCTCGGCGGAGCAGACCGCAGCCGCCGTGGAGGCCGCCCGCGCCGCCCTGCCCGGCTGGTCCGGGGCCTCGCCGCAGGTCCGCGCCGATCTGCTGGAGGCGGTCGCGCAGCGGCTGCTGGCCCGCAAGGACGAGATCGGCACCCTGCTGGCGCGCGAAGAGGGCAAGACCCTGGCCGAAGCCGTGGGCGAGACCGTCCGCGCGGCGCAGATCTTCCGCTTTTTCGGCGGCGAGGCCATTCGGATGGCCGGCGACGCCATTGCCTCGGTGCGGCCCGATGTCGATGTCGAGGTCACGCGCGAGCCGGTGGGCGTGGTCGGCATCATCACGCCGTGGAACTTTCCCATCGCCATCCCCGCCTGGAAGATCGCCCCGGCGCTCGCCTATGGCAACACGGTCGTGGTCAAACCGGCGGATCTGACGCCGGGCTGCGCCCATGTTCTGGCCGAGATCCTGCACGAGGCCGGCTGCCCGGCCGGGGTGTTCAACCTGTGCATGGGGCGCGGCTCGCTGGTGGGTGAGGCGATCACCACCCACCCGGAGGTGGACGCCATTTCCTTCACAGGGTCAGTGCCGGTCGGGCGCGCGCTGGCAGCGACGGCAGCGCAGGGGATGAAGAAGATCCAGCTCGAAATGGGCGGCAAGAACCCGATGGTCGTGATGGCCGATGCCGATCTGGATCTGGCGGTGGCCACGGTGCTGAACGGGGCGTTCTTTTCGACCGGCCAGCGCTGCACCGCTTCCAGCCGGATCATCGTCGATGCGCCGATCCATGATGCCTTTGTCGAACGGCTCTCCGCGGCCGCGCAGGCGCTGCGCGTCGGCGATCCGCTGGACCCGGAGGTCGAGATCGGGCCGGTGGTGTCGCAAAAGCAGCTCGACAGCAACCTCGCCTATGTGGCGCTGGCCGCCGAAGAGGGCGCCGAGGTGGTCGGCGGCGACCATCTGGCCCGCAACACCGGGGGCTATTTCCAGAGCCCGGCGCTGTTCGTCAACGCCACCAACCAGATGCGCAGTACGCGGGAGGAAATCTTCGGCCCCTGCGCCAGCATCATCCGCGTGGACGGGTTCGACGAGGCGCTGGCCGTGGCCAATGACACCGAATTCGGCCTGTCTTCCGGCATCTGCACCAGCAGCCTGAAACATGCGCGCGCCTTCCGCAAACACAGCGGCGCGGGCATGGTGATGGTGAACCTGCCCACGGCGGGGGTGGATTACCACGTGCCCTTCGGCGGGCGCAGGGGCTCGTCTCTGGGCTCGCGCGAGCAGGGGCGGTATGCGGCCGAGTTCTACACGTCGGTGAAAACCGCCTACAGCTTCGCCGGCTGAGCGGCGGGCTGAACGGCCGGACGAAAGAGGGGATGGACATGACCCAAGCCGACGCCCCCCCGCTGAAGGGGTTGAAGGTCATCGAACTGGCCCGGATTCTCGCCGGCCCGTGGATCGGCCAGACGCTGGCCGATCTGGGGGCCGATGTCATCAAGGTCGAGGCCCCCGAGGGCGACGACACCCGCCGTTGGGGTCCGCCCTTCATCGACCGCCCGCTTGCCGATGGCGGCACCGAAAAGGTCGCGGCCTATTTCCACGCCGCCAACCGCGGCAAGACCTCCCGGCGCTGCGATTTCAACGATCCGCGCGATCTCGACGCGCTCAGGGCGCTGATCGCGGAGGCCGATGTGCTGGTGGAAAACTTCAAGGTCGGCGGGCTGGCGAAATTCGGGCTGGACTATGCCAGCCTGTCGGCGCTGAACCCCCGGCTGGTCTATGCCTCCGTCACCGGCTTCGGCCAGGACGGCCCGCGCGCCGCCCAGCCGGGCTATGACTTCCTGATCCAGGGCATGTGCGGCATCATGGATCTGACCGGCGAACCGGAGGGCGAGCCGCAAAAGGTCGGTGTCGCCTGGATCGACATCTTCACCGGGCTTTATGGGGTGATCGGCATTCAGGCCGCGCTGGCCGAACGCGAGCGCTCGGGCAAGGGGCAGCATGTCGATCTGTCGCTGCTGGATTGCGGCGTGGGCGTGCTGGCCAATCAGGCGACCAATTACCTGCTGGGCGGGGTTGTTCCGCACCGGCTGGGCAATGCGCATCCGAATATCGTGCCCTATCAGGTCTTTCCGGCCAGCGACGGGCATCTGATCATCGCTTGCGGCAATGACCGGCAATTCGCCCGGCTTTGCGATGTGCTGGGGCTGAGCGGGCTGGCCGCGCAACCCGAATTCGCGACCAACCCGGCCCGGGTCGAAAACCGCGAAACTCTCTGCGCCCGGATCGCCGAGCGCACCCGGACGCGGCGCCGTGCCGATCTGATCGCCGCGCTCGAGGCCGCCGGGGTGCCGGGCGGCCCGATCAACACCGTGGCCGAAGCGCTGGAGGATCCGCAGGTCAAGAGCCGGGCCCTGCAAATCGCGCCGGAGGGGCTGGCCGGGTTGCGCACACCCCTGCGCTTCTCGCGCAGCCCGCTCAACCTGACCCGCGCCGCTCCCGCCCTGGCGCCGCAGGATACCGGGGCCGATCTGCCGCCTTCGTCTGATCCCGCTGACTGAAACGCCCGGCGGGCGCGCCTTCGCCAACAGCTCTGCGGGCAGCGGTTTTTTTTACGCTTTCAGACGTTCAAAAACAGAAGGACAGGGCGTGGCGCGTGCAGACTGTCCGCTGAATGCGGCAGGCTGTTGGGGGAGCGCCCGGGGGATTTGACGATATGGGCAACATGATACATATGCATGATGTATCATATCCCTTCGGACAGAATGTGAAAACGTGCGGGCATTCAGGCGTTGACGGGGTGCCGCTTCCTGTGCAAATCCGGCGCCAGGGGCAATCGGCGGGATCGCTGCGGCACATGACCATTGCGGTCAGGAGAAGGTAGGAAAGATGGCGTGGAAACACTGGGCACTCGGAACCATTCTGGCCATCGGTCTCGCCGGGGGGGGCTATGCCTATTGGCAGAGTGTTGCCGGCGCCCAATTGCCTGACGGGATTGCCAGTTCCAACGGGCGACTGGAAGCGGAACGGATCGACGTTGCCTCGAAACTGCCCGGGCGCGTTGCTGAAGTTCTGGTGTCCGAAGGCCAGTGGGTCGAGGCGGACACGCTGGTGGCCCGGATGGATACCGTCGAGCTTGAGGCGCAGTTGCGGCAGGCGCAGGCGTCGGTGCTTCAGGCGCAGCAGCAGGAGCAGCAGGCCAACGCGCTGTTGCATCAGCGGCAATCGGAGCTGGCCTTTGCGCAGGCGGAATTCGCCCGGGTCGAAAAACTGGCCGAGGATTCCTATGCCTCGCAGGGGCGGCTGGACCGGCAACGCACCGCGCTGGAGACGGCCGAGGCCGGTGTCTCCGCCGCCGAGGCCGGGATTTCCCTCGCGCAGGCGTCCATCACCGCGGCCCAGGCTTCGGTGGACCGCCTGTCCAGCACGATCGACGACGCCCGGCTGACCGCCCCCCGCGCGGGCCGCGTGCAATATGTGCTGGCCAAACCCGGCGAGGTCATCGGCGCGGGCGGACGGGTGGTGACGCTGACCGATCTGTCTGATGTCTACATGACGGTCTTTCTGCCCGCGCGCGAAGCGGGGCGGCTGGCCGTCGGGGCGGAGGCGCGGATCATCCTTGATCCGGTGCCCGATTATGTGATCCCGGCCAAGGTCACCTTCGTGGCCAGCACCGCGCAGTTCACGCCGAAATCGGTCGAGACCGAGGAAGAGCGTGATCAGCTGATGTTCCGGGTCAAGCTGAGCATCGCGCCCGAGCTGCTCTCGGACTATCAGGAGCGCGCGAAAGCGGGCATTGCCGGGGTCGGCTATGTGCAGGTCGATGAGGCCACGCCCTGGCCCGCTGCGCTCGCGGTGAAACTGCCGCAATGACCCGCGCACCGGTCGCCCGGCTGGCCTCGGTCACGCATCGCTATGGCGCGGTCGCGGCGCTGGAGGACGTGACGCTCGACATTCCGGCGGGCTGCATGGCGGGGCTGATCGGGCCGGATGGCGTGGGCAAATCCACGATGCTGGCGCTGGTCGCCGGGGTGCGGCGTTTGCAAAGCGGATCGGCGCAGGTGCTCGGCGGCGACATCACCGACCGCAGCCATCTGAAGCTGTGCAACCACCGGATCGCCTATATGCCGCAGGGGCTGGGGCGGAACCTCTACCCGACCCTTACCGTGCGCGAAAACCTCGATTTCTTTGGCCGCCTGTTCGGCCAGTCCGAGGCCGAGCGCCGTGCCCGGATCGACCAGCTTCTTGCCGCCACCGGGCTCGACCCGTTTCCCGACCGGCCCGCGGGCAAGCTCTCGGGCGGGATGAAACAGAAGCTCTCGCTCTGTTCGGCGCTGATCCACGACCCCGATCTGGTGATCCTGGACGAGCCGACCACCGGCGTCGATCCGCTCTCGCGCCAGCAGTTCTGGGATCTGATCGACCGCATCCGCGCCGCGCGCCCGGGAATGAGCGTGATCACCGCCACCGCCTACATGGAAGAGGCCGAGCGCTTCGACTGGCTGGCGGCGGTCAACAATGGCAAGGTGATTGCCACCGGTTCGCCGGAGGACATTCGCAGCCACGCCGGGCAACCCACGCTGGAGCGTGCCTTCATCGCCATGCTGCCCGAGGCCGAACGTCAGGGCCACCGCGAGGTGATCGTGCCGCCGCGCGAGGCCTTCGAGGGGCCACCGGCGGTCGAAGCACAAGGGCTGACCCAACACTTTGGCGATTTCACCGCCGTCGATCATGTGGATTTCCAGATCGGCCAGGGCGAGATTTTCGGCTTCCTCGGCTCCAACGGCTGCGGCAAGACCACCACCATGAAAATGCTCACCGGCCTGTTGCCCGCCAGCGAAGGGCGGGCGCTCCTGTTTGGCGAAACGCTCGACGCCGATGACATGGTGACGCGGCAGCGCGTGGGCTACATGTCGCAGTCGTTTTCGCTCTACAGCGAGCTGACCGTCCGCCGGAACCTTGAGCTTCACGCCGCCGGGCGGGTGGAGGAGATGCTGACCACCTTCGATCTGGTGGAAGAGGCCGACAAGCGCCCCGACAGCCTGCCGCTGGGTATCCGGCAGCGGTTGCAGCTGGCGGTCGCGGTGATCCATGCGCCCGAAGTGCTGATCCTCGACGAGCCGACCTCGGGCGTGGATCCGGTGGCGCGCGATGCCTTCTGGCAGCATCTGGTGGATCTGTCGCGCAACCACGGGGTGACGATCTTCGTTTCCACCCATTTCATGAACGAGGCCGAGCGCTGCGACCGGATCTCGCTGATGCATGCGGGCCGGGTCATGGCGGTGGGCGCCCCGGCGGAGCTGGCGCGCGGCAAGGGCACCGATGATCTGAACGCGGCCTTCGTGGCCTATCTGCGCGAGGCGGCGGGGGA
>PDRW01000081.1 GCA_002746935.1 Rhodobacterales bacterium
TCTTGATAGAGCGGCAAAACCACGCCTCATGTCGGATGCAAGGAGGATCAGACACATGGTCGAGCGCACCAAACTGACCGAGAAAGTGCTCCGCGATGCCGTGCCCATCGACGGGCGCGATTACCAGATCTTCGACTCCGAGGTGCGTGGGTTCGCGGCCTGCATCTATCGCGGTGGCAGGCGGGCGTTCACCATCGACTATCGCCATGCCGGGCGGCAACGGCGGATGACCTTTGGCCGCTGGCCGGAATGGCCGGTATCGGCAGCACGTGCGCGGGCCAGAGAAATCCGCCGCGAGATAGATGCCGGGGCGGACCCGTTGGCCGAGCGCGGGGCGTTGCGCGAAGCGCCGCGTGTGAGCGATCTGATCGAGCGCTACTGCGCCCAACACCTGCCAAAGCTGGCGGAGCGCAACGCCGCCGATCAGCGCGCCTCGCTGGCCAAGCTGGTAGCCCCGGTCTGGGGGCGCAGGCTGGTGACAGAAATCACCCCGACGGATGTCGACAAGCTGCTGAACAAGATCGCCGAGGGCCGGGCACGCCCGCACAAGGACAAACCCAACAACCGGGCGCGCAAATTGCAGCCCGCAAGGCCCACGCCGGTGCGGGCCAACCGGATGGGGGAGGTGTTGCGCAAGATGTTCACGCTGGCGGTGGAATGGGGCTGGTGCGATCAGAATCCCGCCCAGCGCTTTCATCGCCGCGTTGAGACGCCCCGCGAGCGTTTCCTTTCCAAATCGGAAATTACCCGCCTGGCGGCCGCGCTGGATGCGGCGGAAGACCGGCGTGCAGCCGACATCATCCGCATGTGCATGCTGACCGGCGCGCGGCTGGGCGAGGTGCGGCAGGCGCGGTTCGAGCAGTTCAACCTTGAACAGCTGAGCTGGTCAAAACCGCCGATGATGACGAAACAGCGCCGCGCGCACCGTGTCCCGATCTCGGACGAGACCGCTGCCATCGTGCGCCAGCGCCAGCTGGTGGTGCCAAACGGGACGCCGCGGCTGTTTCCTGGCGATACGCCGGGCCAGCCGGTACAGGAGGTGCGGCGGTTCTGGGCGCAGATCCAGAAGCAATGCGCGCTGCAGGATGTGCGCATCCATGACCTGCGCCACACCTTTGCCTCCCTGCTGGTCAGCGGCGGGGCATCACTGGAAATGATCGGCAAGCTGCTGGGTCACAGTCAGATGCAGACCACGCTGCGCTATGCCCACCTGATGGATTCGC
>PDRW01000007.1 GCA_002746935.1 Rhodobacterales bacterium
GCTGCTTCCGTTTCGACATCTCTGATCTCCTTCTCGTCGAAGATCAGCAGACAGCAATTCGTAGCCTGCGTCAGTGTCCGATTTTCGGGGAGTAGCTCATTGTTCTCTCGCAGTATTCGCCCGCAGGATGCAAGATGGCGAGCTAAATCACCAGCCCGATCCGGGCAGCGGGTGCCCAAAGAGATGCGAATTGAGGTTCGCTTGCCCTCCTTATTGGGAGGGATAGGCCAGCGTAAGTAGTAAATCCCATGTCTTGAGGGGGATAGATAAGATGACAGCATCATAGGGCGTGTGTCCCACTTTGTGTCACACCCGACCGTTCAGCCGCTAACCCTGTGATTTAGAATGAAATGGAGGCGAGTACCGGAATCGAACCGGTGTACACGGATTTGCAATCCGCTGCGTAACCACTCCGCCAACTCGCCGAAGTGGGGTGGATGTAGCCCAAGGTTCAGGCCCTTGCAAGTGGGCGGGTAAAGTGGTCCGGGTGGTCGGGACCGCAAGATGTTGATCGGGCGGGCCGGGTCTGTCGCAGCAAAGCCGCAATCGCCGTGTCATCCCCGGGGGGCCGGTTGTGGCTGCGGCGGATTCATGGCAACAGGATCTGGCTTCTCAACGATCAGGCAGGGCGGCCCAATGGACGATTCTCTGGCGCTTCGCAGGATGATGGTGGACACGCAGGTCCGGCCATCGGACGTGACCAGGTTTCCGGTCATCGAAGCGATGCTGACGGTGCCGCGCGAGGCCTTCGTGCCCGACGACATGCGGGCCGCCGCCTATGCCGATACCGCCTTCGATCTCGGCGGCGGGCGGGAAATGCTGGAGCCGCGCACCCTGGCGAAAATCCTGGATGCGGTGGCGATCGGACCGTGCGAACTGGTGCTGGTTCTGGGCGCGGGGCTTGGCTACAGCGCCGCGGTGATCGCACGGATGGCGGAATTCGTCGTTGCGCTCGAGGAAGACGAGACGCTTGCGGCGGAGGCGGAAACCCGTCTCGGCACGGCGGGCATAGACAATGTCGCGGTGATTTCGGGGGTGCTCGCCGAAGGCGATGCGCGCCACGGACCGTTCGATGTGGTCTTCGTCAACGGGGCGGTGCAGCGGATTCCAGACGGGATTCTGAAACAGATCAAGGAAGGCGGCCGGATTGTTGCCATTTTCGACGGCGACAATCGCGGCGTCGTCCGAATCGGACACCGCATCGGCGATCGGGTCGGCTGGCACTCTGCCTTCGATGCGGCGGGAACGGTTCTGCCGGGCTTTGCGGCGGCGCCGGAATTCGCGCTTTGAACCGGACTTTGAACCGGACCGCCGCGCGCGGGCGGCGCTGCCGGCCGGAAACAGGATGCAGGGCGGCGAGGCCGGTCACGCCCAACGATGCGGGCAAAACGGGATGAGGACCAGGACGATGCGAGCAAAAACCATCCGGGCAGTGGCAACGGCGGCCCTTGGCTGCGCCCTTGTCTTCGGGCCCTCCGCGGCCACGGCCGAGAGCCTTTCGGATGCGATGGTTTCGGCCTATCGCACATCGGGTCTCCTGACCCAGCAGCGCGCGCTTCTGCGGGCCGCGGACGAGGATTATGCCGCCGCCGTTGCGGCGCTCCGCCCGACCATCGCCTATGCGCTGAAAGGCGGGCTCACCCGGCGCGACCTCGACACCACGCCGGCCACGCCCGGAGAAGGCACGACCAACACGCTCTCTGCCAGTGCAACCCTGTCGGCCAGTTTTCTGCTCTATGATTTCGGCCGCACCCGGCTTCAGTCCGAGATGGCCCATGAAACCGTGCTGATGACCCGCGACACGCTGGTGGGGGTCGAACAGAAGGTGCTGCTGCGCGCGATCAAGGCCTTTCTGAACGTGCGGTCGACCCACGAAAAGGCCATGCTTCAGGCCAACAACGTGCGCCTCATCACCGAAGAACTGCGCGCCGCGCGCGATCGTTTCGAAGTGGGCGAGATCACCCAGACCGATGTTTCCGCCGCCGAAGCGGCGCTTGCCTTCGCCAAAGCCAGCGAGGCCGCCGCCCGTGGCGATCTGATGATCGCCCGCGAGGAATACAAGGCCGCCATCGGCCATTATCCGAACTCGCTCAAGGTGCCGCCCGCGGCGCCGGTGACGGTGCGTTCGGTGACCGATGCCAAGGCGGTGGCGCGCCGCAGCCATCCGGAGGTTCTGGCCCAGCAGCGGGCCGTGAAGATCACCGATATTGCCGTTGACGTCGCCCACAAGGGCATGTTGCCGAGCCTCAAGGCCAGCGGCTTTGCCAGCCGGTCGATCAACGACAGCGACCATTATACCGAACGCACCAGCCTGCTTGGGGCCGAGCTGGAATTGTCCGGGGTCATCTATGCCGGCGGACAGCTTTCGGCGATGTACCGCAAGGCAAAGGCCCAGGCCGAAGCCAACCGCGCGGCGCTTTACACCACGGTTCAGAATGTAGAGCAATCGGTCGCCAACGCCTGGGCGCAGCTTGCCGTGGCGCAGGCCAGCCTTCAGGCCCGCGATCAGGAGATCCGCGCCAACCGCGTCGCCCTGCGCGGCGCCCGCGAAGAGGCCACGCTTGGGGCGCGGACCACGCTTGAGGTGCTTTCCTTCGAACAGGATCTGCTCGACGCTCAGGCCGCGCGGATTTCCGCCCAGTCGAACGAGTATCTCGCGGTCTACAACCTGCTCGCGTCGATGGGTCTGCTGACCGCCGAAAAGCTGGGCCTCGGCATCGCCACCTATGATCCGGAAGCCTATTTCAACGCCGTCAAGGACGCGCCGGTGCGCGATGTCAGCCCGCAGGGCAAGAAGCTCGACGCGATCATCGAGACGCTTGGCCGCGCCACACGCTGACGCTTTCCGCCACCACGGCGGAGTTGACGCCTGAATCCGTCGGGCAGCCCGTTGTCACCTTGTGACGGTCTGCTATCTTGTGCCGAGTCCAATGCAGGAAACAACCCATGTCCGATCCGGTATCGAACTCCGAAATCGAAGACGTTCTGGCCTCCATCCGGCGGCTGGTGTCGGAGAACGCCAAGGCGCTGAAACGCGAGCGCGATCCCGAGTCTGAAAAGCTGGTGCTGACGCCCGCCTTCCGGGTTGACGAAAGCGAAACGCCGGATGCCGCGCGCGATGTGTTTGCGGCCGACAGAGAGGTCTGGACCGATGCGTCGGAGGCATTGGTGCCGTCCGAAACGGTGACGGCTTTCCCGGACGGGCAAGGCTCGCCCGGGAGCGGCGCCGGGCTGTCGGGCGATCAGACAGCGCCGGAGACCGCCGCGCCTGAAGCCGACGCGCCGGATGCAACGGCGGATGAGATGTCGATTGCGGCGGCGATTGAGGCAGAACTTGCAGCCGCAGGCCACGGCAATGCGGTTGCTGAGGACGCCCCCGGGGGCGCCACGCAGGCCACGCCGGGGCCAGACGTGCCGGCCACGCCCGGGCCGGACGTGCAGACCACGCCCGGGCCGGACGCAAAGCCGCAGTCCTGGATCGAAGGGCTGGTGGCGGCGGCGGCATCGGCCGAATCCGCCCGCCTTGCCGCCCGCGCCGCCCCCCCCGCTCCTCCCGCCACCGGACCTGCCGAAGAGGCTGCCCCGTCCGGCGCCGGACCGGACGAAACGCCACAAGATCAGGCCGCCGAAACCGGGCCGGAACCCGACAGAGCCGGAGAGGATGCCACAGCGACCGCCGGAGAGGATGTCCCGCAGACAGGCGCGGAGCCCGTGCAAAGCTGGGTCGACCGGCTGATCGCCGCCGCCGCCGCGCTTCATGCCGACCCTGCGCAAACCCCCGAAGTGCCCGCTGCGGCAGAGGCGGAGCCGGTCGAGACCAAAGAGGCCGGGACCAGCGGCCGGGCTGCGGACGGGCCTGAAGCCCGTGAAGGTGAGGCGGAAGCCAGCGGGGGCGATGCAGCCGCGCCGCTCAGCCTTGAAAGCCCGGTCGGGCCGGAGAGCGCCGGGCAGGACACCGACCAGGTTGCAGAAAAGGAAGCCCGGGTGCTCGAATGGGAGCCCGCGGAGGTTCCGGACGAGACCCTCGACGGAGAGGCCGACGCGCAGGCCCACGACGGGGAGACCCGCGACGCACAGGCCCCAGACGGAGAGGCCGACGCGCAGTCCCCAGACGGGGAGACCCGCGACGCACAGGCCTCAGATGCACAGGCCTCAGACGCGCAGTCCCACGACGGGGAGCCCGCGGAGGTTCCGGACGAGGCCCCAGACCGGGAGGCGGGCGCCGCGCTCACCGGCGTTCCGGTCGCGCCGCCGGCGCAAGACGGGGATCCCGCTGACGCTCACCCGGAGGACACCGCAGACATTCCACAGGATGCGCCGGCGGCGGTTCTCGAATGGGAGCCGGTGGAGATCCTGGAAGCGGATGCCGATCTCGAGGCGCTCGCGGAAGCCGAAGAGGCGGAGCTTGCCCGGATCGACGAGGCCGGCGCAACAGCCCCCGGAGAGGCCACGTCCGACCCTGCCGAAACCCTGGCCAGCAGCTCGGAGGTCGTTGATTTCCGCGCCAGCCAGAGCCAGGAGGCCAGCTCACCCGAGGCCGTTTGGGAGCCCGTCGATCCGATCACCGAAGCCGTGGCCCAGGTGGTCGGCGCGGCAGAAGGCCCGGCCCGGACAGAGGCCGATGCGCCGGCCGGGAACGCACAGGACCACCACCGGCCGGACCCCGAAAGCCCCGCCCCCCCCGAAGCAGACGCCGCTGGCCGCGATGACGCTGGCGCTGACCAGCAGACCGCCGCGGCGGACGAACAGCCCCCCGCCGGGGTCGCGCCGCTCCATCCCGAGACCGGGGCCGCGCTGCCGCCCGAGGATGAAACGGTGGTGGATGAGGCGATGCTGCGCGAAATGGTCGCTCAACTTGTGCGCGACGAGTTGCAGGGCACCGTGGGCGAACGCATCACCCATAACGTGCGGCGTCTGATCCGCCGTGAGATCGCCCGGGCGCTGACGCTCCAGGATTTCGAAAACAGGTAGCGCCCTGCCCCGGCGCACCGCAAGGCCTGCCGGAGCGGCAGGCCGGACGTGGCGCAAAGGCCCGGCCACACCCCGTACCGGGGAAACCCCGTGACAAGCTAGCCCCGCATATCTCCCGTTTGGAAAAACTCAGGTTGAAAGGATCGTCTGAATGCACAGGAACCGCAGGGCCGTCAGGGCCAGTTCTTTCGTTCTCGCCCTGTTGGCTCTTTCGGGGTGTTATTCAACCGCGATTCCGGTGATCGAAAAGGGAGACTGGGCGCCTCTTGCCGGGGAATACGAGTGCAGCAAGGCCATTGCCGGCGGAACGGAAATTGTAAAATATACAGAGGAAAAATCCGGCTTTTTCTGGCCGGAATACATGTATGTTGACGCCGAGGGCGCCGAGACGAAACTGGCAGAAATGGACGACGGCCTGATGCTCGTTCAGCGACATACGAAAGATGACGGTTTCAACTACGCCTATATCGACTTTACCGGAGACGACAGTTTCATATTGTCGGTCGCGAGCGTGATGGAGAAAAAACCCTATGTCGACGCATTGGCCAGAGAGCACTCGGTAACGACCGGGTCCGGCAAGGAACCCGGCGAAATCGCCTTGAGCGGCGACCAGGGCGATATTCTCGATTTCCTGATGGCTCACGACAAGTCGATGTTGTCCGCCTTCATGTCGTGCAAACGCCTTTGATCCTCTGACACCGGCGCGTTTGACGAAACACCTGAAACGAAAAGCGTCACCTGATGCGTTGAAATCAGAGATTTCAGGCAGCGTCGGGTGATCGGGGTTTTCGCATGACGCTCTAAAATCGCACCTCCGATCAGAACACTGATCCCGCCGAAAAACCGTTGCCGGAAACTCAGGTTGAAAGGGACGTAACAACGGTGGCAAGCACCGAAAGGCCGACAACGACCGCAATCAGGCTTTCAAAAACCGTTATAAACCCGTCACACCATAACATCTCCCTGTATCTTCGCGCCCTCCCGGTTGCGCTTTTGGAAAACGGGCGGCGGCTCTGTCTTTCAGGTTTCCGCTTGCGCGAGGCAAACCGCCGTCCGGATTCAGCGTCATGCTTGCAGCCCGGCGGCCGGTTCTGCCGGGTAAACCGCTTTCGGTTCGGACGCGCCGTTTCCGGCGGCGCCGGTCGGAGCCGGCAATGCCTCGACCCGGTGGCTGCCCCGGTGGCTGCCCCGGTCCGACGATCCGGCCTGACGATCCGAAGCTTGCCCCGCGCAAGCCGGCCCCGGTTTGCCATTTCGACATGCGAAAACAAGACGCCAGCGCAGGTGGCGTGACGGCGAATGAGCGCGGGCGTGTTCTGGCGCAGCAAGGGGCCGCCCTGCGAACAGGACACGCCCCGGATCTGCCGCGAGCATGGCGCGCTTTGACCTCGCGTCAATCAAGCTTTGGCCAATTTCACAGGGTAATTCCGCCTCATGATTCCCGAAGCCTCCCCGTCAGATCCGGCGTTCTCCGCCGCCCCTGCCTTTGCGGAAACCACGGCCCCCGGCCAGGCCCCCCGCGTCGCGCCACCCGGCGGGCACAGCCTCGCCCGGCAGGAACGCAATACCCGAACGCTCAGCTTCCCGACCCCTCCCGCGCCCGCGCCGCTGCAAATCTTCCACGCCCCGCCTCCCCGGATCACCGGCACGCCCGGCAAGCTTCGGGCCCCGCGCGTGGCCAGCGTTTCCCCCCCCGCCCCGGCACGACCGCAACTCGGCGCCATCCTGCTCGAACAGGGCGCGCTCAGCGCCGAAGACCTCGCCCGCGCCGTGGCGCTCCAGCACCGCGAAGACGCCCGGTTCGGCGACATCCTTCTCGCCCACGGCATGGTCACCGAGGCGGCGCTTTATCGCGGGCTCGCCGCACAATACGGCTGCGCCGTGGCCGATCTCGCCGCCGAACCGCCGGACACGCGGCTGGTCGATGCGCTCGGCGCCGAAACCTGCATCCGCCACGCCATCCTGCCGTGGAAACGCGTCGGCGGGGCCACCGTGGTGATCTGCTCACGGCCGGCGGAATTTGCCGAACTCCAACGCTGGCTGCCGCAGGACTTCGGCCCCGTCCGGCTCGCCGTGGCCCCCGAGCCCGACATCCAGGCCGCGCTCGTCGCCGCGCGCCGCCGCAGCCTTGCCGGCCGGGCGGAGACCCGTGTCGCCGCTTCCGAAAGCTGCCGCACATGGCAAACCGGCCGGACCCTGCGCTTCGGCCTCGCCGCCATTGCCTCCGTCGCCGCACTGCTGCTTCTTTCCCCGACCCTGGTCTTTACCCTGCTCGCCCTCTGGGCAACGCTCACCCTGCTGGTCAACAGCGCGCTGAAAGCCGGAGCCGCGATCATCTTCCGGCAGACCGGAGGGCGCGACCCGGCGCTTTCGCCGCAACCGGCCGCCGCCCCCCTGCGCCTGCCCACCGTGTCGATCCTCGTGCCGCTCTACAAGGAACGCGAGATCGCCCAACGGCTGGTGCGCCGCCTCGAAGCGCTCGACTACCCGCGCGAATTGCTCGACATCTGCCTCGTGGTCGAGGCCGACGACGCCACCACCCAGGCAACCCTGGCGCGCTCCGAGTTGCCCCGCTGGATGCGCCGGATCACCGTGCCCGAAGGCGCGGTGCGCACCAAGCCGCGCGCCCTCAATTTCGCGCTGGACTTCTGCCGCGGCTCGATCATCGGGGTCTATGATGCCGAAGACGCCCCGGAGCCCGGACAGATCCGCAAGATCGTCGCCCGCTTCGGCGCGAGCGGCCCGTCGCTCGCCTGCCTGCAAGGGATGCTGGATTTCTACAACGCCCGGCAGAACTGGCTCGCCCGCGCCTTCACCATCGAATACGCCGCCTGGTTCCGGATCACCCTGCCCGGCCTCGCGAAAATGGGCTTCGCCGTGCCGCTCGGCGGCACCACGCTGTTCTTCCGCCGCCATGCGCTGGAAGAGCTCGGCGGCTGGGACGCGCACAACGTCACCGAAGACGCCGACCTCGGCATCCGCCTCGCCCGCCACGGCTACCGCACCGAGCTGATCGACACCGTCACCAAGGAAGAGGCCAATTGCAGGCCCTGGCCGTGGATCAGGCAGCGCTCCCGCTGGATCAAGGGCTATGCGATGACCTGGGGGGTGCATATGCGCGACCCCGCCCGCCTGCTCCACGAACTGGGCCTGAGGAAATTCCTCGGCGTCCAGTTCCTGTTTCTCGGCACCCTCAGCCAATTCCTGCTGGCGCCGGTGCTGTGGAGCTTCTGGCTGCTCGCCTTCGGCCTGCCCCACCCGCTTCAGGGCGTGCTGCCCGGCTGGGCCTTCTGGGGGCTCGGCGGGGTGTTCCTCGCCTCCGAACTGCTCACCATCGCGGTCGGGATGATGGCGGTGGTCGGTGCCGAACACCGGTTCCTCGTCAAATGGGTGCCCACGCTCCACCTCTACTGGCCGCTGGCCTCGATCGCCGCGCTCAAGGGCATGGCCGAGATCGCCTTCGCCCCGTTCTACTGGGACAAGACCACCCACGGCCACCTTCACCGCGACCACGACATCTGGGGCGGGAAGCCCGCGCGCCGACACTGGCGCCACCCCGGCGGCACGCGCCCGGAGGTGTCATCGCGCCCCGCCCGAACAGCCCATCCGGCGCTGCCGGCGCCCAATCCACAACCCTACCCGGCCGGCCTTGTCACCGACGCCCGCAGCCTCGCTCTCGCCAGGGCAATCGCTGACCACAGCGCTTCCGCATGACCCACGGCTGAACGCCGGGGACATCGCCCGCACCTTCGGCCCGACCCGCGCGGCCCCCGCGCCCTGCATGGGCAACGCGCGCCGATTGAGCCGTCCGGCCCAACCCCTCTTTTTCCTGGCAGAAATACTCAAACCGGGGCCGGGCAACCGTCCCACCCCCGGACCCGGCACACCGGCACCTCAGTCCACCCTGTCACCCCGCGCCGAGTCGAGCCGCAGCCGGGTGGCGAAGGCGCTGGAAATATGCTTGCGCAAGGCCGCCGCCGCCGCCTCGCCGTCACGCGCCTCGATCGCGGTGACGATCGCGTCATGTTCGGCAATCGCGGTTTCGGAGCGGCCCTCCACCGCCAGCGAGGTGGTGGCAAGCAGCGCCATGGTGCGGTGCACCAGATCGAGCTGCTGCACCAGATAGCGGTTGTGGCTTGCGAGATGCACCTGCTTGTGGAACCGCCGGTTGGTGCGCGCCAGCGCTGCCGGGTCGCCGATCTTGCGGCGGTCTTCCTCGACCATCTCGCGCAACACCCGCACCTCCTCCTCGGCCGCATGTTGCGCCGCCAGCCGCGCCGCCAGCCCTTCGAGCTCGGCGCGCACCGCATAGAGCTCGGCGAGCTGGTTGTGGTCGAGCGAGGCCACGATCAGCGACCGGCCGTCGCGGGTCAGCAGACTCTGGGTCTCGAGCCGTTGCAACGCCTCGCGGATCGGCGTGCGCGAGACCCCGAAACGCTCGGCCAGATCGCTCTCGACCATCCGGTCGCCCGGCTGATAGAGCCCCGCGTCGATCGCCTCGAGAATCATCCCGTAGGCATCCTTGTTCGCCGGTTTCGCCTCACCCATGCCGGTCTCCTCTTCGCGCATGGCGCCGATAATGCACATGGCAAAAGCGAAACTGCAAGCCGATCCCGCCCCTGCGCCGCCCCCCTGCTGCCACCCCTGACGCCGCCCCTGTCGCCGCCCCTTGCCACCGCCGCGACGCTCCCCTAGCGTCGCCCCATGCTCGCCAACAACTTCTCCCACGTCACCGCCTGGGTCTTCGACCTCGACAACACGCTCTACCCGCCGTCATCGGCGCTGTTCGACCAGATCGAGGTGAAAATGACCCGATGGGTGATGCAGACCCTCGGCGTCAGCCACGCAGAGGCCGACCGGCTGCGGTCCGAATACTGGCGCGACTATGGCACCACGCTGGCGGGGCTGATGCAGGTCCACGGCATCGACCCCGCCCCCTATCTCGAAGCCGTGCATGACATCTCCTTCGCCCCGCTCACGCCCGACCCGGAGCTCGCGGCGCGGATCGGCGAGCTGCCCGGACGGCGGATCGTGTTCACCAATGCCACGGTGCCCTATGCCGAACGGGTGATCGAGGCGCGCGGGCTCACCGGGCTGTTCGACGCGGTTTACGGCGTCGAAGAGGCCGGGTTCCACCCCAAGCCGCAGCCCCTGGCCTTCGAGACAGTGTTTGCCGCCGACGGGCTCGACCCGCGCAGCGCGGCAATGTTCGAGGACGACCCGCGCAACCTCGCGGTGCCGCATCAGAAGGGCATGCGCACCGTCCATGTGGCCCCGGAACCGGCGCCGGCTGACCATATCCACCACCAGACCACCGACCTCGCCGCCTTCCTCGCCGAAGTGACCGACGCTTCCGGCTGAAGGCCGCTGCTGTGCAGCCCGGCCCGCCGGTCGGGCTTCACAGGGCGGCGCGCGGTAACTATCCTTGCCGCAACAGATCATCTCCAGGGAATTCCAATGCTGCAAGCCCTCGTGCTCACCATGCTCGCCGCCACCTTTGTGGTCTATGTGCTGCTGATCCTGATGTCGGTCGGCCGCTGAGGGTCTTGTCCGTCACCGGTCAGAGACCCGGCACCGGGGCGTTTTGCGACCGGGGCGTTTGAGTATTTGTACCAGGAAAAAGGGCGCGCGCCGGGGCGTGGGGCCAGAGAGTGGGGCAAGACATGGCTGCCGCTTGCATCCGGCCGCGAAATCGGCTTCGGACGACGCATGAACGTCTTCCGCTTTACGCTTGCCGGCACCGAACTGGCCCTGCTGCCCTCGGGGGCGCTCTGGTGGGCGGCGGAACGCTTGCTCACGGTTTCCGATCTGCATCTCGGCCGCGCCGGACGCTATGCGCGCAACGCCGGCGCGCTGTTGCCGCCCTACGAGATCCGCGACACGCTGGCCCGGCTCGAGGCCGATATCGCGGCGACCGGGGCGGTCTCGGTCGTCTGTCTGGGCGACTCCTTCGACGACGACGAGGCGGCCCGGGAGCTCGCGCCGGAAGCGCGCGCCTGGCTGGTCCGGCTGATGGCCGGGCGCGACTGGGTCTGGATCGAAGGCAACCACGATCCGGGGGCCGCGGGCCCGGGCGGGCGCCATCTTGCGGAATATGCGCGCGGGCCGCTCACCTTCCGCCATATCGCCCGCGCCGGCGAATACGGCGAGATTTCGGGGCATTACCATCCCAGGGTGCGCCTGCGCGGGCACAGCCGGCCCTGTCTGCTGGTCGATGCGGCGCGGGCGATCCTGCCCGCTTACGGCACCTATACCGGGGGTCTGCGGACGGACTCGGAGGTCTTGTCGGCACTCATGGGCCCGGACGCGCTGGCGGTGATGACCGGACCGGTGCCGCGGGCGTTGCCGATGCCACGGTGACCCCTTGGGGCAAAGGATCAGACGGTGAGCCCTTCTGGCGCGACTTCAGACAGTGAGCCCTGCGGGCGCCGGTTCAAACAGTGAGCCCTTCGGGCTCGGGCAAACCCCTGGCCCGCGCCGTGGCGGTCAGCGTATTCGCCAGCAGGCAGGCGATGGTCATCGGCCCGACGCCCCCCGGCACCGGGGTGATCGCGCCCGCGACCTGTGACACGGAGGCGAAATCCACATCCCCCACCAGCCTGCCCTTGGCGCCTTCCCCGGCGGGCGGCAGCCGGTTGATGCCGACGTCGATCACCGTGGCGCCCGGCTTGATCCAGTCGCCGGTGACCATCCGAGGCCGCCCCACCGCCGCCACCACGATATCGGCCCGGCGCACCACCTGCGGAAGATCCCGGGTGCGCGAATGCGCCACCGTGACCGTGCAGCTTTCGCCGAGCAGCAGTTGCGCCATCGGCTTGCCGACGATGTTGGACCGCCCGATCACCACCGCATCCAGCCCCGACAAGCTGCCGTGATGGTCGCGCAGCAGCATCAGGCAGCCAAGCGGCGTGCAGGGCACCATGGCCTTCTGGCCGGTGGCGAGGAGACCCACATTGGAGATGTGAAACCCGTCCACATCCTTTGCCGGGTCGATCGCCGCCAGCACGCGGGCCGCGTCGATATGGTCTGGCACCGGCAGTTGCACCAGAATGCCATTGACCGCCGGATCGGCGTTCAGCTTCCCGATCAGCGCCAGCAAGTCGGCCTCGGGGGTGGCCGCGTCGAGCCGGTGCTCGAACGACGCCATGCCCACCTCGACCGTCTGCTTGCCCTTTGAGCGCACATAGACCTGACTCGCCGGATCCTCGCCCACCAGCACCACCGCGAGCCCCGGTGTGATCCCGTGTTCGGCCTTCATCGCCGCCACCCGGGCCGCGACCCGCGCCCGCACATCCGCCGCAAAAGCCTTGCCGTCGATGATCTTCGCGCTCATGTTGTCCCCTTTTTCCTGGGTCAAATACTCACCGCCAACGGCGTCGGGATGCCGGGCTCGATGCCCGGTATCCCGAACCCGGTATCCCGAAAACCGGCGCTCAGAACAAGCCCTCGATCTCGCCGTCCTGCGACAGCCCGATCGACAGTGCCGCCGGTTTCGACGGCAGACCGGGCATGGTCATGATCTCGCCGCAGATCACCACCACGAAACCTGCCCCCGCCGACAGCCGCACCTCGCGGATCGGCACCGAATGGCCATCCGGCGCGCCGCGCAGATTGGGGTCGGTCGAGAAGCTGTATTGGGTCTTGGCCATGCAGACCGGCAGATCGCCGAAGCCCTGGGCTTCCCAGGCCTTGAGCTGGTCACGGATCTTCTTGTCGGCCAGCACCTCGTCGGCGCGATAGATCCGCCTGGCGATGGTCTCGACCTTCTCGAACAGCCCCATGTCGTCGTCGTAGAGCGGATGGAATTGCGACAGGCCGGCATCCGCGATCTCGGCCACACGGGTGGCAAGGCCGGTGATGCCCGCCGAGCCGTCCGCCCAGTGCGTGCACAAGAACGCCTCCGAGCCGCGGCTTTCCACATAGGCTTTCACCGCTTCGACTTCGGCTTCGGTGTCGGAGGTGAAATGGTTGATCGCCACCACCACCGGCACCCCGAAGCCTTTCAGATTTTCGATATGACGGCCAAGATTGGCGCAGCCCGCCTGCACGGCTGCGACATTCTCTTCGCCGAGGTCGGCCTTCGCCACGCCGCCGTTCATCTTCATCGCCCGCACCGTCGCCACCAGCACCACCACCGAAGGGGCGAGCCCGCCCTTGCGGCATTTGATGTTCATGAACTTCTCGGCCCCCAGATCGGCCCCGAACCCGGCTTCGGTCACCACGTAATCGGCGAGTTTCAGCGCCGTGCGGGTGGCGGTGAGCGAGTTGCAGCCATGGGCGATATTGGCGAACGGCCCGCCATGGACGAAGGCCGGGGTGTGTTCCAGCGTCTGGACGAGGTTGGGCTGCATCGCGTCTTTCAGCAGCACCGTCATCGCGCCATCCGCGCCGATGTCGCGGCAGGTGATCGGTTCGCGCCCCCGGGTATAGGCGACGATGATGTCGCCGAGCCGGGTCTGGAGATCGTCGAGATCGCGGGCGAGGCAGAGGATCGCCATCACCTCGGAGGCGACGGTGATATCGAAGCCGGTCTGGCGCGGAAAACCGTTGGCGACGCCGCCGAGCGAGGTCACCGTGTCGCGCAGCGCCCGGTCGTTCATGTCGAGCACCCGGCGCCATGTGACGCGGCGCTCGTCGATGCCGAGATCGTTGCCCCAGTAGATATGGTTGTCGATCATCGCCGCGAGCAGGTTGTGGGCGGAGGTGATGGCGTGGAAATCGCCGGTGAAATGGAGGTTCATCTCCTCCATCGGCACCACCTGCGCATAGCCGCCGCCAGCGGCACCGCCCTTCATGCCGAAACAGGGGCCGAGGCTCGCTTCACGGATGGCGATGGCGGCGTTCTTGCCGATGGCGTTGAGCCCGTCGCCCAGCCCCACGGTGGTGGTGGTCTTGCCCTCGCCCGCCGGCGTCGGGTTGATCGCGGTCACGAGGATCAGCTTGCCGTCTTCGCGGCTCTCCAGCGAATTGATGAAATCCTGACTCACCTTGGCCTTGTCATGGCCATAAGGCAGCAGCGCTTCCGGCGGAATGCCGAGGCTGGCCCCGATCTCCTGGATCGGCTTTTTCCGGGCCTCGCGGGCGATTTCGATGTCGGATTTGACGGTCACGGGCAGTCTCCCTCGTCTTGGCGGAATTGTTTCAGTTTACAGAGGGTGTCGCGGCAGGACCGTAGCGGAATCCGACGTTTCGCGGCGTCTGACCGGCGCCGGGCCGAAGACCGGGGCCAGAGGATCCGGCGCGCCGGCCCCGGGCGGCATGGCGGCCAACCGCATCCCGGCTCCGCCGACGCGCGGGCCTTTCCGAAGCGCGCGCGTGAACCGCCCCGGCTCACCCCGGCCCGGCCCGGCTCAGGCCGTGGGTTCCGGCTCCATCCCGCCCTCGCCCGTGGGCTTGCGGCGCGGTTTGGTCTTCGGGATCGCCAGCACCGAGGGTTCCTCTTCCGCCCCGGGGGTGCCGTCATCGTCGTCGGGGTCCACATGCGGCGGCTCGCCCGCCATCACCCGCTTGAGCTCCTCGCCCGACAGGGTTTCGTATTCCAGCAGCCCCTGGGCGATCCGGTCGAACTCCTCGGCATTGCCGGAAATCGTCTCATAAGCGAGGTCATAGCCCTCGTCGATGATCCGTTTCACCTCGTCCTCGATGGTCTCTTTCGTCTTGGCCGAGACCGAGAACCCCCCGGTATTGCCCGAATAGCCCTCCGCCGCCTCGGAATAGTCGATATTGCCAACCTTCGGCGACATGCCGAGCCGCATCACCATGGCGCGCGCCATCTGGCTCGCCTGCATGATGTCGTTGGCGGCACCACCCGACACCTGGTCTTCGCCATATTTGAAGATCTCGGCCGCCTTTCCGGCCATGGCCATGGCGATCTTCTGTTCCATCTCGTCCTTGTGCCAGCTCAGCCGGTCGTTTTCCGGCAAGGGCTGGACCATGCCGAGCGCCTGGCCCCGCGGGATGATGGTCGCCTTGTGGATCGGGTCGTGCTTGGGCAGTTTCAGCGCCAGCAGCGCATGGCCCGCCTCGTGATAGGCGGTCATTTCCTTTTCCTCGTCCGACATCACCATGGAGCGGCGTTCGGGGCCCATCATCACCTTGTCGCGGGCGGCGTCGAAATCCTCCGCCGTGACGAACCGGCGCCCGACGCGGGCGGCCATCAGCGCGGCTTCGTTCACCAGATTGGCGAGGTCGGCACCGGAAAAGCCCGGCGTGCCGCGCGCCACCACCCGCAGGTCCACATCCGGGCCGAGCGGGATCTTGCGGGCATGAACGCCAAGGATCTTTTCGCGGCCCTTGATGTCGGGGTTGGAGACCGTCACCTGGCGGTCGAACCGGCCGGGGCGCAACAGCGCCGGGTCGAGCACGTCCTTGCGGTTGGTGGCGGCGATGATGATCACGCCTTCGTTCGACTCGAACCCGTCCATCTCGACCAGCAGCTGGTTGAGCGTCTGTTCGCGCTCGTCGTTGCCGCCGCCATAGCCCGCACCACGGTGGCGCCCGACCGCGTCGATCTCGTCGATGAACACGATGCAGGGCGCGTTCTTCTTGGCCTGTTCGAACATGTCGCGCACCCGGCTGGCGCCGACGCCCACGAACATCTCGACGAAATCCGAACCCGAGATGGTGAAGAACGGCACCCCCGCCTCGCCTGCAATGGCACGCGCCAGCAGCGTCTTGCCGGTGCCCGGCGGGCCCACCAGCAGCGCGCCCTTGGGGATCTTGCCGCCGAGGCGGGAAAACTTCTGCGGGTTGCGCAGAAACTCGACGATCTCTTCAAGCTCCTCCTTGGCCTCGTCGATCCCGGCCACGTCGTCGAAGGTCACCCGGCCCTCGCGTTCGGTGAGCAGCTTGGCGCGCGATTTGCCGAAGCCCATGGCTCCGCCGCGCCCGCCGCCCTGCATCCGGTTCATCATGAAGAACCACAGCCCCACCAGCACCACCACCGGCAGCAGCATGGTCATGATCGCGCCGAAGGCCGATGGCTCCTGCCGCTCCGCCTTCACCACCACGCCCTTGTCGATCAACAGTTCGGTGATCTTGGCATCGCCCGGCACCACCGTGGTGTAGGTCTTGCCGTCCTTTCCGGTGTAGCGCAGGTTTTCACCGTCGATCAGCGCCTGTTTGACCTCGCCGCCGTCCACCGCGGCAACGAAGTCCGAATAGTTCACCCCCTGCGACGCAATCCCCGCCTGGTTGTTCGAGAACAGGTGGAACAAGGTCAGGATGAGCACAAACAGCACGATCCAGAAAACGAAGTTTCTCGCGTTGCCCAAAGTTTCGGTCTCCTCAGAAATCTCCTGGCACCCCCCGGGCGCGGTTGCCCTTAAAATAGGGATCGCGGCCCAAGGTTCAATGCGTTTGAAGGCTCGCGGCAAAATCACCTTGCGGAGGGAGAAGTTCGGCCGAATATCCGGCCGAAAACCCGGCAAGCGGCGCAGCAAGGAGCGTCTCCCCGCGCCAGACGGCGGGGCCGGCCATGAGGGAGGCGCGCGGCAGCCCGGTGGCGCGCCAGCCGGGGCAATGGCGGATGCCCTCGCCAAGGGCGCGGATTTCGGCCTCTTGCAGCGGCGGCCCGTTGCCGGGGGCGGTTGCCGGCCCGCTGCTGCGGACGCTGGTATGGGCGCTGGCCGGTCCGGTTACGCGCCAGCGGCCGTCCCAAAGCCCGCCGAGAGGCGCGCGGAGCCGTTTCACCGCGTTGTATTCGCGAACGATGCGCAGGGATTTCCGGTCACGGATCACGAGACAGCCGTGCAGGCTGCGCTGGCCGCCCCCCTGCGGGTAAAAGGCCGCGAGCGCCGCGCGGCGCGGCTTGTACCCGGCCCCCGACACCCAGACCAGCGCCGCGCCCACGAGCCGGCGGCGCAGTTCGTCGGGAGCGGCCATGAGCCCGGCTTCGTCAAACACGATGTCGCCCCGGTCTTCGCGGGCGATCTGCGTCGCGGTCTCGCGGGCGGCTCGTTCGAGCGCCTCACGCGCGGCGGCAAGGTTGGCGGCAACGGCGGCGAGCTGCTGTGCGCCGATGCCGAGCGGGGCAAGCGCGTCGAGCGCCCTGCGGGCCTTCACCCGGTCGAAGCGCGCATCTTCATTGGTCGGATCCTCGCACCAGGCCACGCCCCGCCGTTCAAGCTCGGCCCGAAGCTCGGCCCGGGTCGCCCCGAGCAGCGGCCGCCAGAACAGCGCGCCGTCGCGCCGCACCTGCCCGGCCATCGCCGAAAGCCCGTCGACCCCGGCCGCGCGCGCCAGCCGCATCAGCACGGTTTCGGCCTGATCGTCCATCGTATGGCCAAGCGCCACCCGGTCGAGGCCGCGCCGCCCGGCCCAGCCGCCAAGCAGCCGGTAGCGCGCCCGCCGTGCCGCGGCTTGCAGATTCCCGCGCCCGTCCCAGCCTTCCCACGAGAGGATTTCATGTTGTATATCAAGGACTTCGCAGGCGTTCTTGACGTGCCTCGCCTCACGGTCCGCACCCGCCCGCAACCGGTGATTGACCGTCGCCGCTTCGAGCGTCAGCCCTTGCGCCCGGGCACAATCGGCCAGCAGATGCAACAGCGCCATCGAATCGCCGCCGCCGGACACGGCAACCCCAAGCCGGGTCACCCCGCTCTGCGCCAGCGCCTCGCACAGCCGGGCGCACAGCCCGGTCACGGTCACGGACAGGCCAGAGCCGCCCGTGCCGCTTCGGCATCGCCCACCTCATCCGACATCGGGAAGGTCGCCAGAAGCTCGTCGAACATCACGCAGGCCTCGGTGACATGGCCAAGCTCCCCCAGCGCCGCGCCGAGTTTCAGCAGCGCCCGGGTGGTGTATTGCCCCGGCGGCACCGCGCTGTAGGCCGCCAGATAGGCCCGCGCCGCATCGGCGATACGGCCCTGCCGGGTGAGCGCCTCGCCCGCGAAAAAGCTGGCGTCTGCGGTCAGCGGCCCGCCGGGATAGCTTTCGGCAAACCGCGAAAACCCTTCGGCGGCCCCGGCCATGTCGCCCGCATCGAAAGCTTCTCTGGCGCGGTCGAAATCCGCCTGCTCGGCCACCGCAAGCTCGCCGCCACCGCCACCGCCGATGCTGCCCGCGCCCGGATCGAGCGGCATGGTCGTGGGCAGGGGCGCGGCGGGCACCTCCGGCAACGCGCCGCCGCCAAGCGTCGGGGTGTCGCCAAGGCTCGCCACATCGCAATCCGTCTCCAGTTCGCAAAGCCGGAATTCGAGATCGCCCACCCGGTTGGTGCCATCGCGCACCAAGGCCGAGATCCGGTGTTCGATCTGTTCGATCTGGCCGGTGAGGCGGCCGATTTCGGCCTCCAGCGCGTTGACCCGGTCGAGCGTGCCACCGCCGCCGGCGGGCAGCTGCACCGCCCCGGTGGTGTTGAGTTCGGTACCGAGCCGTTGCAGCTCGACATAGAGGACGGTGAGTTCCTGGCGTATGTCCGCAAGCGTCTGGGCGCGGTTCGGGGCGCGGTTCGGGGCGCCGTCCTGCGCGGTTGAGGCGAGCGGCAGAGCCGCCGCCAGCGCTGCCGAAAAGGCGAGTGTCTTCCAGCCCATGTCACCGTCCCCCGGTCTGTCTACCTGATCCCGCCGGTGCTCAGCACGGTCACCGCGCGGCGGTTCTGGCTGTAGCAGCTTTCTTCCGAACAAAGCCGGAGCGGGCGTTCCTTGCCATAGGGAATGGTCTTCAGCCGCGACGGCGCCACGCCCCTGTCGATCAGGAACGCCTGCACCGCAGAGGCGCGCCGGGCCGACAGCGCGAGGTTGTATTCGCGGGTGCCCTGCTCATCGGCATGGCCCTCGATGATCGCGGTATATTCGGGGTTGTCGCCGAACCACCGGGCCTGCTGGGTCAGCACATCCTGGGCGGTGGCGGTAAGGGTCGACTGATCGACCTCGAACAGCACCCGGTCGCCGACCACCTGGCTGAAATAGGCCGGGCTCGCCGGGTCGGAGACCGTACCCGACGCGCCGGCCGCGCCACCGGCCGCGTCCCCCGCCCCGTCCTCGCCGAAGCGGCTGCTCTTGTCACACGCGGTCAGCGCGAGCGCCCCGATCAGGAGCGCGGCGGTTGCGAGATGTTTCATCTGGGCCATCCTGTGCCTTTGTTTCTGCTCATTTCGTCGTCTCGGCGCCAAGTCTATCAGACCCGGACGCGCTTGGGAATCGCCCTTGGCCCCGGCGGGGCATCTCAGTCGAGAAGCGGCCCCCAGGCCGGGTCGGAGGCGGCGCCCGGGGTGCTCACCCGGGTGAGGTTGCGCCCCGAGATGTCGACCGAGAACAGCGACGCCGCGCCGCCCGCCCCCTGGGTCTCGCGGGTGAACATGATCACCCGCCCGTTCGGCGACCAGCTCGGGCCTTCATCGAGGAAGGAAGCCGTAAGCAGCCGCTCCCCGGAGCCGTCGGTGCGCATCACCCCGATGTGGAACCGGCCCGCATTCTGCTTGGTGAAGGCGATGTAGTCGCCCCGCGGGCTCCAGACCGGGGTGCCGTAACGCCCCTCGCCAAAGCTGATCCGCCGCGCTTCGCCGCCTTGGGCGGGCATCACGTAGATCTGCGGAATGCCGGAGCGGTCGCTCTCGAAGACGACCTGCGTGCCATCGGGGCTGAAGGAGGGCGTGGTTTCGATCGAGGGCGCATCGGTCAGGCGCCGCAGCGCCCCGCCCGGCAGGGCCATTGCATAAATGTCGGTATTGCCCCCCTGTTCGAGCGAGAACACCACCGACTGGCCGTCGGGGGCGAAGCGCGCGGCAAAGCTGGTCATGTCGCCGCCCAGTCCGCCCAGCGGCACCTTGCGCATGGTGGCGAGTTCCAGCAGGAAGACCTGCGGCGCGCCGGTTTCATAGGAGGTGTAAAGCACCCGGTCGCCGGTGGGCGAGAACCGGGGCTTGAGCACCAGCGCCGCGCCGTCGCTGAGATCCTGCACATTCGCCCCGTCATAATCCATGATCGCCAACCGCTTGATGCGGGCGTCTTTCGGACCCTGTTCGTTGACGAACACCACCCGGCTGTCGAAATAGCCGCCTTCGCCGGTGATCCGGCTGTAGACCACATCCGCCACCTTGTGCGCCATCCGCCGCCAGCCCGCGGTGGTGCCGGTAAACTGGAGCCCGTCGCCGAGCGCGGTATCGGAGAACACGTCGAACAGCCGGAACTTCACCGTAAGCTGGCTGCCCGAGACCACGACCGCCCCGGTCACCAGCGCCTGGGCGTTGATCGCCTTCCAGTCGGCATAGGCCACCGGCGCGTCGAAACGCGGCGCCGCCGAGATATGGGCCGCCTCCGGGATTTCGCGGAACAGCCCGGTGCCGGCGAGGTCGGCCGCGATCACCCGGGTGATCTCGGCGGCGTATTGCCGGGCCTCGCCGTCGCTGGTGAAGGCCGGGATCGCGAAGGGCAAGGGTTCGGTCACGCCCTCTTCAAGCACGATCCGCAGGGGTTCGGCGCGGGCCGGGGCGGTGAAATGGACGAGCCCCAGCACAAGGGCGAGCGTCAGGGTCAGGAAACGGAATGCGGTCATCTGGTCCTCTCGGTCTCAGGCGTAATCTGGTTTTTCTCTGTGTACCACAGCAATGGGCGGGGATTGGCGGGGAACTGCCGGGCGAAAGCGGCACCGGACGGGGATTTCGGATGCGCCATCAGCGGATACTCATCCTGGAAGGGTCGAAGGTCATCTCGATCTCGCGCCACTGGTCATATTTCTCCGCGGGCAGGGGAAGGCCGCGGGCCCCGCAGCGGATCACCGCGCGGCGCGCGGCCTCGTAGGCGCTGCGGGTGGCGGCGGGGGTGGCGCCGTTGGAGCTGACCATCTCGACGGTTTCCGGCCTGCCGTCGCGGGCCATGCGCACCAGCAGCACCACGGTGGTGGCGAGCGCATCGGTCGAGAGCGAGCCGACGTTCCAGCATTGCTGCACGGCGATGCGCAGCCCGTCGCGTTCGCCGCGGCTGAGCACCGGACCGGCAACGCCCCCCGGCGCGCCCGGCGTACCGGTCTCGTCCCCGGCCCCGCTCAGAGCCTCGCTCAGCGCATCTTCGATCGCCGTATCGCGGCGCGGCTCCGGCTCCGCGTCGATCGTGGTTTCCGGCGCGGGGGCGGGGGCGGGCTCGGGCCGGGCGGGCCTGGGCTTCGGCCGCGGACTGCGGATGGGTGCAAGCTCCGGCTCCGGCTCCGGCTCCGGCGCGGGCGGCGGGGGCGGCGGAGGCGGTGTGGGCGCGGGTTCAGGCGCCGGTGCGGGCACAGGCTCCGGCGCAGGGGGGGGAACCGGGTCCGGTTCCGGGACAGGGTCCGGCGCGGGTTCAGGGGCCGGCTCCGGTTCAGGCACGGGGACAGGCTCCGGTTCAGGCTCCGGCGCCGGCTCCGGCGTGGGGGCGGGCTCCGGCGCGGGGGCGGGCTCCGGCTCTGGCTCTGGTTCAGGTTCCGGCTCCGGTGCGGGCGGCACCGAGGGAGGCACGGGGCGCGGCACCGGGCGCACCGGCGGCGCGGGCACGTCAGCGCGCTCCGCCCCCTTGACCAGCGCCGCGAACTCGTCTCCCGACACCAGCGACACTTCCGCCACCCGCAGCGCCGGCTCATCGCTTCGCCAGGCAAACAGCCCGCCGACCAGCAGCCACAGGATGAGAACCCCGTGCCCGATCCCTGAAATGATGTAGCCCGTGCGCATCGAACGAACCCCGGGGCCTATGGCCCGTCCATCTTCGGCCCGCCGGTGTCGGTCACCAGGCCGATATTCGAGAACCCGCCGGCATTGAGCGCCCCCATCACCTGGGCGACCACCTCGTAAGGCACCTGGCCGTCGGCGCGCAGGAACACCTTGTCGTCATTGCGTTCGGCGGCGATGGCGCGCAGCTTGCCGATCAACTCGTCGCGGCCGATGGGCGTTTCCATCAGCGAAATCGCCCCGTCGGCGGCGATGGTCACGCTCAGCGGCTCCTCCTCCACCGCCGGCAGCGGGGTGGCGGCGGTCTTGGGCAGTTCCACCGGCACGCCCACGGTCATCAGCGGCGCCGCCACCATGAAGATGATCAGCAGCACCAGCATGACATCGACCATCGGGGTGATGTTGATCTCGGCCATCATCGCGCGGTGCTTGCCGCGGCGGCGCCCGCGGCGGGCGCGGCGCGTCTGGGCGGAAACGTTCGCGCCCATCTCAGCTGTCCAGCTGGCGGCTGAGGATGGTGGCGAATTCGTCGGCAAAGGCCTCCCAGCCGGCGGCGATGCCGTCCGAATCGGCGGTGAGCTTGTTGTAGAAGATCACCGCCGGGATCGCCGCCAGCAGCCCGAGCCCGGTGGCAAACAGCGCCTCGGCAATGCCGGGCGCCACCACGGCCAGGTTGGTGTTCTCATGCTGGGCGATCTCGATGAAACTGTGCATGATGCCCCAGACGGTGCCGAACAGCCCCACGAACGGCGCCGAAGAGGCCACGATGGCCAGAAACGGCAGGCCCCGGTTGAGCTTCTCCGCCTCCTTGGCAATGGCCACATCCATCGAGCGGTCGATCCGCGCCTGCGCCCCGGCGATCAGCCCGCCGTCGGGCCGGTGCGAGCGGCGCCATTCCAGCATTCCGGCGGCAAAGACCTTTTCCGAAGATCCCGTGGGTGCCGGCCCGACCTCGTCGAACAGTTCATCGAGCGGGTCGCCCGACCAGAAGGAGCGGTCGAACACCGCCGCCTCGGCCCGCGCCCGGCGGTACTGGATGAACTTGGTGACGATGATCGCCCAGGACTGGACCGACGCCGCCAGAAGCAGCACGATGACCAGCTTGACGACCAGCGTCGCGCGAAAGAAGAGCGCCCAGACCGAAAAGTCGATCGTCTGCGCGGCTGCAAGTGCTTCGGTTTCCATCTGCCTGTGCCCGATATTGTCTGATTGTATTGCCTGATTGTCTGCCCGATCCGCAAAGCCCCCTCGTTGGCCGGAGGGCCATTTTCCGCACAGGCTAGCCGATTTCGCAACCCGTTTCAACAAAGCCGGTATCGGCGCCGCATTCGCCGCGCGGTCAGCCAAGCCTGCGGCGAATATCCGCCGGAAGCCGCACCGCACCGCCCCCGGGCCCGATCGCCACCAGCACCACCCGGGCGGAAAACAGCACCTCGCCCGCGCGGCAGACCCGCTGAAGCATCACCAGACTCGCGCCCTTCACCGCCTCGACCCCGGTTTCGACCTCGAGATCGTCGCCGAAGCGCGCAGGTGCCAGATAATCCGCCTCCACCCGCCGCACCGCAAACACAAGCCCCGCCTCGCGCATCAGCGCCGCCTGGTCGATCCCCCGCGCGCGGACATATTCCGTCCGCCCGCGCTCGATGAACTTCAGGTAATTGGCGTAGTAGACGATGCCCGCAAGGTCGGTGTCTTCGTAATAGACGCGCAAGGAGAGGGTGTCGGTCATGGCAGAGCCCTAGCCGCTCAGCGCGAAAGACGCCAGAGCCTCGTATTGCGCGCCCTCATGAGAAAGGTGGGAGCGGTAGAGGGTGACGGTTGGCGCAGGCTCCGGCGGCAGGGCGAAACGGCCGTTGAGGGTCACGAACGCCTGCAACCGCCCCACCTCCTTCGGCCCCAGCGCGCGCGGCAGGCGTGCGATGGTCACATGCGGCCGGAAGCGGCGGCGCGGCAGCACGGCCCCGGCCTCGCGCGCGGCGCGCATCACCTTGGCGTGGAGCGCCTCAAGCCCCGCACCCCCGGCCCTGGCCGCGAGCAAATTCGGCCCGTGCCCGTTCGGCCTGTGCCCGCCGAAAAGCTCAAGCCCCGTGAGCGCGAGCGCCACCGCCGGCAGCCGGGCGGCCTCCAGCCCCTCGGCCACGGCCTCCGCCGTGCCCTGCGCCACCTCGCCCAGGAAAGCGAGCGTCAGATGCAGGTTCTCTTCCGGCACCGCGCGGCCCAGCGGCAGCCCCGCCTGCAACCGCAAAAGCGGCGCGACCATCCCTTCGGGCAGATCGAGCGCCACGAAAACCCGCATCATTCCCGCCATTCCCGCCCGATCCGCGCAAACAGCCGCAGGGCATGGCTCGGATCCTCCGCCCGGTCGGGCAGCACAGGGTCATAGGCCGCGCGGATCACCGCGGCGATCTCCGGTTTCACCACCGTCGCCCCGGTCTCGGGGTGCCGCGCCACGGGCGCGCTTTCGGCAAAGGCCGCCTCGCCCCAGGCCAGCACCGTCTCCACCGCTTCCGAAAAGGCAATGGTCTCGGCGGGCAGGTTCTCGAGCCCGCCCCGCATCGCCAGAAACACGAAACCCGCCCTGATCGCCCCCGCTTCGTCATAGCGGAACGCCCGGTAGCGGTTGGCATCCGCCGCCTTCAGCCGCGCCACCGTCGCCGGCAGATCGGGCACCAGCTCGCCGAGATCGGGCACGCCGAGCAGCTCGTCCCATTCGCGGAAGAAGAAGATCATCAGATTGGACCCAAGCTCCGGGTCGGTCTCCGCCAGCGGCCGCCCGGCCAGCTGCGCCACCGCCTCCAGCGCGCCGCGCAACACCGCGAGCGTCGCGTCATTGACCCCGAACACCACCGGCGCAATCGGCCGCCCCCAGCGGGCAAAGGCATAGGCCCCGTTGCGGGTGAACAGCCGCTCGATGTCGTCCGGTGTCATCGCCCTGCCCTTTTCCTGGCTGAAATACGCACGCCGGAGGCTAAATCCCGGACGCGCCAAGGGCAAGCGGCTGCGGGCAGGTGGCTTTAGCCGTCGAACAGATCCGCCCCGCCCGGCGTCCCGTCCGATGGCTTCGGCGGCTTCGGCGCCTGCATCCCGAGATGCGCCCAGGCGCGCGCCCCCAGCATCCGGCCGCGCGGGGTGCGCTGGATCAGCCCCTGTTGCAACAGATAGGGCTCGATCACCTCCTCCAGCGCGTCGCGCGATTCGCTCAGCGCCGCCGACATGGTCTCGATCCCCACCGGGCCGCCCTGATAATGCTCCGCCATCAGCCGCAGATAGCGCCGGTCGGCGCCGTCGAGGCCGAGATTGTCGACCCCGAGCCGGGTCAGCGCCGCATCGGCCAGCGCATGGGTGATCCGCCCGTCGCCCTCGACCACGGCGAAATCGAGCACCCGGCGCAACAGCCGTCCGGCGATGCGCGGGGTGCCGCGGGCGCGCCGGGCGATCTCCCGCGCCCCGGCCTCATCCGCCGGAACCCCGAGTTTCTGCGCATTGCGGGCCACGATGCGGAACAGCTCGTCTTCATTGTAGAACTGCAGCCGCACCGGGATGCCGAAACGGTCGCGCAGCGGCGTGGTGAGCAGCCCGAGCCGGGTGGTGGCGCCCACGAGGGTGAAGGGCTGCAACTCGATCCGCACGGTGCGCGCCGCCGGCCCCTCGCCCACCACCAGATCGAGCTCGTAATCTTCCATCGCCGGATAGAGCACCTCCTCGACCGCCGGATTCATCCGGTGGATCTCGTCGATGAACAACACGTCGTTGCGTTCGAGATTGGTAAGGATCGCCGCAAGATCGCCCGCTTTCGCCAGCACCGGGCCGGAGGTCATGCGGAAGCCGACGCCCAGTTCGCGCGCCATGATCTGCGCCAGCGTGGTCTTGCCAAGGCCCGGCGGCCCGTGAAACAGCGCGTGATCCATGGCCTCGGCGCGCATCCGGGCGCTGCCGATGAACACCTTGAGGTTCGCCCGCGCCTCGGCCTGACCGATGAAATCGTCGAGATATTGCGGCCGGAGCGCCCGGTCGCCCTCGGCGGCGAGGTCTTCCGGGCGCGGCTCGGGGCGCAGGGTCGGGTCGGGTCCGGTCATGCTTGTCGCTCGCTTTATGGGGCGCGCCTTCAGGGGCTCTCTAGCCTTTCGGCGCCAGCAGCCGCAAGGCGGCGCGGATCAGCTCCGGCGTGGCGGCCCCGGGAGCCTCGCCCAGAGCCGTGGCCACGGCGGAGGCCGCGTCGCCGGGGGCGTAGCCGAGGTTTTGCAGGGCCGACAGCGCGTCGGCCTGAGCGTTCGCCCCCGCGGGCGCGGCGGGCGGCACCGGGGCCTCAGGGGGCTCTGATACCTCCGCCTCCGCCAGCGCCTCGCCCGGATCCGCCCCCAGCCCCAGCTCCGGCCCCGGCCCTGAGGCCACCGCCATGGCCATCACCGCCGGCGCCTTGTCCTTCAGCTCGATCACCACCCGCTGCGCCGTCTTGGGGCCAACCCCTTTCGCGGCCTTCAGCGCGTTCCAGTCGCCCAAAGCAATCGCCCGGCTCACCCCGTCGGCCCCGAGCACCCCGAGGATCGCCAGCGAGGCCTTCGCCCCGATCCCCTGCACGCTCATCAGCAGCCGGTGCCATTCCTTCTCGGCCAGCGTGGTGAAGCCGAAGAGCTGGAGCAGATCTTCGCGCACCAGAAGGTCGGTGTAGAGCGCCACCGCCTCGCCCGGGCCGGGCAGCCCCGCGAGGGTGCGCTCGCTCACATGGACGATGTAACCGACCCCGCGCACGTCGATCAGCACATGGTCGAAGGCCTTGTATTCCAGCCGTCCCGCAAGCCGCCCGATCATGCCGACGCCCGCCGCAGCGCCTCCCCGAAGCGGTCGCCGGCGCGGGCGAAATGGGCGTGGCACAGCGCGATGGCGAGGGCGTCGGCGGCGTCGGCCCCGGCGATCTCGACGCCCGGCAATTGCAGCCGCACCATATGCTCGACCTGACGCTTGTCGGCATGGCCGACGCCGACCACGGTCTTCTTCACCTGATTGGGGGCGTATTCGCCGACCGCGAGCCCCGCCTGCGCCGGCACCAGCAGCGCCACGCCCCGGGCCTGGCCGAGCTTCAGCGTGCCCGCGCCGTCGCGGTTGACGAAGGTCTTCTCGATCGCGGCGCTGTCGGGGGCGAAACGCGCGACGATGGCGCTGAGCCCTTTGTGCAGCGCCAGCAGACGTGCCGCCAGCCCCTCGCCGGTGCCATGGACGATGCCATTGGCCACATGGCGCATCCGGCTGCCGTCGGCGTCGATCACGCCCCAGCCGAGGTTGCGCAACCCCGGGTCGATGCCGATTACCCGCATTCTGTCACCTGCCCTGCCTCGCTCGTTGTTGCCCGCTGCCACGCGCTTGCCGGTGCGGCGCTCCGCGCCACACGGGATCGCAGCTAGCACGAAAGGCGAACACCGGGAAGGGGTTTCCGCCCCGCAGCGGCGCCGGAATTCCGAGAGATCCGGGAAGGCATGCAAATTCTTCATGAAGCAGCGCTAACACAATGTGAAAGCCATGCGCCAGACGCAGGGCGCCTTGCAAACTTCGGGTCTACTCCACGGACCGGCAAAGCCCTATCTCCGCGTCGAACGACCAACAGCTATCAGACAGGATACACCAATGACCATGACCAACACCGCCACCACCCCCCTTGCCTTCGGGACCGGGGCCCGCCTCTCGCGCCTCATGGCGCGGGCGACGACCGCTTTCAGCGCCCGCGCCGAACGCCGCGCCAACTACCGCGCGCTCATCCAGCTTTCCGACCGCCAGCTGGACGACATCGGCTTCACCCGGGGCGAAGTCGAAGCGATGCGGTAGCCCTTTGCGGCAAACGGGCCGCAGCCGAAGGCGCGACCCGCTCAACGAAGCCCCCGGGATCGCTCCCGGGGGCTTTTTGGTTTTGCTATTCCGCGACCGGCAGGGCAACGAAGCGCGGGTCGCCCATGCGGCGGATGAGCAGCAGCATGGTTTCGCGGCCGCCATCGAGCGTGGCCGCCAGCTGGGCCTCGAAATCGGCGATGGTGCTCACGCGGGTCTGGGCGGCTTCCTCGATCACGTCACCGGCGCGCAGGCCCTTTTCCCAGGCGGGGGAGCTGTCGTCGATGTCGGTGATCACCAGGCCTTTGGCGTCGGCCTCGAGGCCAAGGCTGTCGCGCAGATCCGGGCTCATCTCGCTGAGCGACATGCCGAGCAGATCCTTCTGCTGCGGCTCGCCCATCGGCGCGTCCGGTCCGCTGTCTTCGCCCTCGTCATTCTGCTCCGCCTCGGCGGCCAGCGCATCCTCGCGCCGCTCCAGCGTGACCTTGAAGGTCTTGGTTTCGCCGTCGCGCAGCACCACCACGCGCACCGTGGTGCCCACCGGGGTTTCGCCGACGATGTTGACCAGATGCCGGGTGTCCCGGATCTCGACACCGTTGAAATTGACGATGATGTCATCCGCCTTGATGCCGGCAGTCATCGCCGGGCCTTTCGGAAGATCCGACACCAGCGCCCCGACGGGGCTGTCGAGCCCGCGCTCCGCTGCAAGCTCTTCGCTCACATCGCTGATCCGCACGCCGAGCCAGCCGCGGCGGGTCTCGCCGAATTCCTTGAGCTGGTCGATCACCTTGACCACCACGTTCGAGGCCATCGAAAAGCCGATGCCGATGGAGCCGCCCGACGGCGACAGGATCGCGGTGTTCACGCCGATCACCTGACCGTCCATGTTGAACAGCGGCCCGCCGGAATTGCCACGGTTGATCGCGGCGTCGGTCTGGATGAAATCGTCATAGGTGCCGGAAAGCTCGCGGCCGCGCGCCGAAACGATGCCGGCGGAAACCGAGAACCCCTGCCCCAGCGGGTTGCCCACGGCCATCACCCAGTCGCCCACCCGCGCGGCATCGGAATCGCCGAAGCTCACATAGGGCAGCGGCTTGTCGGTCTCGACCTTGAGCAGCGCGATATCGGTGGTCGGGTCGCTGCCGACGCGGGTCGCCTCAAGGGTGCCGAAGCCGTCGTAGAACTCGATCATGATCTCGTCGGCATCTTCGATCACATGGTGGTTGGTGACGATGTAGCCGTCTTCCGAGATCACGAAGCCGGAGCCCAGCGCGTTGGACCGGTGGGTCAGCGGCGCGCCGTCTTCGCCCTCTTCGCCGCGCCGCTCATGATCGAAGAAATCGCGGAACAGATCTTCCAGCGGCGAGCCTTCGGGGAGCATGTCACGCGGGCCTGTGCCCTGGGCGATCAGCGTGGCGGTGGTGATGTTGACCACCGCCGGGCTGACGCTCTCGGCGAGGTCGGCAAAGCTCTCGGGCGTGCCGCGCGCGAAGGCCGCCGTGCCGGAGGCGACAAGAACCACCAGCGTGGCCGCCAGCGCCATCAGCCTGCGGCGCGGCTGCGCCTGCGGGACCGGCGGGGCAAATGCCCCGGCTTCGGGAATGGGAATCGGACGAAACTCTGCCATCAATGCGGCCTCCTGTAACTTGAAAGGGGTATCAAACCCTTGGCGATGAACATGGAGCCGGGGTGGCCGCGATGCAACGCTCAGGCAATCGCATCCTGTCACAACGGCGTGTATTGGGCAGGGTTTCGCCGGGACCGCGTGCTCAGGCCATTTTCCCGGGGGCCGGCGCCAGGTGTTGGCCAGGCCCTGGAGACGGGCCGGGCACAGGCCGGGCACAGGCCGCGCACGGGCCGCGCACGGGCCGCGCACGGGCTGGGTACGGGCCGGGCACAGGCCGGGGCCGGCACGGGGTGGAAGGCACAGAGTGACGAAGCGGCCCCCGCGCCACCCCCGCGGCCCGGGCCTCACACCCCCAGCGCCGTGGCAAGCCAGACGAGCCCGACACCCAGCCCCACCGCCACCAGCCCGATGGCCCGGCGCTGTTCGCGGCTCAGGCTTGCCATCATCTCGACCAGTTCATCGAGACGCGAAGGGGCCAGTGCGAACACCAGCCCCTCGATCACCAGCACCAGCCCAAGGCCGAGTGCGATCCAGCTCATGGCAGGGTCTGCCCCGCGTTCGGCCCCGCGTTCGGCATCATGCCCTGCCCGGCGTTCGGAACCATACCCTGACCCAGGTTCGGCATCATGGCCTGCCCGGCCTCCGGCATCATGGCCTGCCCGGCGTTCGGCATCATCCCTTGCCCGGCCTCCGGCATCACGACCTGCCCAGCGTTCGGCCCCGTGGCCTGCGCCGCGCTCGGCCCCGCGCTCGGCCCCGCGTTCGGCCCGCTGTCCGACTTCAGATAGTCGAAAAACTCGCTCTCCGGGGTGATGACCAGAGTGGAGTTTTCGCCCAGGAGGCTTTTTTCATAGGCCGTAAGCGAGCGGTAGAAGGCAAAGAACTCCGGGTCGCGGCCGAAGGCCTCGGCGAAGATCGCATTGCGGCGGGCGTCGGCCTCGCCGCGGGTGATCTCCGCCATCTTCTGGGCTTCCGACGTGGTTTCGACCACGGTCCGCTCGGCCTGGGCCCGCACCCGTTGTGCCGCTTCCTCACCGCGGGCGATCTCGTCGGCCGCCTCGCGTTCGCGCTCGGCGCTCATCCGCTCGAACGTGGCCTTGAGGTTCTGCACCGGCAGGTCGGCGCGCTTGATGCGCACGTCGACGATCTGCACCCCCAGCGCCGCGGCCTGGGCGCGGGCCTGGTCGCGGATCTGGTTCATCAGCGCCACCCGGTCGGCCGACAGCACCGCCCCCGAGCTGACCCCGCCGAGCACCTTGTAGAGCTGCGCGTTGAGGATGCGTTCGAGCCGCTGGCGCGCGCCTTCGATGCCGGAGACCCCCACCGCGCGGCGGAAGGCCTTGGCATCAACGATCCGCCAGCGGGCGAAGGCGTCGACCACCAGCCGGCGGTCGTCGGCGGGGGTCACTTCCAGCGGCTTGGTGTCGAGCGGCAGGATCCGGTCGTCGTATTTGGCGATTTCGTGCAGCACCGGCACCTTGAAATTGAGCCCGGGCTCCTTGATTTCCTGGGTGACTTCGCCAAACCACAGCCTGAGCGCGGTTTCGCGCTCGTCGACGATGTAGAAGCTGTTCAGCGCCACGACGAGGGCCACCACGGCGGCCGCGATGATGATCTGGGTCTTGCGCATCAGTTCTGTTCTCCGGACGCGGGGGTGCCGGTGCGGCCCCGTTGGATCTGGTCGAGCGGCAGGTAGGGCACCACGCCGGAGCCGGAGGCGCCGTCGTCGATGATGACCTTGTCCACGTTGCCGAACACGCGTTCCATGGTTTCGAGGTAGAGACGCTTGCGGGTCACGTCCCGGGCCTTGGCATATTCGTCGTAGACGGCGATGAAACGCGCCGCCTCACCCTCGGCCTCGTTGACCACCCGCGCCCGGTAGCCCTCGGCCTCCTCGAGCAGCTGCGCCGCCTTGCCGCGCGCCGCAGCGATCGCCCGGTTGGCATCGGCATCGGCCAGTTTTTCCAGCGTGTCGCGGGTCTGTTCCGCGGCCTGAACCGCGCGGAAGGAATCGATCACTTCGGCCGGCGGGTCGGCGCGGTCGAAGTTGACCCGGACGATGTTGACACCGGACTGGTAGCTGTCGAGCGTGCTCTGGATGAGTTCCTGCAATTCCTGGGCGATCACGCCGCGGTCGCGGTTGAGGATCGGGGCGAGCTCGGACCGGCCGACGATCTCGCGCATCGCCGATTCGGACACCGCGGTGATGGTGTCGACCGGCTCGGCGAGGTTGTAGACGAATTTCTCGATGTCGCCGATGTTCCAGACCACCTGGAAATCAATGTCGACGATGTTTTCATCGCCGGTGAGCATCAGCCCTTCATTGGCACCGGTGCCGATGTCGATCGGGTTTTCGCGGGTCACCGGATAGACTTCGTAAGTGACAAAGGGCCAGGGGGCGAAGTTGAGCCCCTCCGTGCCCACACCCGCGCGTTTGCCGAACAGGAGCTCGACCGATTGTTCGGAGGTGTCGACCCGGTAGAAGCTCGCCAGCAGCCAGGCCGCGACCACCGCCAGAACCACCAGCGCGATGCCGCCACGCCCGAGGTTGCCCGGGGGGAAGCCGTCCTCGCCGCCGCCGCGCTTCCGGCCCGCCTTGCCGCCCATCAGCACGCGCAACTGCTCCTGGCCCCTGCGCATGAGATCGTCGATCTCGGGGATCTGCGGCCCCTCCGGGCCGCTGCCGTTCGGACGCTTGCCGCCGCCGCGCCCGTCCCCGTTGCCGCCGGAGCCGTTGCCGCCGCCCCAGGGCCCGCCATTGTCACTGGCCATCAGGTATTCCTCTCTCGTCTCTGTCGGGACATCGGCCCAGATGTGGCCCCGCCCCGGGAAGATTTCAACCGCCCGCCCGCCGGAGCACGGATCATTCCCGGCGCGGTCAGTGGCTCCGGACCGGGGTTTTCATCAGCACGATTTCTTCCGCCATGGTCGGATGCACCGCCACGGTACGGTCGAAATCGGCCTTGGTGGCGCCCATCTTGATCGCCACGGCGGCGAGCTGGATCATCTCGCCGGCGCCATCGGCGACGATATGGCAGCCGAGCACCTTGTCGGTGGCTTTCGACACCACCAGCTTGAACAGCACCCGTTCGGCGGCGCCGATGAAGCTCTTCTGCATCGGCCGGAAGGCGGCGCAATAGACGTCCACCGGCTCGACTTCGCGCGCCGCCTCCTCGGTGAGGCCGATGCAGCCGTATTCCGGCCGGGTGAAGACGGCGCTGGGCACAAGCGCGTGGTCGGGCTTGGTGGGGGTGCCGTTGAACACGGTCTCGACAAAGGCCATGGCCTCGCGGATCGCCACCGGGGTGAGCTGGATGCGGTTGGTCACATCGCCCACCGCATGGACCGAGGGCACCGAGGTCTGGCCGTAATCGTCGACCACCACTTCGCCCCAGCGGCCGAGTTTCACCCCCGCCTCTTCGAGCCCCATGGAGGCGGTCTTGGGGTGGCGGCCGGTGGCGTAGAGCACCTGATCGAACAGGTCTTCACGCCCGTCGGTGCCCTTGACCCAGATCTGGCCGCCGCGCCGCTCCATCCGCTCCACCTCGGCGCCGACATGGAGGTCGACCCCGTGACCCCGGATGATCTCGGCCAGATGCCCGCGCACCTCGTCGTCGAAGCCGCGCAGGATCTGCGCGCCGCGATACCATTGCGCCACATGGGCGCCGAGGCCCCGGAAGATGGTGGCGAATTCGCAGGCGATATAGCCGCCACCGACGATCAGGATGCGTTCGGGGAAGCGTTCGAGCGAAAAGATGTCGTTCGAGGTGATGGCGAGGTCGCAGCCGTCGAAATGCGGCACATAAGGCGTGCCGCCCATCGCCAGCAGGATGTGTTTCGCGGTCAGCTCCTCGCCGGTGGAAAGCGCCACGGTATGCGGGTCTTTCAGGGTGGCGCGGGCATTGTATTCGGTCACCCCGGCGCGGGCGAGATTGCCACGGTAGATGCCTTCGAGCCGGTCAAGCTCGGCGGCGAGTTTGGGGCGGAAGCGGTCCCAGTCGAAGCGGCCGCCCTCGTAGTCCCAGCCATAGCCGCGGGCCTCTTCGACGGCGGGGCCGCAGGCGGAGGCGAAGACCATCAGCTTTTTCGGCACGCAGCCGCGGATCACGCAGGTGCCGCCCATGCGGTATTCCTCCGCCAGCGCCACCCTGGCGCCGGTCTCGGCCGCCACCCGGGTCGCGCGCACCCCGCCGGAGCCGCCCCCGATCACGAAGAGATCGTAGTCGAACGCATCGGGTCTCGGCGTGGCGGCGGTGTTTCCGGGCATTCGGCTGATCCTCACATGTACGGTTTCCCGCGGATATGTAAGGAGTTTGGCCGGTCAGGGAAAGGGCGAAGCGGCCCGGGCGGAGAAGGCGCGCCGCCCGCTGGGGAGGCCGGCGGGCCAGGATCTGCGCGGCGAAAACCCCGGCCACCGCGGTTTGAGTCTTCTTGCAAGAAAACGGGGCATTCCGGGGAGGCGGCCACGGGACCGCCAAAGGGGCAGCCGCGAACGCCGGCGTGCACCGGGCGGGGTGCCGGAGGACGCGGGCCGGACCGGGACGGAGATGACCCGCGGCAACTGACAGCCCCGTGACGCAGCCCCGTGACGCAGCCCCGTGACGCAGCCCCGTCAAGCGTGCCCCCTGCCCCGGCCCCTGCCGTCCCCGCCCGGATGACACGGGCTTCGAAGACGCACCGCGCCGGCGGACGGATGCCGTCAGACATTGACATCGTGCGTGCGGTCCGAATTCCGGACCGGCACAGCCCGCGCATATTGCCGTACAGCAATATTTCCGTACAGTGGTATCTGCAAACGCATAGATACGAGGAGAGGAAGCATGAAAGCGCTGGTATATGGCGGCCCCGGCAAGAAAGACTGGATCGAGAAGGACAAGCCCGGCATCGAGAAGCCGACCGATGTGATCGTCAGGATCACCAAGACGACGATCTGCGGCACCGACCTGCATATCCTGAAAGGCGACGTGCCGGCGGTGACCCCGGGGCGGACGCTGGGCCATGAGGGTGTCGGCGTGGTCGAAGAGGTCGGCGAGGCGGTGCGCAACTTCAAGAAGGGCGACCCGGTCCTGATTTCCTGCGTCACCTCCTGCGGCACCTGCCCGAACTGCAAGAAGCAGCTCTACGCCCATTGCGACGACGGCGGCTGGATCCTCGGCCACCTGATCGACGGCACCCAGGGCCGACGGGTCTGGAAATCGGCGTGCAATATGGCGGCGTCAAGCCCGGCGACACCGTGGCCATCGTCGGCGCGGGACCGGTGGGCATGTCGGTGCTGCTGACGGCGCAGTTCTACTCGCCCGGCCGGATCATCATGATCGACATGGACCCGGCGCGGCTCGAGCTGGCCAAGACCTTCGGCGCCACCGACACGGTCGAGGTCGGCAAGGAAGATGCGGTTGCCAAGGTCATGGAAATGACCGGCGGCCAGGGCGTCGATGTCGCCATCGAGGCGGTCGGCGTTCCGGCGACCTTCGACGTCTGCCAGAAGATCGTGGCCAAGGGCGGCAACGTCGCCAACGTCGGCGTGCACGGCACCCCGGTCGAGCTGCATATCGAGGATCTGTGGATCAAGAACATCAACATCTCGATGGGTCTGGTCTGCACCAACACCACGCCGATGCTGCTGAAAACCCTGCGTTCCGGCAAGGTCGATCCGGCCCAGCTGGTGACTCACCGCTTCGCGCTCAACGACATCATGAACGCCTATGAGGTCTTCGGCAACGCGGCCCGTGAGAAGGCCATGAAGGTGATCCTCAAGGCGTAAGGTGCCGTTACGGCCGGGCCCAGGTGCCTCCGGCCGCAACCCGCGCTCTGCACCTTCTGCCGCCGCGGCCCCGTTTCCGGGGGTCGCGGCGGTTTTCGTTTGCACGCCCGGCCCCGTGGAGCAGCAGGCCGCACCGGGACCAAATGCGTCAATATGCCGCGCCCTGGAGGGGCGCATGAATTGCTGTCATTTTGTCATGTCCGGGGGTCTGGTTTACATTGAAAATCAAGATATGTGTGGCGGGGTGTGCCAAATTGGCAGAAGCTCCGGCCCGGCACCGCGGCCGTTAACGCCCTGCGGCGAAATAAAAAAAGGGCCACCGCCGTTCGGGATGCTATGATCCTGGAAGAACCGGGATTCTCCCTCGCTTCGCGGGAGGGGCCGGCTCGAAGGGCTAAGCCCAAGACGAAGGGAGACACAGTTGAAAAAGGCAGCTTTTCTTTGCTGTTTCCTGGCAACGTCGGTCCTGACCTGCGGGGTCGCGGCTGCCCAGGAAGAAGAAGTCGCAGATGCCGTTGCGGATACCGAAGAAGTCGCGGATGCCGGTGCAGTGTCCCGGGAACCGGACCTGTTCATTGCCGGTGTCAAGCCTTGGCTGAGGCCGGACACGGCGCCGCGACCGGTGGAATATGTGAAAAACGATCAATGGTATGTGGACGCGCTGACCGGCGTTTCGCAGCCCTACCCCAGAAGCCTGTACTTTCTCGAGGATCAGGGGGGGTGGTTCAATCCATTTACCATGCCAGGAATGACAGGCCCCTACGACATCCGGGGGCGTCACTAGTATTCGGCCCGCGGCGATGCTGCCGCGGGCCGGATTCCCACGGGTCCGAACGAACGGGCCTAAATGTATCTAAGGAGGAACTCTCAATGAACAAGGCGATCAGACGCACACTTCTCTCGGCTCTGTGCTCTGTGTCGGTCCTTGCCATCCCCGCCAGCGTCAGCGCTGATTCCATGTCGGGTATGTCCGGCATGGGCGGCATGTCTGGAATGTCCGGCATGGGCGGCATGTCGGGTATGTCCGGCATGGACGGCATGTCGGGTATGTCCGGCATGGAAGGCAAAGAGAAGAGCCACTAAGCCCTTTTCCGACCGGCACCGCCGGTCTTGAAAAATCCGGAGGGGCGTCCATCGCCCCTCCAACCGCTGAACCTTTTGGCAAGCGAGCCCCAGATGAAACTGCTTGAATCCATCCTGCGCTGGATTGCGGTTCTGTTCTTCGCTATGACCGGTGTGCTGGCCCTCGTTTGGGTCGGCGTCATTGCCGTTTCTGCGATCAAACCCAATCCCGAAGAACCCGCTGCAACAACTGCGGCGGCAACAACCGAAGCCCCTCTCGAAACCGCGGCCACCACGTCATCAGGTTCGCCTGAAGAGGCTTCTGATAGTGTCGCCAGTGCCCCTGCACCAGCCATCGTGACGGTGAGCGCGGATGCGGGAGCAAAGGTTTTCAAGAAATGCAAGTCCTGCCACGACGCGGCAGAAGACGGCAAGGACAAGACCGGCCCCAATCTTTGGGACGTGATCGACCGGCCGGCGGCGGCGTCGGAGGGGTTCAAGTATTCCGATGCGATGCTTGCCCGCGCGGGCGAGCCCTGGACGGTCGACCAGTTGAAAGTCTTCCTCGCCGATCCCAAGGGCACCGTTCCCGGGACGGCGATGAGCTTCGGGGGCCTCAAGAAAGAGGCCGATATTCTCAATCTGATCGCCTTTCTCGGGCAGCAATCGGCGAACCCGCGCGACGTCGTCGCGTTGGGGCTGGCAAGCGCCGAAGCGGCCGCGGCCGCGGCCGCGGCTGAAGCGGCTCCGGCAGCCGAAGCCGCCGAGACCGAAGTGGCGGAAGCCGAAACCGGATCGGATGAGATCGAATATGACGATGTGCCCTGGCCGGAGGGCGTCACTTACGTGAACCCGCCCGAACCGACCGAGGCCGAACGCGAAGCCATTGCGGCCCGGGTCGCCGCGCTCAAGGAAGAGATCAAGGGCATCGACTACGAACGCGCCCGCTTCCACCCGCTGCACTTCCCGCCCGCGATCGAAAAGGCGAGCAACGAGGAATGCCTGGTCTGCCACCAGGAGGTTCTCAGCTACAAGCCGCGCGAAATGTCGCCGGCCGGTGTGCCGGTGGATGCGACGCTGGCATGGTACCAGACCCTCGACACCTATGAAGGCCCGCAATCGACCTTCCACTACCGTCACCTCGAAAGCGATTTCGCCAGGACGGTGATGAACCTCGAGTGCACCTTCTGCCACAAGGGCAACGATCCGCGCGAAGAAAGCCCGGACATCATTCCGGACCGTATGCCGTTCACCGCGGCCGCGATCCCGGAATTCACCCTGCGCAAGATGGTGAACCCTTCGGAAACCTGCCTGCGCTGCCATGGCGCGATGCCGGATCCGGAAAACATCATGGGCCTCGCCGGTCCGTGGCATGAGATCCGCGAAGACATGGAATGGCCCGAAGCGCCCAACGGCTGCATGAGCTGCCATGCCGACAGCTTCCGTACCGCGCGCCACAATGTGAGCTATCTGAACGCGCTCAACATTGAGGAATACGCGCGCGCCGGATCTTCGGATGTGTGCTACGGCTGCCACGGCGGGCGTGCCTGGTACCGGATTTCCTATCCGTATCCGCGTCACGTCTGGCCGACGATGGAAGACATGGTGGGCACGGAAGTGCCGGAATGGGCGGCGGACCGCCCGACTGAATCGGAGCCGCAATATGCGCTTCCGACACTCGAGGAATGAGGACGGAAAAGATGAAAGATGTGAAGGACACTTCCCCCGCCGTCTCCCGTCGCGCATTTCTGCAAAGCAGCGCGGCGGTGGCCGGAAGCACCCTGGTGCTGGGCGCCGGTGCCGACGAGGCCCAGGCCTTTGCCTACGAGCCCTACCCGACGGATGACGAGCTCGAAACGGTCGTCACCTCCTGCGCTCACAACTGTGGCTCGCGCCACATGCTTGTGGCGCACAAGAAGGGCGACGTGATCGTGCGGATCAGCACCGATGACGGCACCTATCAGGGCGATGCCTACGGCACCGACACCGAAGCAAAACCCCAGGTGCGCGGCTGCCTGCGCGGCCGCTCCTACCGGTTGCGGCTCTACAGCCCCGAACGTCTGCTCTACCCGATGAAGCGGGTCGGCAAGCGCGGCGAGGCCAAGTTCAAGCGGGTCAGCTGGGACGAGGCACTCGGGGACATCGCCCAGCGCATGGTCTATATCAAGAACAAGTACGGCCCCACCGCGCTTGTGGACCAGAGCTATGCCGGGGCGTCTTACGGCGTGTTGCACAAGTCGGACCAGATCGAGGGCCTTCTGGGGCGCTTCCTCGGCATGTTCGGCTGCCGGACCAACAGCTGGTCGGTCCCGTCCTATCAGGGCACGACCTTCTCCAGCCGGATCACCTACGGCACCATCGAGGACGGCAACGAAGACGACGCCTACGCCCATACCAAGCTGATGATCATGTGGGGCTGGAACCCGGCCTACACATTCCATGGCGGCAATACCTTCTATTACCTGCGCATGGCCAAGCAGCGGGGCTGCAAGTTCGTGCTGGTGGATCCGCAATATACCGACTCGGCGGCGGCCTATGACGCCTGGTGGATCCCGATCAGGCCCAATACCGATGCGGCGATGATGGCCGGCATGGCCTACCACATCTGGGACAACAACTGGCACGATCAGGCCTTCATCGACCGCTTCGTGCAGGGTATGGACCCGGGCACCATGCCGGGCTGGGCGCAAGGCCAGGAGAGCTTCAAGGAGTATATCTTCGGCGAGCGTGACGGCATTCCCAAGACCCCGGAATGGGCCTCGGAAATCTGCGGTGTCTCGGCTGACGACATCAGGAAGCTCGCGGAAATGTATGCAAACACCAAGCCTGCCGCGCTGAAGGCAAGCTGGGCGCCGGGGCGCAACGCCTATGGCGAGCAATACAACCGCATGGCGGCCGCGCTTCAGGCGATGACCGGCAATGTCGGCATCCTTGGCGGCTGCGCCGAGGGCGTGGGCAAGGGCTTCCACTCCGAAGGGGTCGCCTACCCCTATGACGAGTTCGCCAATGTCTGGTATGCGGCGATCAAGTCCGACCGCTGGGCCCATGCGGTGCTGAACTATCCGAACGTCAAACGTGAGGAAATCGGCTGCTGGCCCAAGGGTGACGGCCACCCGATGGACGGGGTGATCCCCAACATCCGCGGCATCTTCTGGCAGGGATCGGACTGGTTCAACCAGTTGACCAACATCAACAAGGAAATCGAAGCGATCCGCAAGCTGGAAGCCGAAGGCGAGATGGAAAGCCTGTTCGTCTGCATGGACAGCACCATCACGCCGACCGGCATCTGGGCGGACTACATCCTGCCCATCGCCACCCATTTCGAGCGGCACGATGTGGCGCTGCCCTGGTACAAGGGGCATTACTACATCCACCGTCCGGTGGTGATCCAGCCCATGGGCGAGAGCAAGACCGACTTTCAGGTCTTCACCGAACTGGCCTACCGGCTGGGCTTCGGCGAGCGCTACAACCCGAAGGCGAACCGCAACTACTTCTTCGATCCGACCGCGGTGGACGAGGCCTATCTGGTGGATTGGTGGCACAAGGTGCAGCACCATCAGGGCGCCGAAATCTCCTGGGAGGAATTCAAGAGGCGCGGGGTCTACAAGTTCATGCTGCCCGAGCCGCATGTGGCCTTCCGCAAGCAGATCGAGGAGGGGGCGCCCTTCAACACCGCGAGCGGCAAGATCGAGATCTTCTCCGGCCAGCTGGCGCAGATCACCGACTGGACCAAGACCCAGTACGGGTATCACATCCCGGCGATCCCGAAATGGATCGAACCCTGGGAGAGCCTGAACCATCCGCTGACCGAGAAGTTCCCCTTCCACATGGTCAGCCCGCACCCGCGCTGGCGGACCCACTCGATCTTCAACAACATCCCGTGGCTGCGCGAAACCTTCAGCCAGGAAACCACCATGAACGCCTCCGATGCCCGCAAGCTGGGCATCAAGACCGGCGACATCGTGGAATGCTGGAACGACCGCGGCAGGGTGGTCACGCCGGTCTATGTGACCGAGCGCTGCATGCCGGGCGTGGTGGTGTTGCACGAAGGGGCCTGGATGGACCTCGACGAAGACGGCGTCGACCGCGCGGGCAACCCCGACTTCCTGACGAACGACAATCCGTCGCCCGCCGGGGCCTTCGCCTACAACACGGTGCTGTGCAACGTGAAGAAGTCGGACCTGAGCCACCGGCCCGGGTGGGATCAACTCGCGACCGCGCGGAGCCATGTGTTCCGCCGCGACATGTGACGCGCGGAGAGGAGAACCGATATGGTCAACAAGATTGACAAGGCACGGATCCGCGAAAATGTCGCGCGGATGAAACGCGAGCCCTACAAGCCGGTTGTGCCGGACATGCAGATGGGCTTCGTGCACAACAACGTGGATTGCATTGGCTGCCGGGCCTGCGAAATGGCCTGCAAGGACAAGAACGGCCTCAATGCCGGGCCACGGTTCCGGCGGGTGCAGTACATCGAGGGCGGGACGTTCCCGGATGTCTTCGCCTTCAAGGTCAACATGTCGTGCAACCACTGCGCGGAACCGGCCTGTCTGCCCGCCTGCCCCACCGGCGCGATCTTCAAGCGCCAGGACAACGGCGTGGTCGACATCGACTCGACGCTCTGCATCGGCTGCCGCAAATGCGAAGCGGCCTGCCCCTTCGGGGCGCCGCAGTTCGATGTCCACGAAAACGTGGTGAAGAAGTGCAACATGTGCATCGACGAGCTGGAGGCGGGGCGCAAACCCTATTGCGTTGCCGCCTGCATGATGCGGGTGCTCGACGTCGGGCCGATCACCGAGATCGCCGACGGCACTTACGACACCAAGGCCGTCGGCCCGAATGATCACGTGGTGCGCCAGGTGAAGTCCATGGCCGACCCGGAGCTGACCAACCCGTCGATCCGGTTCGTGCCGCATTCCAAGGCGGTGGTCGACAGTGGACAGTAGCACCCCGACCGCGGCCCAGGCTGCCGAACGGGTCGGGCCGCTCGCCGATGGGCTCGACGTTCTGATCCGCTTCCATGACCGTGAGGTCGATGCGGAACTCCTCGGCGAGCTGGCCCGCTACGACATCGCCGCCGGGCTGGTGGGGCTTTTTCAGGGCCCCGCCGGTCAGGCGGCGGCCTCGGATCTGAAAGCGGCGCTGGACAATCTGGGCATTTCACCGCCAGCCGAAGCGCTGGATGCCTTGGCCATCGACTACGCGGATCTGTTCCTCACCCATGCTTACCGGGTGTCGCCAAGCGCGTCGGTCTGGCTCACCGAAGACCGGCTCGAACGGCAAATGCCGATGTTCGACGTCCGCGACTGGTATGAGCATTACCATGTGTCGGTGCCCAACTGGCGGATCCGGGCCGACGACCATCTGGTGCATGAGCTGCAATTCGTCACCCACCTCTGCCGCCTTGGCGGCGAGGTGGCGCTGGCTGACGCGGGGCGCTTTCTGGACCTGCATGTGCTCCCCTGGGCGCCGGAATTCTGCCGCCGCGCGGCGGAACGGGTCCGGGAACCGCTTTACCGGGCGGTCATGCAACTGACCCTCGCGGCTCTGGAAGACCTGCGCCAGACCCTCGAAGAGGCGACCGGCAAGCCACGCCAGGTGCGCGAGGCCTTGCCGCTGGACACCCAGCGCACACCGGACCCCGAAGACGTGGCCTATATGCCCGGGGTCGCCGAAAGCTGGTGAGCGCCATGGCCGCGCAAAAGGCCCGCCCGCTGTTTCGCGATGGGATCATGATCCTGCCGCTGATGCCGGGCGGGGCCGGACCCGGGGGCGCCCAGCCCCCGGCCTCCCCTGCCCCCGCGGGCGCCCGGCCTGCGGCCTCCTCGCCATCTCCCGAAGCCCTGCATGCCATGCTCGACAGCTTCGCCGGGGCCTGGCTCGACGGCTGCCGCCGGGTGCTGATGCTCACCGGCGCGAGCGATCCCGCCTGGTGCGACGCAGCCCGGCGGTTCAACGCCCTGCTCGCCTCGCGCGGGCTCGAGCCCATGGCCCTGCGCAAGGCGTCGCAAAGCTCCAGAGCGGCGCGGACCGTGCATTCCCTGTTCGCGGAAGCCGGGTCGCTGCCGCGCCGCGAAAGCCTCCTTGGCGCGCTCGCCGCAGGCTCCCCGGATACCGGGCCCGACACCGGTGGCGGCATTGGTGACGGCTTCGACACCCGCCCCGCCCTTGCCCGGATCCAGTCCGCCGAAGCCACAGCCGAAGGCGTGCTTTTCGCCATCGTGCCCCGGATCGACCCGGACCTTTGCTCCGGCTGTGACGCCTGCGTGCGGATCTGCCCGCCCGAAGCGCTGACCCTCATCGACACCCCCGGCGGCCTATCGGCCTATCATGTGGACCCGGAATCATGCGATGCTTGTGGCCTGTGTGAGAGCGTTTGCGAAGAGTCAGCGATCCGGTTGGAAACAATGGCCCTGGCACCCAAAGATATTCCCCTGCAAAGCTGGGCCTGCCGGGCCTGCGGCGTGGCGGTGCACGGGCCGCAGGCGGCGGCCGAGGGCCGCGCACAAGACGGGCTTTGCCGCATCTGCGCCCGGACCGGGCATCACAAGAAGCTGTTTCAGGTTCTGTCGTGAGCCATGGTCTCGCAGAGACCGGCCTTGTCAGATGGGCCCGCCATCGTTTGCAGCGCCAGCTTGGCCTGGTCGCGGCGGGGCTGATCCTGATCGCCTCGGCGGCCTTTCTGGTGCTGGTGACGGCGCAATACAAGTCGAGCATCCTGCGGGCCAACGAGCGCGCGTCGCTCAACGTGAACCTGCTGCTGCAGGCGGCGCTGGAAAACGCGATGATCAACCGCGACCTCGAGGGTCTGCAAGGCATTGTCGCCCGGCTCGGCCAGCAGGAAAACGTTACCAGCGTGTTCATCGCCAACCCTGAGGGCGAAATCCGGTTTTCGTCGGACCCTGCCCTGCTCCACCACCCGCTTTCCGATGCCGGTTTCGATCAGGCGCTGCAAAGCGGCGAGACCTACACCGGTTTCCGGGCGCTGGCCTCGGGCCAGGAGGTGCTGCGCAGCATCAATCCGGTGCACAACCAGCCGCGTTGCACAGGGTGCCACGGGGCGATCGCCGACCACCCGATCAACGGGCTGTTACTGGTTGATTACGATGCCTCCGGGGTGCGTGCCACCGTCCGGCGCGGGGCCTGGCTGCTGGCGGGGCTCGGGCTCGTGGTGCTGATACTGCTGGAAGCAGGGCTGTGGATCGCCGTGCGCCGGGTGGTGCTCAGCCGGCTGACCGAGCTGTCTGCCACAGCGCGCACCTTCGCAGCCGGCAATCTGGCGGCGCGCACCGGCGCGCGCGCCGCGGGCAAGGCGGCGGAGGGCGGCGACGAGCTCACCCGCCTTGGCGCCAGTTTCGACGACATGGCCGACCAGATCGAGACCAGCGTGAGCGAGATGCGCGCGGCGCATTCGGCCTTGCAGGTGCTGATCGACGCCATCCCCGACGGCGTGCGTGTGATCGGCCCGGATTACCGGATCGTGATGGCCAACAAGGCCTATTGCCACCAGATCGGGGCCAGCCCCGAAGAGGTGATCGGAGAGCCCTGTTACGCCTCGAGTCACAAACGCAAGACCCGCTGCGTGCCGACCCTGGTCTGCTGTCCGCTGGCGGAAATTCTGGGAACGGGCAAACACGATCTGACCTGTTCGCATGTGCATGTGGACCGGACCGGCTCCGAAATTCCGGTCGAAGTGTCGGCGGCGGAGGTTTCGCTGCGGATCGACGGGGTTGAAACCGCCTGCGTGGTCGAGTCGATCCGCGACATGGAGGCAGACCTGTCGTTCTCGCAAAAGCAGCGGCTCGCCGAGATGGGCAGCCTTGCCGCCGGGATCGCCCATGAGGTGAACAACCCGCTGGCCTCGATCAAACTGGCGCTGAAGGCGATCGGCTCGGGCATGGACCTGCCCGAAAACGTTCGCCAGAACCTCCAGATCGCCGAGACCGAGATTGCCAATTGCCAGACCATCACCGAGAGCCTGCTCAGGCTTTCGGCCTTGCCGCAGGTGGAGCGCGAACTGGTCGACCTCAGCGAGGCGATCCGCGACACCGCGACGCTGCTGTCTTTCGAGGCGACCCGGCTGGGGGTGGAGATCGTGCAGGACGTCACCGGACGGCCGCGCACGCTGGCGCGCGACAGCAATATCCGCAACCTGCTTTTCAACCTTGCGCTCAATGCGGTCCATGCCATGCCCGAAGGCGGAACCCTGCGCATGGCCTGCCGCACCACGGGCGACACCGTGCTGATCGAGGTGGAGGATAACGGGGTCGGCATTTCGGACCGCGACATGGCGCGGATCTTCATGCCGTTCTGGACCCGCCGCGCCGACGGCAGCCGCGGGCGAGGCCTCGGCTTGGCGATCTGCTCGTCCATCGTTAAGAATCTGGGCGGGAGCATCAGGTTCAGATCGGAGGTCGGTGTGGGCACCTGTGTTTCGGTCGAACTGCCAAATGCAGGAGATGGCGCGCCGTGAACAGAACCAGTCCCCCCCGCAGCATCCTCGTGGTCGAAGACGACCGCAGCCTCAACACGCTGCTGCTGAGCGAGCTTGAACGCAAGGGCTACGAGATGACCGGCGCCATGTCCTGCGCCGAGGCAAGAGCCGTGCTCGAAACCATGACGCCGGATCTGATCCTGATCGACATCCGCCTGCCCGATTGCAACGGTCTGGAATTGCTGGTCGAATTCGCGCCGCGCACCCCGGTCATCACCATGACCGCCTATGGCGCGGTGGATCAGGCGGTGAAGGCGGTGCGCACCGGCGCCAGCGACTATCTGGTCAAGCCGGTGAGCTATGAGGCGCTGGAACTGGCGATCGAACGGGCTCTGGAAACGGCGGAACTCAAACGCGATCTGGCCTATTGGCAACAGCAGGCGCAGCAGGCGGCCTTCGGCGCGCTGATCGGCGACAGCCCGCCCATGGCCGAGATGCGCCGGATGATCGAGCTTTATTCCGCCGCCGGATCCGAAGTGCTGATCGAGGGCGAAAGCGGCGCGGGCAAGGAACTCGTGGCGCGCGCCATTCATGAAGCCAGCGACCGGGCGGGAAAGCGTTTCGTGCCGGTCGATTGCGATCTGGCCGATGAATCCAGCCTCATTGCAGACCTGTTCGGCTATGAACGCGGCACCTTTCCCGGCGCGGATACGCGGCACGAGGGCATTCTGGAGATCGCCGGCCGTGGCACGATCTATCTCAGCGACATCGCGGTAATGTCGCAATCCATGCAAAGCCGCCTGCTCAGGGTGCTCGAATCCGGCCGCTTCCGCCGCGTTGGCGGGGCCGAGGATGTGACCACCAGTGCCCGCATTCTGCTCGGCACCAGCGAGGATCTGCACGAGAGGGTCGAGGCCGGGCATTTCCGCTCGGAACTGTTCTTCCGCATCAGCGCCTACCGCATCCAGGTGCCGGCGCTGCGCGACCGCGGCGACGACATCATCGCGCTGGCCAGGTATTTCCTGAGCAACCGCAATTTTGACCGCGGCACCGGGAAGGAACTGGCGCCCGAAGCGCTCGACATGCTCCTTGCCTACGACTGGCCCGGCAACGTGCGCGAATTGCGCAATGCGATCGAGCGCGGGGTGATCGTGGCCGGCGGCGCCAAGGTGATCGGCCCGGATCATTTTGCCTTCGGCACCGCCTTGCGCGACCGCCACGGCGGCAACGCCGAAGGCGGGGTGACGCTGACCTTCGACAACGAGCCGACGCTGGACGACCTGCGCGCCGCCTATATGCGCCTGCTGCTGGAGCGGCACAACGGCAACCGCCGGGTGGTGGCCGGAATTCTCGGCATCAGCGAGCGCAACACCTACCGGCTGCTCTCGAAACTGAACCTCACCCGGAACCCGGGCGGGGTTTAAAGCGCCCGACCTTTAACCTGAGACATATCCGGCAGCCCTGAAGTAGTTCCAGCACTCTTCCGGAGAGAAGAGATCGCAGATTTCTGTGAGGGCGT
>PDRW01000084.1 GCA_002746935.1 Rhodobacterales bacterium
GGGCAAGATCACCGACGAAAAAGGGGACGAACCTTTCGTCCGTCCCCCGGGAATCCTGGAAGAGCAGGTCTGCCTGCGCACGGGCATGCTGGCCACCACCGGCTGCGACAGCACCGCGCTGGAGGTTTTCCTGCCCGGCAGCTATCCCCAGAAGTTCTGCGACGTGCACGGTGGCCAGTTGCACGATTTCCAGGGTGTGGACAAGGGTTTCCAGACCCTGGACGAGGAAAATTCCGAGTTCTGACCCGGGCCCCAACCCGCGGCCGCGAATCTATTCCGCCGAATCTACTCCACCCGGCCCATGATCAGTTCGTGGGCCGGGACCTCAGTTTCGCTCAGGCGCAGAGCCGCCTCCAAACGTTTGGCCGCCACACGGGCCTGGTCCTCGCGGGCACAGTAGATGCGCGCCAACGGCTGCCCCTGGGCCACCGCGTCCCCCACCTGGGGCAACCAGTCGATCCCGCAGCTCAGATCCAGGGGGTCTTCCACCCGGCGGCGGGCACCGCCCATGTCCGCCAGGGCCAGCCCCACCTGGCGACAATCCACGCCGGCCAGCCAGCCGTCGCGCGGGGCTTGCAGTTCCACCGCCAACGGGGACACCTCCAGGCCGAAGTCCGCTTGGTCCGGATCCAGCCGGCCCTCCTGGGCCGCGACCCAATCCAAGGCCCGCTGCAACGCGCGGCCGCTGTCCCAGACCTCGCGCACCCGCTGCAGGCTTTGCCGCCGATCCGGGCACAGCCCCGAGACGCGCACCATCTCCGCCACCAGATCCTCCGTCAGGGTGACCAGGTCCCGCGGCGCCTTGGCCCGCCGGCCGGGGCGCAGGGCATCCAGGGCCTCGATGGTTTCGTTGGCGTGCCCCACGGCCACGCCCAGGGGCTGGTCCATGTCCGAAAAGACCACGCTCATCCGGCGGCCGTAACGGCGCCCGGTGGCCACCAGCAGGCGGGCTAGTTCCCGGGCCTTGTCCAGGTCGCGCATGAAGGCGCCGCTGCCTGTCTTCAGGTCGATGACGATGGTCTCCGGGCCGGCGGCCAGCTTCTTGGACATGATCGAGGCGGTGATCAAGGGGATGCAGTCCACAGTGGCCGTCACATCGCGCAGGGCGTAGATGCGGCCATCGGCCGGGGCGATGCTGCCGCTCTGGCCGATGATGGCGCACCCCACGCGGTCGGTCAGGGCCAGGAACCGGTCGGTCTCCAT
>PDRW01000017.1 GCA_002746935.1 Rhodobacterales bacterium
TCAACACCACAAGCCGGTGTTGCAACCACCGATTGAACCCGGTCAGTACACCAGCCAAGAACCCGCCCGGTTTCTGCTGGAACAAACAAGATCACCCGGTCTGTCGGCCGGACGGGATCATATGTCCATGATGCCGGGTCCGAAATTCTTCGACGCATCCTACAAGAAAAAGAACTCGTTCATACCAGGCCTTGGCAGAATATCAGGGTCCTGGTCCGGGAATCAGCGGACTGGTTCACCGACGACAACACGCAGCGGAGGCATTCCGCGATCGGTTACTTGACACCACTGGAGAAACACCTAGGATATACAAAGCTCGAAGAAATCACGCAGCTACGAAACGCAGCATAACCGAACCCTTCACGAACGAGGGGGAACCCCACCAGATCGCGGTCGCCGAGTGGGTCGAGTGGTACAACCGCCGGCGTCTGCACGGCGTGCTCGGCTACCTGCCCCCGGCCGAGTACGAGACCAACCACTACGATCACCACCAGGCCAACTCACCCGAGTTCGCCACACGGGATTCTCCACTAAACCCGGGGTGATACACCACCGCCCCACCAGATATGGCGGTCAAGCTCAGTCGCTTACGCACCCCGTGCCGCAGACCTGACATCGCCACGCTCAACACCGATACGCCAAGCACACCACGACAAGGAGCATCACCATGCCCACGAACGCCGACCCGTGGAGCGTGGCCGTAGTGGGTGCCGGCCCGTGGGGCACCTACGCGGTGGAACGGCTCACCGCGCTCGTGCGGGCCGGCAGCTTCCCTCGCCCCTTCCAGCTCCTCGTGCTCGAGGCCTCCGGCAACTTCGGTTGCGGACGTGTCCACCACGATCAGCAGACCGAGAGCAGCCAGCTCAACCGCGTCGCGAGCCAGATCGCGTTCGCGGCCGACGAAACAGTGAGCAACATCCTCCTGCCGTCGCGGCTGCGACCCACGATGGCCGAGTGGGCCAGCGAGAAGTTCACACAGACCGGCAACGATCGGTACCAGCTCGAATCGACAGACATCCCCAGCAGGGCGCTGCACGGTGAGGCGCTGCGGGACGCGTTCAACACGTACGTCACCGCTCTCCGTGACGTACCAAGAGTGGACGTCCGGCTCATCGCGGCCCGAGCCGACCGGCTCACCCCGCGCGTCGACGGTCGAGTGGACCTTGGCGCCGGCCCGCTCTTGTGGACCGTAAACCATGTACTCCTCACTACCGGGCACGGCGCAGTCGACCTCGCCCCCTACCCGTTGCGAGAGTACCTAGACGGTACCGTGCTACCTTCGAGGCCGCAGAGACCCCCACTGGCCTCAGCTACCACCCCGCCGGGGCAGAACCGGCACGCATCTTCCCCTTCAGCCGCAGCGGGCACTTCGCCTCCGCCCGCCCCCGCAATGACAAGGCACTGGACCCTACCGGCCGTGGACACGCGGCACAGCAACTCACAGGACGCCACCTCACCGAGAACAACGTCAACACCCTGCTGGCACGGAGCCCCGTTCTCGATTTCCAACGGTCTGTGGAGCCACTGATCGTCGCGGAGATGACCGAGGCTTACTACCGCGCTCTTCTCGGCATCGCCGGCAGCCGCGCACTGCCTGACCTCCGGCCCCGCTCCGAAACGCTGTGCGCGCACGCAGACAGTACGGAGGACCTCTACACCGACCTCGACAGGCTGCACGACGCCTACCTGACCGCCGTGGCACACCCCGGATCTGCAGGCGCGCGACACGCCACCGCGCTGTTAGCTGAACTCCCACCCCACCCCGAGCACGGGCGGGCTCCCCTCACCGCGTTCGTGGTGGACTGGCGGCACCAGCTCAGGCCAGTCGCCGTCGCACGAGCCGGCACCGGCCACGCGGAGCACGTCCGGGCCCGTATGCTCTGGGACCTGGCCTGCGCCCGCCAAGGCAACGTCCGCAACCCCTGGAAGGCAGCCTGGGACGGGGTGTGGCGGGACCTGCGCCCCCTGGTAGGCGCGGCGGTGGACCTGGAACGACTAGCACCTTACTCCCGCGCGTACTTCACCGGTACCCTCCTACGCGCGTACAACCGGGAGGTCAACGGAGCCGGAGCTGAGACGATCGCCAAACTCATCGCACTCATCGACGCGGGCATCGTCGACCTTGGCCACAGCATGAATGCGCGAGAAGCATTCGCGGAACAGACGACACCGGCTGGGGGGAGCCACACCGTCGTACCGGTGCACCGCGTCGTGCCGGGCTGGGTCCTCCGCCCGGCCGAGATCGTCCACCGTGACCCGCTCTACGCCCGCCTGGTCGCCGACGGACACCTAGAACTCGGCGCCCCCGAGCTGGGTACGCCTTATCTGCGCCTCGACCACGGGTTCCACCCCCGCCAGGCCTCAACATCCTGGCGCGCAGTCACTATCCTGGGTGTGCCCGCTGAGGGTTTCGTCTTCTTCCAGCTCGCCCTGGCGCGGCCCCACGCACCCAATGCTGCGCTGATGGCGGTGGAACGGTGGGCGCGCGGCCTCGCCGCGGCAGTCGGCCCCGGGTCAACATGCGCGCACCCACGATGACGCGGCAAGAACCTCGACGATGTGCTCCCGCGCGTGGTCGGGCAACGGCCTCAGCGCGTTCCACGAGACGTCATCCAGGATGGCCGCTAGATCGTCCCCGTCACCGATCCGGATCAGAGCATTGAACAACATGCTGAGCACACTCTTGTCCTCCCGCACCAGGTAGTCATGACGACGCCGCAGCGCGGGAGGGAGACCCATCACCAGTTCCCGAACGTTCATTGGACCCTCCCAGGCACGTTCGTACCGCGGGCCGGCCGACCCGGAACTCGCGCGCCCATCTCCCGCGGTCGGTGCCCGGCCAAGTCGATCCGCGGTCGTTGCCAGCAGTCCCGCAGTCCATGCAGAACCAGCCTCGGTGCGGGCCGAAGCGGCCCGCACCGCCTCCAGCCACCGTTCCTGCGCCCATTGCCGTCCCGCCTGGACTCGCAGCGGTCCTGTCCTGGGCAGCTCTGCCTCCAACGCCACCGCGACCGCGCCCGCGACCCCGCACCGCAGCAGTTCTGTGGGATCCACCCTCTCGAAGATGTCGCCGTCAGAGTGGTTGAACACGTCAGCCGGATGACAAAGCGCAACCGCAGGGACCTGAACAGAGGGGTCAGCGAAGAGAGCATGGTCCGAGAATCCCAGGAACGGTTCGCTGGACCAGGTGCCGGGATGAGGCGCGGTCGCCTCGAACGCCAGACGCGTGCCCAACTCCAGCGAAGCGTCAACGGTCCCGTACGTCGTCGTGCTGCTGCGCTCCAGGACGAGCGGGCTGCGGCACACCTGCTGGTCCTCGCCCACCATGTCCAGGTTGAGCACACAGCGGGGTCTGGTCCCGGACGAAAGAGCCCGGTGGATCACGAACGCTGTCGCCAGGAACTCCGGGCCCATGATGAAACGGACGGTTCGCCGCAATGGGCCGAGGCCCGCCGCCCCGCCCGCACGGATCGACGCGGCCAGCAGCAAGGCGGCAGCGACGCCCGATGCGTTGTCGTTGGCGCCGGGGCGTGGGTGGCACAAGTGCGATGTCACCCACACCTCCGCCGCCTGCGGGTCCTGGCCAGGAAGTACCAGCTCCAGGAGGGGCATGCGCCCTTCCGGCGCGACACGAACGTTGATGTCCGCGAACACGGGCGGTGACGCGACCGACGCACTACGGCAGGAGTCGAACTCGGAGCCCGTCAGGGAAAAACCGAACAGACCGCTTCCTGGCGGCAGCTCCACCCTGGCCCGAAGCTCGGTGGCGTCCACGACCCGTCGGTCGGTCAGCAGCAAGCCCTCCGTCCCGGTGCCAGCCAGATCCTCCAGGGTGAACCCTTGGGCGAAGAGTCCCGGCTCGACGAGCGCGACAGTGCCTCGCAGATCATGACGCCCGGTGATGTCCGCCGCTGACGGGCGGATCACCCGGTATCGTCCCCGCCGAGGGGCCGAGTAGGTCGCGAGAGCAAACGGCTGGACGGCGTGGTCGACAACCAGCCTAGCGTCAGGAACCCGCAGGCGCCCTAGCGTCGGTGTCCACGCGACAGGTGTCCGGAAGCTGAACCAACGGGGCTCGCCCACGGCTGGCACGGTGGTCACGTGCGCCTTCGGAAGCCCAAGCAACTGAGCGGCTTCCGCGACCAAGGAGACCGCGTGTTCCACGCCCGCCGACGCCTGATAACGGTCCACCCCGGTCAGGGCGCGGAGGACGTCCAAGCATGCATCGAGCGGGGCGTGCTCGATCAGGCTCCGGACGATCCTCGCGCCGTGGTCTTCCGTCATCCGGAGACCCAGTGCGCCAGCGGTGTGAGCACTTCATCCGGCAGGCGCGAGCCATGCTCATACATGATGGACGGATCCAGTAGCACGAAGGACTCGTCGACCGCCTCGATCACGACGCTCCCGATGCGATGCCATGCAGGTGAGCCCTCAGTGAGGTACTCGCTGCGGCCAAGCACCGTAGCGACGCTCCCGAAAAGTCGCTCGGCCCGCGTGACTACCCGATCCTCTGCGCTTGCGGGCGGCCACAACCAACGAACCCGACCCGCGCCACCAGCACCAAGAGAGCTCGCTCCCGCAAGCGAGTCCAAGCCCGCTGCGAGTTCCGGTTCGTGACGCGTGCGCACCGCGCCATGGTCTGAGTGAACGACCACGTCAACTCCTCGGCTGCTGAGTCGTTCAGCCAATTCGCCGAGCTCGGTCAGCGTCTCCACGACCGGTCCGGTATAACCCACCTGATGGATCCAAGCGTCGAGCTCGACAAGGGCCCAGACCAGGCATGGGCCGGGAGATCGGGAGAGCACGTCCACGATGTCCTTCTCCAGCCCCGTCACGATCTCTCGGACGGTCTTCGGGTGGCCGCGAAACTGGGCCCTTCCAGGCAGCACGGTCGCCCCGGCTGTGAGCGCTCGCGTAACACTGCCGCGCCAGCCCACCATGTCGTTCTCGATCACGAACGGTGGAATGCCTCGGAGCCGCACGTCACGGAAGACGTTGCCGTCCGGCAGCCCCGGGAGCGGTCCGTCGTGGGTGAGCAGGTTCGTCACGGTGGCGTCCCCCTCACATAGCTTGACCACAACTCCCGCGACGCCGTGCTCATCGACGGTGTGCCCAGTGAGTGCTGTCGTCCAGCCCGGCAACGAATTCGTGGGATGGGCAGCAGCGATGGGTTCGAGCTCGGCTGCGGGCCACAGGTCGGCCACGACCGAAAGGGCCAGCCCGTCGACGGCCAGGACCGTCATGGAGGATCCCCGCGCCGCCGCAGCGGTCACGAGGCTCCCCAGGTGGCGGCGAAAGCGAGTCGCCGGCTGGACACCCGCCATGATCGGACGCGGCTACACCGACTCGAACAGCGCCGACCCGTGCAGCATCCGCTTAAAGCGGTGAACCAGGGGGAGGGGCAACTCACGTTCGACGTAGAAGCCCAGCTCAGGATGCTTCCTGTACTCGACGGGGTGCTCCTGGCCCATCTTCGAGAATCCCTCCGCAAGGCGTTCGCACATGCCCGGGTAGAACGACTGGAGCGTGTACACCATGCTGTAGTACAGGTTCCGGCCCAGCGAGAAGCACGGGTAGCGCATGTCGTAGTTCGCGAGGGAGTACTTGGGGAAGCAGCCGTCGATGATGCGCTTGGGGCAGAGCCACAACGGGAAGATGAGGGTGACGTCACCGATGGTCCGCGCCGGGATGCCCGCTGGCGGCAGGCCGGAAGAGGTCCGGAACAGGGCCTCGCACAAGACGTCCTCCAAGTTCAGGCCCGTGGCGATGAAGTCCGCACCGATGCTCTTGGCGTGAGCGGTCAGGGCAAGGCGGATCAGCAGAGTGCCCATGAACTCAAAGTCGTCACCCTGGAACTCGCGCTCGAAACGGTCGATGAGGCTGGCCCCATCCTCGATACCCAGCAGCTGCCGCACCTCAGGCTCGGTGACGACGGTGAGTTCCAGGCCGTACTTCTCGCACAGGGCGGTGGCACGGGGGACGCCGCTGTCCCAGTCTGGGATCCCCATGAGAATGATCGGCCTGACCGTGACACCCGAGTTGGACAGTTGAGTCAGCCCGTGAAGCATCGCGTTGCTGTCACCGCCACCGCTGATGCCGACAACGACCGTTGCCTCCTGCTGCCCGATGACCCGGCTGATGGTTTCCTCGACGCGGGCCGCCACGGCGTTGCGACACTCGTCCGGGATCATCTTCTTCAGGTACGAGCGTGCCTCTGACGTGTCGTTCTGAAGATCCTGGTAGATGTACTCGGTCGCCGCGCCCTCGTCCTCAGCCGCGATCACTGAGAAGTCGGTGACGCTGAACTTGAACGGGTTCACGTTGCGGTTGAAGTACAGAAGGACTTGGTCCACGTCCCGGTACTCCGAGAGCACCTTGTCGAGGCACGGTGTGATCTGAGGGGCACCGTCACCGCTGACGGTGTAGATCGAGAGCGCAGACCATGGGACCCCGTGCCGGTTCAGCGTGTCGATCAGACGTTCCCCCGGATGCACGTTCAAGGTCTGCCGACCGTGCGAGGTGACCACTGAGACTTCTGGGCCGGACATGGAGACACGAAGCATAAGAACTGGATCTTTCGCTGGTGGGGCCGCGATCTGAAGCGGCCGCGCGTGTCAGTATTTAGGGGAAGGCTGTCCCTGCGGGTGACCGCAGGGACAGCCTCATGAGCGGTGCGTCACTGAGCGCCGGTCTCGCAGCTGGCGCCGGTGATGTTCTCCAGACCGTGCTTCGAGGCCGGGATCACGTCGCCCCCGAGGCGCATTGCCTCCAGCTCACCGAGCGTCTTGTCGGCGGAACGGTGAACCGACGTGCCGACGAGTTCGACGTCCTTCGTCTTGAGGTCGAAGTTCGACTGGGAAGTCGAAACTGCAAGATTGTTCATGCTGACTCCTCTGACGTGCTTCTTGACCCTCGGAGTTGGTTACGCCGAGAGGGGTGGTTCGGGTGAACGGAACACCCTTCTGACAGTCTCAATCCTTCGGCCTCTTCTGGCAAGCCCTTCCAGCCGTCTAAGTCACACAGGACACATCCGTCACTCACGCCACACGGCGTGTCGCTCTGTCAAACATGCAAGTCACAGCCCCGTCCAGCGACTTCCCTGTGTGTCAGGCTGAGGTGAGACACCACTTCTGAGTTCCTTCCCTCTGCATGGGGCGGAGAAGCGAGACACCTGATGACGATGACGTTGGCTGA
>PDRW01000083.1 GCA_002746935.1 Rhodobacterales bacterium
GGGGCCGGTGTGGGTAATGTCGCCGTCCTGCGGGTCTGGCGCGATGTCGGGCAGGGTGAGTGCGACGGGCTGCGGCTCCGGCTGTGGCGATTCGGCCGGGGGTTCCTCGGGCAGGGGCGCGGTCTCTTCCGGCTCGGACACGGGTTCGGGTTCCGGCGTTTCCTCTGCGTCAGTGAAAAACGGCGTTTCGGCGATCTCGGGCCGGGTCTCGACTTCGGCTTCGACTTCGGTTTCGATTTCGACTTCGGATTCGGGCACGTCGACCGGCGCCTCTTCGTCGGTCTCTTCGACGGTGACGTCCGCTTCCGGCTCAGACACTTCGGGTAATGTCGGCTCGGCGGGGGCTTCCGGTTCTACGATGGTTTCCGCCTCGACCGCGGCTTCCGGCTCGGCGGGGGCTTCCACGGCGATGGGTTCCGCCTCGGCAGTGGGTTCCACGACGGTGGGTTCCACTTCGACCGCTTCAGGTTCTTGCGATTCGGGCGCGGCGGCTTCCGGTGTCGGGGGCTGCGCGTCGGGGGCGTCGAAGCCGCTCGTCATGAAATCGTCGGGGATCAGCGGCGCGCCGTCTTGCGTCTCGTCCACGGTCTCGGGGGCGAACACCGCCTCTTCTTCCGGCCCATTGACAAAGAGGTTCTCGGCAGGGGCTTCCGGCTCCGGGGCCGGTTCCGGTGCGCTTTCGGGCTGAGTTGCGCTCTCGCGGCGGTCGGTGAGATCGACCACGTTGGAGGGGGTGATGTCTTCGACGGTGACGGGGGCGTCGAGCGGCGGCGACATGGCGGCGACGTATTTCACCCCCTTCTCGCGCAGCATCTTCTGGACACCGCGAATCGTCATGCCATCTTCGTGCAGCAGACGGCGGATGCCGCCGAGGAGTTCCATGTCGGTCGGGCGGTAGTAGCGGCGGCCGCCGGCACGCTTGACGGGCTTCACCTGGCTGAAGCGGCTCTCCCAGAAGCGCAGCACATGGGTGGGCACGCCAAGCCAGTCGGCGACCTCACTGATCGTGCGGAAGGCATCGGGCGATTTCTGGTCCATATCGGGGCCTGTATCGTTGTTCTGTGTCGGATCAGCGCTTGTTGCCCGCGGCGACCCGTTCCTTCATCAGGTGCGAGGGGCGGAAGGTCAGCACGCGGCGCGGCAGGATCGGAACTTCTTCGCCCGTCTTCGGGTTGCGCCCGATGCGGGC
>PDRW01000085.1 GCA_002746935.1 Rhodobacterales bacterium
GATCCGCGACCAGGCCCGTGGCCAGGCGGCGGGGCTGGGTGTCGAGATCATCGACGTGCGAATCAAGCGCGCCGACCTGCCCGAGCAGAACCTCGCCGCCACTTTCGAGCGGATGCGGGCCGAACGTCAGCGGGAAGCCGCCGACGAGATCGCCCGCGGTAACGAGGCGGCACAGCGGCTGCGCGCCCAGGCCGACCGGACGGTGATCGAGACCACTTCGGAGGCCCAGAAACAGGCCGAGATCACCCGTGGTGAAGCCGATGCCGAGCGTAACGCGATCTTCGCCGAGGCCTTCGGCCGCGACCCGGAGTTCTTCGCCTTCTACCGCTCGCTGACGGCCTACGAGAAGAGCCTTCAGGGGCAGAACTCGATGCTGGTCATCACGCCCGACAGCGAGTTCTTCGACTACCTGAAGTCGGACTCGGGAGCCCAGTAACATGGGCTGGATCGCACTGGGCCTCGGTCTGGTGCTGGTGATCGAGGGGCTGGTGTTCGCACTGGCCCCTTCGCGTCTCGACGAGATTGTCGAGATGATGGCCAGCCTGACGCGGGGCCAACGCCGCACGATCGGCCTCGGCGCTGTCGCCGTGGGAACCCTCCTGATCTGGCTCGCGCGCAACCTTGGCGTGTGAGCCGACGCTTTCATCGCGCTGCGCCGTCCACATGGAATCCGGCGGCTTTTTACGGCATTTCGTTTGTATCGCAGCGCGATTCATGCGTTGACAGAACCTGCATTTGTCTGGTTTCTGGAGGGTAGCAAGCTAGGCATGTGGCCTGACGATGCTGCATAAATATCTGAATATAAGGAGAAATGCATGAAAGCGCTGGTATACAACGGGCCCGGTGAAAAGGCATGGGTCGAGAAGGCCAAGCCCGGCATCGAGAAGCCGACCGACGTCATCGTCAAGATCACCAAGACGACGATCTGCGGCACCGACCTGCATATCCTGAAAGGCGATGTGCCGGCCGTCACGCCGGGGCGGACGCTGGGCCATGAGGGCGTCGGCGTCGTCGAAGAGGTCGGCGATGCGGTGCGCAACTTCAAGAAGGGCGATCCGGTTCTGATCTCCTGCATCACCTCCTGCGGCACCTGCCCGAACTGCAAGAAGCAGCTCTACGCCCATTGCGACGACGGCGGCTGGATCCTCGGCCACCTGATCGACGGCACCCAGG
>PDRW01000086.1 GCA_002746935.1 Rhodobacterales bacterium
TTCCATCGGGTCGACGCTGACGGTGCCTTCGCGGACCTGGAAGTGCAGGAGGGCGGGTTTTCCGGTGCGGACCATGGCGATGGCTTCGCCCGCAGCAACTTTTTGGCCCTTCTTGACCTTGATGTTCTCGATCCCGGCGTAGACCGTCAACAGGTTGCCGCTGTGACGCAGCACGAGGATCGGCACCTGGTTCGTGTCGCGGGTGATCGCGGCGACGGTGCCGGCGCGGGCAGCGCGGACGGTGGCGCCGCTGGTCGTCGAGATGTCGATCCCGTCGGTCTTGCCGGCCTCGAAGGCCTTGGCGACACGTCCATCGACGGGCATGACCATCCGGGCGGCGGAAGCGGCGGTGCGGGTCGCGGCGAGATCCGGGGTTTCGGTCGTTGTGACCACGGCCGGTTCCGGTTTCGGCAGCGCGGTGGCGGCGGAGGGGGGCACGGGGGTGCGCGAACCTGTGCCGGGGGGGGAGACCGTTTCCGCGGCGGGTTGTTCGAGCACCACCGGGATCAGCAGGTATTGGCCCTCGCGCACGGTGAGGGCGTTGTCGAGGCTGTTCCATTCGGCCAGCGCGCGCACGGAAACCCCGTAGCGCCGCGAGATGGAATAGGCCGTTTCGCCGCGTTTGACATGGTGGCGCACCGGTTCCGGCTGTGCAGTGGCCGCCGGCGCGGCGGTGGTCGTGGGATTGGTGCTGGTGAGGCGGTCGAGCGCATTGCCGGCGAGGGTGGTCACGTCGATGGTGCCGGGCGCCGTGGGTGAATTGTTGGCAACCCGGCGCGGCAGCGCGATGATCTCGCCGGACCGCAGGGTGTTTTCTGGCGGGATCCCGTTGTAGCTGCCCAGTTCGTTCGCGCCGAAGCCGAGTCGGGCGGCCATTTGCGAGACGGTTTCGTCGCCACGGGCAACGGCCACGTCATAGGCGGGGTAGGAGATCACGCCGCGGGCGTCGGGCGAGGGCCGGTCGGCGATCCGGGCGTTGCGTGCGGCCTCGCTGGTGGAGAAGCCTCCGGCGAAGCCGCGCAGGTCGAGGTCGAACCCGTCTTCGCAGGCGGCGAGCGACAGAAGAAGCACGCCGGCGAACGCCAGTTTCGTGCGGGGGTGGGTCGGGGTCGTCATGCTCTCGTCCTCTTGCCTCTCGGGCAGTTGTTTCGTGGACCCTCTG
>PDRW01000052.1 GCA_002746935.1 Rhodobacterales bacterium
ACGCCATCAAAACAGCCCTCAACGCGATCAGCCAACAAGAATGCGCAAACTACATCCAAAACGCAGGCTATAACTCAACCTGATCGGGAAAGACTCTAAACACGGGTGAGTCACGGATCAGACTTCAAGGAAATTCCGGCGACTCGGGTTTTCGCATAACGCTTTGGCTCACCTGTTCAGGTTTGTCGGGCCATCTCTGATGACCCGCTGAACACCGGGTTTGCGGCGCACCGGTCTGATGTGCCGGTCTTCGGCCACCGGCCGTGCCGGTGTTTTCATGCCGCGGCCTCCGGTCAATGTGATCCGGAGCTGACCGCCATGGCCGGGGCGCCCCCGGGTCCGTTTCTGTCAGCGCAAGCCCCGGGGTCCGGCTCAGGCAGGACTGCCTTGGGCACGGAAGCGGTCAAAGGCATCGCGAAAACCCGGGAGGCGGCGGCCATCGTAGCCGGGCCGGGGCGTCGCGTGCCACATGGCGTTGAGGATCGCCTCTTCGGTGGCTTCGACGGCGGCGGCGAAAAACCTGTCCATCCGGCTTTCGCAAACCCTCGTGACGGGATGGGTATCGCCGCCCGGCCGGGTGATCCGGTTGGCGGTCGAGAAGGCAATGGCGATGTCGCCGCTCTGGTGGCCCATGTGACTGCCCAACCGTCCCAGTGCCGCCCCGCCGCGCCGCGCCACACGGCCGAGCTGGCGCGAGTCGAGCGGCGCGTCGGTGGCCAGCAGCATGATGACCGAGCCCTTGTCGGCCTCCGCCGTGTCGGGGGGCGCACCGTCGGGCGGCAGCATCTGTCCGAACACCCGCAGATCCGACGCCTGGCCGAAATTCGACAGCACCAGCGCGCCGAGCTGATAGCGCGATCCGCCCTGCAACACCACCTGCCGCGAAGCCGAGCCGATGCCCCCGGCATAGCCGAAGGTCTTCATGCCGCTGCCCGCGCCCACCGTACCTTGCGCAAAGCCGGTCGACGCCGCCTCGATGGCCGCATCGGCGTGATCCCCGGTGACGGCCAGCGCCTGAATGTCGTTGACCGTGCCGTCATTGCATTCCAGCACCAGCGCATTGACGGTGCCGATGCGCCGTCCGATCGCCGGGTTCCGGGCGATCGCGCGGCGGATCAGCGCAGTGGTGCAGGCGGCCACGCCAAAGGTGTTGGTGAACAGGATCGGGGTCTCGATCTCGCCAAGCTCCGCCAGTTGCATCAGCCCCGCACTCTTGCCGAACCCGTTGAGAACGCTGACAGCCGCGGCGACGGGCTCACGGAACAGATCGCCCTCATGGGGGAGAACCGCCGTCACCCCGGTGCAGAGGCCCGGACCCCGCACATCAGCATGGCCCACCCGGACCCCGGCAATGTCGCAGATCGTGTTCGTCGGCCCCGTGGGCAGGTGCCACCAGGAGCCATGGGGGATTGCAGAACGCATGCGACTTGGCCTCAACACCTTGAAAATCAACACCATACCCGGCCCCGACCCTGCGGCCGAACGTGCCGGGGGCCAGCAGGGAGCCAGAGAGCCGGGCCGGGCCGGGCCGGGCCATCTTGCCGCCGGGGCGCGCGTCCATCAAGCGGTTTCGGCCCGCCTCCTTCGGCCCGCACCCCGTTTCCGCGCCGCTCGCCGGGATGAGCGCCTTGCGGGAGCTGTTCCCTGACGGCGCGCCGGTGACGGATCTGTGCCGCTCGCGGCCCTGCCGCGGCTCGACATCCCCGAAACGCCGGACGGCAAGACCCACGCCGGGCGCGCGGAGATCGCAGCGGTGACCGCCGCACGGGGCTCCGCCGGCGGCCCCGGTCGGGCGTCCGGGTCCACCTCGGCAAGGCTGTAGTGGCGCGGGCTGCCTGCCGCGACCCGCGCCCGATCCGACGCCCGCTGCCGGGGCGCACCGAAAGCGGCCCTGTCGGTGAAACGCGCGCGAACGCCGAAACGTCCCGGCCGGCGGGGGACTTCGGTCACGTCGAAGGCCAGACAGCCCGGTTCGGCGCGGGTCGGCGCGATGTGGCGGGCCGGGCGGCGCGCAGGGCGTCCGGCCGCTCGGCGGGCAGGTCGATATGGCCGGTCAACACGATGCCCCGGGGCATGGCTGTTCCCCCGGATGACCGCCGCCCCGTGCGAGGATGAGGCGTTGCAGATATTGTCGACCACGAGGCCGTTGCCGCGCCCGGTGCAGTCGATTTCCAGCACGACGGGGGATGCTCCGCCCACCGATGCGGGCTGGCAGATCTGACACAAAGAGCGCCCCCTGACACCTTGAAATCCATGGTTTCAGGCAGCGTCAGGGGAGTCAGGGTTTTCGCATGACGCTTCAGCGCCCGGTTGTCCGTCAGCCGGGACGGAATGAACCTCACCGGCTTTGGCGGGATCGCGGCTTCTCCGCCGTCCTCACCCTCATCGCCCGGCATCGTGTGCCGGGCCAGTCCTTCGGGACTGCCGCCCCAGATGATCGTTTCACCCACCCGACCTCTCCGGGATCGCCTGCCCGGTGTCCTGGTCGAATGGGACGAAACCAGACCTTGAGGAAGCCGGATACTCTGACAAGGGACTGAAATCGGGTTAACGAAAGGCAAACGCTATGCCGCCGGGCCCGGGCCAAACGTCAGAAACCATTGATTCAGCTTTATAAAAACAGGGTTCCATTAGTCCGGTATTCCGGACTAATGGACTCTCCGGCGCAGGAACCGGCAGTCTGGATTCCCCTGCCTCTCAACCAGCAACCTGCCGGTTTCGGGCGCGCGTTCCGATGCTTTCGTTGCCGCTCAAGCCGGCATCAGTTCAGCCCACGATTTCCATGCCGGCAAAGAAATAGGCGATCTCTTCCGCGGCAGTCTCCGGGGCGTCGGAGCCATGCACCGAGTTCTCGCCCTTCGACAGCGCAAACTCCTTGCGGATGGTGCCCTCGGCGGCCTCCGCCGGGTCGGTCGCGCCCATGGTCTCGCGGTATCTGGCGATCGCATCCTCGCCTTCCAGCACCTGCACCACCACCGGCTCGGAGGTCATGAACTCCACCAGCTCGCCGAAGAACGGCCGCTCCTTGTGGACGCCGTAGAAGGTCTCGGCGTTTTCGCGGGTCATGCGGATGCGCTTCTGGGCGACGATCCGCAGGCCGGCGGCCTCGATCCGGGCGTTGATCGCGCCGGTGAGATTGCGCTTGGTGGCGTCGGGCTTGATGATGGAGAAGGTGCGCTGAATGGCCATGTCTGTCCTCGGTCTGTGCTGGTTTGGTCCGGGGGGAGCCCCCGGTGAATGCTCGGCGCCTGCTAGCATGGCGCCGGGCAGATGGAAAGAGCGCCCGGGCCCGCCTGCCCGCGTGCTCCGTCCCGGGGCCGGGCGCCCCTCGCCCGCACCCTTGAAACACAAGCCCCCGCACCCCATAGAGTGGCCAGACCCAAGCGAAAGACACAGCCATGGACCCCGCCGCCCCCGGCCTCGCCTCGCCCGATTTCTACTGGATCACCGCCGCCGCCATCGTGCTGCTGCTGGTGCTCTCGGCCTTCTTCTCGGGGAGCGAAACCGCGCTCACCGCTGCCTCCCGCGGCAAGCTGCGCGCCCGCGCCGACAAGGGCGACCGCTCGGCCCAACGCGCCCTCGACATCACCGAGGACAACGAACGTCTGATCGGCTCGGTGCTGCTTGGCAACAACCTCGTCAACATCCTCTCCACCGCCCTCGCCACGGCGCTGTTCACCCGTGCTTTCGGCGCCGAAGGCGTGGCCTGGGCGACGCTGGTGATGACCTTTCTGGTGCTGATCTTCGCCGAAGTCCTGCCCAAGACCTATGCCATCACCCGCCCCGAGGCGGCCGCGGCGCTGGTCTCGGCGCCGATCCGGCTGGTGATCCTGGTGCTGGCGCCGGTGGTGGCGGCGGTGCGCCTGATCACCCGGGGGATCCTGCGCATCTTCGGCATCCGGACCGACCCCGACGCCAATCTCCTCGCCCGCGAAGAGATCGCCGGCGCCATCACCCTCGGCCACAGCGAAGGCACGGTGGAGAAGGAAGACCGCGACCGTCTTCTCGGCGCGCTCGACCTCGGCGAGCGGACGGTCGAGGAGATCATGCTGCACCGCTCCCAGATCGAGATGATCGACGCCGACAGCCCGGCGACGGAGGTGCTCGAACAGGCCCTCGCCTCGCCCTACACGCGGCTGCCGGTGTTCAGGGACGAGCCCGAGAACATCGTCGGCATGATCCACGCCAAGAACCTCAGCCGCGCCATGTATGACGCCGCCGAACAGGCCGGCACCGGCAGCCAGGCCGAGGCCTATGCGGAATTCGACATCATGCAGGTGGCGCAGGAGCCCTATTTCATCCCCGAGACCACCACGCTCGACGACCAGATGCGCCAGTTTCTGCGGCGCCACACCCATTTCGCGCTGGTGGTGGACGAATACGGCTCGCTTCAGGGGCTGATCACGCTGGAAGACATCCTCGAGGAGATCGTCGGCGAGATCACCGACGAGTTCGACACCGCCCAGGCCGAAAGCGGGATCGCCCGGCTCGGCGACGGCAGCTTCATGGTGGACGGCACGATGACGATCCGCGACCTCAACCGCGCGATGGACTGGGCGCTGCCCGACGACGAGGCCAATACCATCGCCGGGCTGGTGATCCACGAGGCCCAGATGATCCCCAACGAAGGCCAGCAATTCGCCTTCCACGGCTTCCGCTTCGAGGTGGTCGAACGGATCGAGAACCGGATTTCGCGGCTGCGCATCCGCCCGCTCCAGGCTCAGGATCCTCAACAGCCCGTTCCGGGCAAGGCCTGACCGGCCCGGTGGAAGCCCCGGTGCCAGGGTGGCCTCTCCCGGAACGGGGCCGCTTTGCGCGCCGGCCCTGGCTTGGCCGCAGTTGCGGGGCGCGCCACCTCCCCGCCCTCTCCGCCGCGCGGCGCTGGCGGGGGTCGGCGGGCGCGATCGGGCAGCACGTCGCCGCGGAGCGTGGTGGCTGTCGGCGCCACGGCCCGCACGTGCAACCCGGTCAGGACGTTTGTTCAAAGCTCAGCCCTTCCTTCTACCGGACGGAAAGGTCATGTCGGCGAAAGAGACCGGACAGATCAACAGACAGACAGTATCATGACTTTCCCGCCTGGCTGTATCATGGAATGGCAACCGGCTGCTGGCGAAGACGGCAAGGCGGCCCGAACCGCTGCCACGTCTTTTCCTGGCCGAAATACTCCGGGGTCCGGGGCAGCGCCCCGGTTCGGCGCTTGCAAAACCCGAGGCGCCGGGCCATCACCCCCCCATGCAAGACCTGCCGGACCTCAGCTCTGACTGCGCCTCCTGCGCCGCGCTCTGCTGTCTGGCGCTGGCTTTCGACGCCGGCGAAGATTTCGCCTTCGGCAAACCCGCCGGGCTTCCCTGCCCCAATCTTGATCGCACCCTCGGCTGCACAATCCACGAAAGCCTTGAAGACAAAGGCTTCGCGGGATGCACCCGTTACGACTGCAACGGCGCCGGCCAGCGGGTGGTGCAGGAGCTTTTCGGCGGCAAGAGCTGGCGGACCCATCCCGGCCTCACCGCGGAAATGATCGCCGCCTTCGCCGCCATGCGCCAGGTCCATGACGCAATCGAACTGCTCGACACCGCAGGCGGGCTGGATCTGCCCGCCCCCCTCGAAGCCGAGCGGCAGTCTCTCCTGCGCGCCTGTCTGCCCGCAGAATGGACGCTCACGGGTCTTCTTGCCTTCGCAGATTCCGGCCCCCCCGCCCGGCTCAGGGCGTTTCTGCCGCGCCTGCGCGAATGGGTCTGACCCCGCCTCCCCCCCCGCCTCCCCCCCGCCTCCCCCTTGTCCCCGCCCGCCTGTCCGACTAGATCA
>PDRW01000008.1 GCA_002746935.1 Rhodobacterales bacterium
TTGCGATAGGTGCCGATAAATATATCAGGCACTTCTTCCATGAATTTTATTGTTGAAGGGCACGGGTCGCCGTCAGCGAAAATTGATTGAAGCACTTCCAAAATATAGAACAGCAACATCACAACCGCATCGCGCCTTTCTTCGGTCCAGTCGGGCATTGCAGATCCCGGCTCCGGGATAATCTCATCGCATACATATTCCTGCCCGAATTTGCGCAGAAACTCTGGCGCCAACTTTCGGCCTTCTCCATACGATAAATCCATGAACCCTAAACCCAGATGCTTTTCGATACGCCTGTGTAGGCCAATCCAGCCATAGACCCTTAACCGAAGGCGCCAGTCTTCGCCCGGTGGGGAATAAAGCATGTACTCCCGCCACTCGCCCCGATTTTGCAGACGCGTCGGTACAGATTCCATACGCAGCCCCGTAGGAAGATGCACCAAGCCCGGCTCCGGGGGGCTCTTCGCCGGGTCCCTATCTCGTTGCCGATACTCCAATTCCGGCAGCTTCACCGATCCCCATTCGACCATCAGTCTGTTCCCCCCCTGGCCTGCGACGCGCCCATCTTAGCCAACATTTCCTGATCCACCAGCCGCCCGATGATCGGATGCAGGCGCAGGTCGCCGCCCTTGACCACCTGTTTGAAATTGCCCAGCACGCTGGCGGTGGTTTTGCGGTCGGGCGCGATGACGTCGATCAGCCAGTTTAATCATCCCTTACGAAACTGGACCGGGCCACAAACTCTCGCGCAGCAATATCATCGAGGTTTGGTATTTCTCCTGCCGCAAGCCTTCGCAAAATTGGCGATGATCCCACGGTTGATTAGACCGTACTTCATTTCTATGCGGTCATTGGTCGGCATCAACGTGCCTTTCCACAGCATTTCGTCGATATCACCGTCGCCAGCTTCCACAACTGCCCCCCAGAACACGGGGTCATCCCTGAGGTCGCGAGCGACTGTTAAGACATCTTCCACCGTTGGCTTTTTCGTTCTCAACCCTGAGTAAAGGGAAACCCTAGAGAAAAACCGGTCTTCGATGAATGCGTGTGCCTCTTCCCCTTCCGGCGACGGCAACCTTCCTCCAGCAACAAATCGGCACACGACAGCGGCGAGTGACAGCAGCAGAGGGTCACGCAAATCTTTCAGATACTCTTTGGATTTTCCCCGAACCGACGCAGGGTCTTTCAGAGAGCGAAAATAACCGCTTTTAAGAACATCTCTGGCATAAGCCTCAATAACCTCATCAATTCGCTCTTGGTCTTCATCACTCCAATCGCCCCGAAACCCAGCACGCATAAAAATGGACTGCAATTCTGGGTGGTTCCACAAATGCTCTGCAAGAGCCTGCACTTCTTCCACGCTCGAAGGGGCTAGTTTAGGTCCACCATCCGGGTTGTATGTCATGCCACCCTCCGCAAAACGCAAATTCTCTGCCTCTCAATCAGCATGCTGCTGATTTCGAACGTGAATTTTGATGCGCAGTATTGCAGATTAAAGCGATTTCGCTCTAGCTCTCCACGCCCGGCAGGCTCACACCGGCCGCCTGAAGCGCTGCCCAGATCTTTGCATCGCGGCCGTAGATGTCGGCCCGGTAGCCGAGCTGGCCGCGCAGATCCGAAAACGCCGTGCGGTAGACCAGATGCACGGGCACGGGATGCTCGAGTTTGACCGTGGTTTCACGCCCCGTCCGCAGGATCGACTGGAAGGTGCCGACCGGGTCGGCCTCCTGCATGGCCAGCAACTCATAGGCGAACTGGTAAGGTTTCTGGAGCCTTATGCAACCATGGGAATAGGCGCGGACCTCGCGTTCGAAGAGATACTTCGTCGGCGTGTCGTGCAGATAGATGTTGTGCTGGTTGGGAAACATGAATTTCACCCGTCCCAGCGCGTTGCCCCCCGAAGGCGGCTGCTTGAGGTCGAAGGGAAACGTCCTGGGCGTCACCTGGGTCCAGTCGATCGCGTCGCGCGGCACCACCCGCCCGGCGCCGTCGATCAGTTGCAGATGCGCCGAAGAGGCGCCGCCACTCTCGATCATGCGCGGCAGATATTCCTTTTCGGTGATCGACCGCGGCACATACCAGCTCGGGTTGATGACCATGTGTTCCATCATGTCCGAAAACTCGGGCGTGCGGTGGTTGTGGCTGTTCTGGCCGACGACCGAACGGGTCTCGAAGGTGATTTCGCCGCCATCGACGATGCGGGCGGTGAAATCGGTGAGATTGACCCAGACGTAGCGGTCGCGGCGGTCGATCGACAGCCAGCGCTCGCGTTCCATTGCCACGATGATCGACTTCAGGCGCTCGGCGGCGGGCACGTTGATCGCCCTGATCGTTGCCGGCCCCGCCACACCGTCGGGATTGAGCCCCATGTTTTCCTGAAACGCCTGCACCGCCCTGGTGATCTCGGCGTCATAGCTGCTGGTGGCGGAGCGTTTGAGATAGCCCATGGCGATCAGCCGGTTGCGCAGCTGTACCACGGCCGGGCCGCTGTCGCCGGGTTTCAGCGTGTCGGCCGCCACCTGCGGCCCCCAGCCGCCCCGCGCCACCAGCCGTTCGATCTCGAACTTCTTGTGCATCAGCCGGGCGTATTCGTCCGACGACGGGATCAGCGAATGCATGAAGGCATCGGGGTTGTCGGCCGCAAGAAAGCCGGTCAGCAGCTCGACCGGATCGCGCCGGTGCGGGTTGCGGGTCATCAGCTTGTCGATCGAGCGCGGGTTCAGGATGCCGGTCTGGATCTGGTGGGCATAGGTGAGAAACAGCCGGGTCAGCGCGACCTCGACCCGGCCGCGCTCGCGCGGGCTGGCGACATGGCGCATCATCTCGGTGAGTTCGGTGGTGTCATAGGCCGATTGCGGCAGCCCGTGCTCGTCGGCATGCAGGATCGCCTTCAACAGCGCGGTGAGGCGCGCTTTCTCGGCCGGGTCCTGGCCGGTCCAGACCGGGGCATAGCCGGTCTCGCGGTAGAACCGCGCCACCTCGTCATCGGCCAGCGCCTCTTCGGCGACCGCCTGGGCAAAGGCCGAAAACCCGAGACTGCCGCCCGCCCCGGTCTGCGCCGCCCCGGTTTCAGCGACCACGGGTGCGGCGCCGAACGCCACGGCGGCTGCGGTCGAAAGCATGAATGTCCTGAGGCGCAACGGGAGCGTCATCATCTGTTCCTGGTCCTGGGCCGATACTGCATGTGTTCTTGATTTTTTTCGCCGGGCGATAGTGGCGAGGAAAGCCGGGGCTGTCCATTCACATCGCCGGGACAGAGTGTTTCCGGCCCACTTCGCGCCAACCTGCGGCAAACCGGCCACTGTTAACGTGGCCTTCAGAAAATTGAGCGAATTATCGCCAATCATGGGCGATTTGCGATGTTGCAGGGACAATGGCCTTGGCCCCGGATTCGGCGCGTGCCATAACGGCGCTGCGCCTGGGGACGAGGTGCAACCAAAAGCGCCGTGCAGAGCAATGCCGGGAATGGCAATGACTGAAGTGATGCAGCGGCGTTTGAGAAGAAATGGGACGAACTGGGACAAATGACCACCTCTAGCTCGAACGGGCTCAGCAGGCGTACTCTTCTTCGCGCCTTCGCAGCCACGACTCTTGCCGCCGCTCCGGCCTTTCACACCGCTCCCGCCTATGCCCGCGGCGCCGGCGATATCCGCCGCATTGCGATGTATTCCGGCCGCACCGGCGAGAAGGTTGACATCATCTACTGGATCGACGGCGAGTACATCGCCGACGCGCTCAAGGAAGTGAACCACTTCATGCGCGACTGGCGGGTCAACGCAGTGAAGACGATCGACGCCCGCACCATCGACATCATGGCCGCGGCCCACCGCCTGCTGGACGTGAGCGAACCCTATACCCTGCTCTCGGGCTACCGCACGCCCCAGACCAACGCGATGCTGCGTTCGCGCTCGCGCGGGGTTGCAAAGAATTCGCTGCACATGGCCGGACAGGCGGCCGATCTGCGGCTCAAGAACCGGTCGGTCAATCAGATGTACAAGGCCGCGCGGGCCTGCCGCGCCGGCGGCGTGGGCAAGTATTCGCGCTCCAATTTCGTTCACATGGACTGCGGCCAGGTCCGCACCTGGGGGAGCTGAGGCCGCGCGCACGCACGCGCTTCGGACAAAGCCCGCGTGGGTTCTCAGGCGGTTTTCAGGCGGCAAGACCACCCTCTGGCGTTTGACGAAATACCCGACACAGAGAGCATCACCTGACGCGCCCAAAATCCATGATTTCAGGCAACGTCGGGTGATTCAGGTTTTTCGCATGACGCTTTCGCCCGCGGGGATATCTGCAACAGAACAGAACCCGCCCCCGGAACAGAACCCGCCGGTGGCCCGGCTCTGGCCGGCGCTGTCCTGTTAGCACGGCGGGCCGAGGCGCCCGGCCCGGGCTGTGCCGGCATATGGCCCCCGTTCAGTCCCGCCGGCGCGTCGGAGACAGCCGGTCGAGCCGCAGCCGGTGGCGGTCATCGCTCATCCGCCAGGCCGCCCCCGTCACCGCCAACAACACACCGAGACCGGTGGCGCCGCCGATCAGGAACATCACCAGCAACTGGTATTTCACCGCCTCTGTCGGATCGACGCCCGAGAGGATCTGGCCCGACATCATCCCCGGCAGCGAGACCACGCCGGTGGCCGCCATGCCATTGATGATTGGCGTAAAACCGGCCTGAAGCGCGCGGCGGACCTGGGGCCGGAAAGCCTCTGCCCGGCTGTGACCGAGCAGAAGCCGCGCCTCGACCGCGACCCGTTCGCGGCGAAGCGCGCCCAGCAGCCCCTCCAGCCCGAGCGACACGCCGGTCATGATATTGCCAAGGATCATCCCCAGCAGCGGCAGCGCGAACCGGGGGGTCCACCACGGGTGGGTTCCGATCGCCGCGATCAGGCCATAGCTGGCCACGAAAATCCCCGCCATCGCCATTGCCCCGCCGCCGACGCTCCAGCCCCAGACCCCGGCGAGCGGGCGCTCCTGGCGGGCGCGGATCTCGCGCGCGGCGACCGCAAGCATCACCAGCGCCACCAGCGCCGTAAGCCAGGGGCTGCGGATCGCGAAAACGGTTTTCAGCACCAGCCCGACGAGCAGCAGTTGCACCACCATGCGCGCCGCCGAAAACAGCAGCTTGCGTTCGATGCCGAGATGACGCCAGAGCGACAGCCCCGCGTTGATCAGCAGAAACACCGAAGCCGCCGCGAGGTCGCCCCAGCTGAGGGTGACATAGCCGCTCATGGGATTGCCTCCAGCCGGCCCGCATCCATCCGGTACTGCCGCGTGGCGAGGCGCAGGGCCTGGGCGGGGTCATGGGTGATGAGAAGCAGCGCGAGGCCACCGGCCATCCGCGCGCGCAACAGCGCTTCGACCGCCGCCGTTGCCTCGCCGTCCAGCGCCGCGGTGGGCTCATCGAGCATCAGCACCTTCGGGGCAGTTTGCAGCGCGCGCAGCAGCGCCAGCCGCTGACGCTCGCCGGTCGAGCAACGCGCCACCTCCCAGCCCAAAGCGCCTTCGAGATGCAGGGCTGCGAGCCCCGGCGCGGGATCGGGATCAGCGGCGAAATGGGCGCCGACCGTCTCCTCCCACCAGCCGGGTTCCGCCGGCACCAGCGCCACCGCCCGCCGCCATTGCGGCGCGGTGAAAGCCTCGCGCGCCCGGCCGCCAAGGCTGACCTCGCCCCGGTTCGGGTCAAGATCGGCAATCGCGCGCATCAACAGCGTCTTGCCCGAACCCGACGGCCCCTGAACCGCGGCACATTCCCCCGCGGCAAGCTCCAGCGAGAGCGGACCGATCAACCGGGTCGAGAGGCGGGCAACGCGCAACATGGGATGACAATAGACCCGGCAGTTGTGGATTTGAATGGGGTCAGCAGGGCGCCCGGGACAAAATGGGGTGGTTGACGAAATCTGAACATCTCGCCGTGCCCGCCGGGCAGAACGCCGCAAACCATTGATTCAGAACGGTAAAACAGCGATTTCATTAGTCCGGTATTCCGGACTAATGAAAATGCCGAAGCCCCGGAAAGCCCTGCATCTGTAACCCGGAGGCCCGTGCAGGCCTCCCCGCTGACCCGCTGAAGATGAGCAGCACATAGAGGCCGGTGGTTGCCGCAACAACGGCGGGATATGGCAAGACGACAAGTGGGATTGTGCCTGTTGGCTACAAGCCTTTGGCTTTACGCCGATGCTTCGCGGATTTGGGGATCAGAACCCATTCCCGTCAGCCATACCTGACATCAAGTGCATCACCTGACCCGTTGAAATCCATGGATTTCAGGCAGCGTCAGGTGATTGATGGGTCTCGCATGACGCTCCGCCCAGACGCCGGGCAACGCAAAGACCACCGCCACGGCCGGAAATGCTTCCGGAAACAGCGGGCGGATGTTGAACGACAGGATACGCAGCCGGAAACCGGCGCCCTTGTCCCGTGGCGGAAACAGGGCAGCCCCCGATGGAACCTCCGCCAGCCCTGCCCCTTTTGGCGTCCGGCCATTGCCGCGTCCGAAACCGCCGTCTGCGCAAACGTCCTGCCGCGTCGTCTCATGCCCCGCCTCAAGCTCCCTGCCCCGCCTTCCGCCAGGCCGGCCCTCAGCCGGCCCCGGACAAAACGCCAGGAGCCTTCCGGCGCTACTCGGCTGCCCCGGTGGCGGGATCCTCCGCAGGCAGGGTAAACACCTGGCCCGGGTAGATCAGGCTCGGATCGCGAATGAACTCGCGGTTGGCCTCGAAGATCTTCACGTATTTGAACCCGTCGCCATAGCGCTGGTCGGCGATCCCCCAGAGCGTGTTGCCGGGCTGGATCGTCACGGCGGTCAGCACCCGGCCTTCGGCGGCGGCGGCTTCGGTCCGGGCCTCGGCCAGGGCCAGCACCTCGGGCTGTTCGCGTTTGAACGGGGTTTCGATGCGGGTGGTGACCGAACCGTCGGGGGCGACCGCGTCGATCCGCAGCGTATAGACACCGCTCTCCACCGACGGCAGCGGCGCACGCCACTGGCCATCGTCTCCGATCACCGCCGTGCGCACCGCGGCATTGTCAAGATAGATCCTGAGCGCGCTGTCTCCCTCGCCCCGGCCCGACAGCGCCACCTCGCCCGCCTCGTCATAGGAGATCGCGTCGATCGAAAGCTGTGCCTGGGGCAGGCTGTCCTGAAGCACCCGGATGCCCTGCGGCCCCGCCAGCACCACCCGCGGTGCAGCGGCCGCCGCAACGGCCACACGGCCGGGTTCCGGGCCTTCGGTGACCGCATCGGCGCCGGCTTCGGAAACGGTGCCAGCCGCGCCAGACAGGATTGCGGCGGGCGGAACAGGCTGCGCGGCGAAAGGCGGCATGTCGGCGCCGGCTTCGGCAAGGGCAGGCGCAGCGCCGGACGCCCCGACGGCGGCGATGGCCTGTGGCGATTGCGCTTCCGGGACGGACCCGGCGCCAGATCCGGTCGAGGGATCCTTGAACAGCCACGCGGGAGGGGCAGCCGTGGCGGGCAAGGTGGCGGCCTCCGCCAGCAGCGCTTCGCCGGGCACTTCGGGGGCGGCGTCGCCGGACATTTCAGGAGGCCCTCCGGCGGGCGCGGGGACATAGTTGGGCGCAGGCGCGACCAGGGCCGGCCTGGCATCGCCCGCGGCAGAAGCGGCCAGTTCGTCAGGGGCCATTTCAACTTCTGCTTCCGCTTCCGCCTCCGGCCCTGCGGAGGGCGCGGCGCCCGGGTCCGGACGCGGCGGGGGAAGATGGCTTGCGGGCGCTGCGGGTTGCGGTGCGAGGGCAGCGATTTCGGCATTGCCCGGCGGCGGAGGGGCCGCCGGCTGGATGATCACGCTCTGTTGCGAAACCACCGTTTTGCCTGTCCCGTCTTCTCCGGCGGATGTTGCCGCCAGGGTCATCACCCGCGTCACCTCCACCGGCGGCAGGGTGAACATCGCCACGAAACTGCCTGACCCGTCGGCCACGGCTTCGCCGGCCAGCCGACCGTCGACCAGCACCGCCACCCGGGCACCGGCGGCCGCACGGCCTGCCACGAGAGCATTTCCATCGGGAGCAATGCGTACCAGATCGAAGCCAGGCGGGGGCGGGGCCGCCGCAGTTGCCGGGGCCTCGCGGGGGGCCTCGCGGGAGGCAGGGTCGGCAAAACGCCCTGCGGTCTCCGGCGCGGGTCCGGCTGCGGCCTCCGGGGCCGTTTCCGGGGACGGCTGCGGGGATGCCCCCGGGGCCGTTTCCATGGCCGTTCCCATGGCCGTTTCCGGGGACGGCTGCGGGGCCGCTGCGGCATCGCGCACAGCATCGGGGGCCGGCGCGGACCCGGATGCGGGCGAAGGCTCCGGGTTCGGCCTGTTCACCTGTTCCCCGGATTCCCCGGACCCCGGCTCTTCCTCTGCTGCCACCGCAGAGGCGCCCCCCTCCGCGGCGCTTGCGCCCGGCCCGGCAGCCCGGACCGGTCCGCCGGAAAGCCCGGCCGCGGGGAGCGGGTCCGGGTCCGGGTTTGGCCAGAGGCCCGGGATCACAAAAGAAACCGCGACAAGGGCCGCGAGGGCAAGACTGCCGCCTGCTGCAAGGACCGCCGGGGTCGAAAAACGTGCCGCCATGTCTGCTCCCCCCCAGGGTTGCCCCGCCACGCCGCCCGGGATGCGCTCCGGCCGATCCGGCAACACCATAGACCCGGCCCCGGCCGGGGTCAAAACCAACGGACCATCCCGACGGCCCGGCCCTCAGGCCGCGTTTACAGATAATCCGAGCGCTGAAGCCCGTATTTGGCCATCTTCTCGTTGAGCGTCCGGCGCGGCAGGCAGAGCTCTTCCATGACGCCGACGATCGAGCCCTTGTGGCGGCGCATGGTGTTGTCGATCAGCATCCTCTCGAAGGCCTCGACGTATTCCTTGAGCGGCTTGCCCTCGGTGGTCATGGTCTGGGGCTGGACATCCTCGTGATCGTTCATCAGCAACGAAGAGATCGTGCCCGACCCCCGGCGCGATTGCAGCACCGCGCGTTCGGCGATGTTGATCAGCTGGCGGATGTTGCCGGGCCAGGGCGCCTGCAACAGCTGCGCGGCTTCCTGCGCGGTCACGGTCGGCGCCGCGCAGCCGTATTCCTCGGCGAACTGGTCGGCAAAGCCGGTGAACAGCATCAGAATGTCTTCACCGCGCGCGCGCAGCGGCGGCAGGGTGATCTTCATCTGCGCCAGCCGGTAGAACAGATCGGGCCGCAGCGCGTCTTCGCAGACCTTTCCGGCCTCCTGCATGTTGCACACCGCCACCACCCGGGTTTCGGGCGGGGTGCCCTGATCGTTGATCCAGGCCAGCAGCCGCGCCTGAAGACCCGCCGGCAGCGCCTCGACATCTTCGAGCACCAGCGTGCCGCCACGGGCCTGTTCGACAAACGGCTGGGCGCCGCCCTCTTCCATCGGCCCGAAGAGCCTGGCCCCCAGATCGTCTTCCTCCTGCCCCGCGACCCTGACGACGACAAATTTGCGCCCCGCCTTGGCGCCGACCGCGTGCAGCGCGTGGGCCACCAGTGTCTTGCCGGTGCCGGTTTCGCCGTCGATCAGCACATGGCCGTCGGCCTGGCCGATGTCGAGAATGTCTTCGCGCAGCCGTTCCATCACCGGCGAGGCGCCAATGAGCTTTTTCATGATGGTGGTGCCGTCGCCCAGTTCGCGCCGGAGCGCGCGGGCATCGAGGGTCATCCGCCGCGCCTGGGTCGCCTTCTTGGCCAGCTCGGTCATCCGGTCGGGGTTGAAGGGCTTTTCGAGAAAGTCCCAGGCGCCGACCCGCATTGCCTCCACCGCCATCGGCACATCGCCATGGCCGGTGATCATGATCACCGGCAGCGCCGAATCGAGGCTCATCAGCTTCTTGAGAAACTGCATCCCGTCCATGCCGGGCATGCGGATGTCGGAAATCACCACACCGGGATAATCGGGGCCAACGCTTCTGAGCGCCTCTTCCGCGGAAGGATAGGTCTCGGTATCGAACCCCGAAAGGGCCAGCCACTGGGAAATGGACTGACGCATGTCCTGTTCGTCATCGACGATCGCGATCTTCATTGCCTGTGCCATGATGCTTGGATTACCTCCGGCCTCCCTTTCGGGCCTCTTGACGTGCCCCGGACCTGTGCCGCCCGGGAGGAGCCGTGCGCGCTTGTCCCGCGGCTTCGGATCCTGTTGACAGTTTTTCGGTGCCGTCCTTCAGGACAGGCAGTTCGACCTCGAAAACGGCCCCCCCCTCGGTCCAGTTGCGCGCCGTGAGTCGGCCGCCGAGATCGGAGACGATGCCCGAGGAAATGGCAAGCCCGAGGCCCACACCATCGCCGGGCGCCTTGGTGGTGTAGAAGGGTTCGAACAGCTTGTCGAGATCGGCCACCCCCGGCCCATTGTCGCGCACCGAAATCCGGGCGCTGTCGCTGTCGCGGGTGAGCAGAATGTCGATCTGCGGGGCTTCGGCGGTCTTGGTGGCGTCGATGGCGTTGCGCAAGAGGTTGATCAGCACCTGTTCCAGCCGCACCCGGTCGCCCATCACCTTCACCGGATCGCGCGGCACATTGCGGGTGATCCGCACCTGGCGCCGCTTGAGCTGCGGTTCCATCATCGCCAGTGCCGCGGAAACCGAGCTGCGCACGTCAAGCTCCTCGAAAGCCTCGCCGCCCTTGCGGGCATAGGATTTGAGCTGGCGTGTGATCGCGCCCATGCGTTCGATCAGATCGTCGATCCGCTGGAACGACGACAGCGCCTCATCCGGGCGCTTGCGCTGCAACAGAAGCTTGGCGCCGGCGAGATAGGTCTTCATCGCCGCCAGCGGCTGGTTGAGCTCGTGGCTGACGGCGGCCGACATCTCGCCAAGGACGGCAAGCTTCGAGCTTTGCGCCAGCGTCTGCTCGGCCACCTGAAGGTTGGCCTCGGCCTTCTGCCGCTCCGAGACCTCGCGGCGCAGCGCCTCGTTGACAGCTCTGAGCTCGGCCGATTCGATCTGCAGAACCAGCGACCGCGAGGTGGCACGGCGCGAAATCACGTAGAAGGTCGCCGCCAGCAGGATGGCAAACCCCATGATCTCCAGCGCCAGCACCCCGTTCACCCGCTCACGCACCGAAGCATAGGTGGTGAACGTGGTCATCCGCCAGCCCTGGAACGGAATCCGGCTGTCCTGGCGCAACACGTCGCTGCCGACGAACAGCGGGTCCGCCGGAAGCGCCGGCCAGTCGGCGGTGGCGCGGATGGCGCGCTGGATCGCCGCGGTCGGGGAAACAACGGTGAGCGCGGCGGCTTCCAGCTTGCCGCGCCAGCGCGGCTCGGTTGCGAGGATCACCTGGCCCGCGCTGTCGGTCACCATCACCGCGTCCTGAACCCCCGCCCAGCCCTGTTCGAACTGGGCAAGATCGACCTCCACCACGATCACCCCGAGCAGATCGTTCTGCAACTCGATCTTGCGGGCATAGGTAAAGCCATAGCTGCCGGTCTCGTTATGCACGGTGGTGAACACCGTGTCGGAGGAGCGCAGGGCATTGACGAAATACTGCGTGCCGCGCCGGTTCGAACCCAGTTGCTCGCGCTGGGTCGCCGCCACCACCCGGCCGTCGCTGTCGAGCAGCACCATGGAAGCGGCGCCGATCTCGTCCTTGTAGGAGATCAGCCTCTGCGACGAGGTCACATAATCCTGGCTGGCGAGCGCCCCCATCAGCGCCGGATCGCGCGACAGCAACAGCGGCACCACCGAGTTGCGTTGCAGTTCCGACAGCAGGTTGCCCGAATACAGCGCCATGCGCAGTTCGGCGCGGGAGCGGGTGGTTTCGGTGTAGCGCGCCGTCAGCCAGCCGTTCGAGACCCAGACCACCGCGATCGCCAGCGAAAACAGCCCCGCGAGCACCACCCGGGCGCGCAACGACATGCGCTGCAAGGATGGCGGAGGCGCGGCCTCGGGGGCCGTCTCGGAGGCCGTCTCGGGTGTTCCGGGGCCGGATGCGGGGGCCTTCGCCATGGGCGCAACCATATACCTGCGCCCTCCGCCCTCACAATCGGGCGTTCGCCAGCGCCCCGGCAATCGAGCGGAACATTGCCGCCCCGTCGGTGCCGCCATGCACCGCCTCCACCGCCCGCTCCGGATGCGGCATCATCCCCAGCACCCGCCGGTTGGCCGACAGCACCCCGGCGATGTCTTCGGCCGAGCCGTTGGGGGTGTCAACATAGGTGAAGGCGATGCGGTCTTCGTCACGCAGCCGGGCGAGCGTTGCCGCGTCGGCCTGGTAATTGCCATCGTGATGCGCCACCGGAATCCCGATGTGCTGGCCCCGGGTGTAACCGCCGGTGAAGACACTGTCGGCGGTGGCAACCTCAAGCCTCACCGGCTTGCAGACAAACTTGAGATTGGCGTTGCGCATCAGGGCCCCGGGCAGAATGCCGGTCTCGGTCAGCACCTGAAAGCCGTTGCACACCCCGAGCACATAGCCGCCGTGCTCCGCATGGGCGATCACAGAACGCGCAATCGGGCTCTGTGCCGCAATGGCACCGCAACGCAGGTAATCGCCGAAGGAAAAGCCGCCGGGGATGGCGACGATATCGGTATGCTCCGGCAGATGGTCGTCCTTGTGCCAGACCATGGCGACATCGGCCCCCGCCTGCCGCAAGGCCACCGCCATGTCGCGGTCGCAATTGGAACCGGGGAAGACGATGACGGCGGCTTTCATGGGGCAGATCCTTTCCGGAAGCTTGCGGGGGCCTTTTGCGGAGCTTTGCTGCGGGCAGAACCGGGGCCGCTGGCGCGGCCCCGCGCCTCAGCCGATGACCTTGAAGCTGTAAGTCTCGATCACCGTATTGGCGAGCAGCTTCTCGCACATCTCGCCGATGGTCGCCTCCGGCGTGCCCTCGGCCAGGTCGAGCTCGATCACCTTGCCCTGACGCACCCCTCCGACGCCCTCGAACCCCATCGCCGCCAGCGCGTGGCGCACCGCCTCGCCCTGCGGATCGAGCACCCCGGGTTTCAGCATGACATCGACGCGGACTTTCATCGGGCGGCTCCTTCGATTCTGGTTGGGGATCTCATACAGGCTCGCGCGCCGATGGGCCAGCCGGAGCCGCCGTCCGGTCCGGTGCGGATGTCAGTTGATCACATGCGGTTTCGGCGTATGGGTCACGTTGGACGGCAACACCCCAAGACGCCGCGCCACCTCGGTATAGGCGTCGGTGAGCGAGCCGAGGTCGCGGCGGAACACGTCCTTGTCGAGCTTCTGGCCGGATTCGATATCCCACAGCCGGCAACTGTCGGGGCTGATCTCGTCGGCCACGATCAGCCGCATGTAATCGTTGTCCCAGATCCGGCCGATCTCGATCTTGAAGTCGATGAGCCGGATGCCGACGCCATAGAGCACCCCGGTCAGAAAGTCGTTCACCCGCAGCGCCAGCGAAACGATGTCGTCCAGATCCTGCTGCGAGGCCCAGCCGAAGGCGATGACATATTCTTCCGGCACCAGCGGATCGCCCAGCGCATCGTCCTTGTAGGAAAACTCGACGATCGGCCGCGGCAATTGCAGCCCCTCTTCGAGGCCGAGCCGCCTGGCCATGCTGCCGGCGGCGAAATTGCGCACGATCACTTCCAGCGGCACGATTTCCACCTGGCGCACCAGCTGCTCGCGCATGTTGAGGCGTTTGAGGAAATGGGTCGGCACGCCGATGTTGTTGAGCCCGGTCATGAAAAATTCGGAGAGCCGGTTGTTGAGCACCCCCTTGCCCTCGATCACGTCGCGCTTTTCGGCGTTGAAGGCGGTGGCGTCGTCCTTGAAATATTGCACCAATGTGCCCGGTTCCGGCCCTTCGTAGAGAACCTTGGCCTTGCCTTCGTAGAGCTTCTTGCGACGTGCCATGAGACCGATCCCTTGCGGCGCGGGAGCGTGCCCGCATGGAAAGTGTGGCGCGGGATCACCGCGCATGGACAGCGGGATCACCCCGTCTGGATGATCCACATAGATGGTTGCGCCCGCGGGAGGCCCGCGCGCGTTTTGGCCCTCTTAAAGCACCGCTGCGGGCGCGGCAAGACGCAAGGCCGCGGGCGCGGCAAGTCAAAGCGCGGGCGTGGACGCGGCAAGGTAAAGCGCGGGCGCGGGCACGGCAGGCGCAGGCTCAGCGGCCCTTCCGGCGAGACCGGTTACGCGCCTTGCGGCGCGGGCCCGCGACCAGCGCGTAGAGCTTGTTGCGCAGGCTGTCGGGGTCGCCGAAATTGCGCAGATCCATCCCCGGCGGCGGCGGCATCCCGGGGCGTTTGCCGAACAGCTCTTCCTCGCGCGGCGCAAGCACCGATTTCGGGTGCAGAAACACCCAATTGTCGGTCTGAAGCCCGAGCAGGCCCTCTTTCGCATGGCGGATCCGGAGCTTGAGCTCCGGATTGTCCTCCGGCCCGAGGGTGTCGCCATCGGTGAAATCATTGCCATATTGCAGATGCAGGACGGCCGCGCCGATGACCAGTTCCGCCGCCTCGGCGGGCGGGATCCGGGCGAGCGGCAACAGCATTTCATGGCCGGTAAAGGCCGCGACCCCGATGGTCTGCACCGTCACCGGCACCGGCGCCTGCCCGTCGGGCACCGGCTCGACGCCGAGGTTGATCCACTGGAAGAACGGCACCTCGCCCTTCAGCGCCACCTTCGCCGCCCCGACCCATTTGTCCGGCGCCACCACGGTGTCGCCATTGGGAAAATAGACCGCCGTCGCCACCGGCAGGCTGGCAAAGACCGCGCCGATACAGGTGGCCCGGCGGGCCGCATCAAAGCGCGCTTCGAGCGTGTCGTCGACGCTGTTGACCATCAGATGAATATAGGTCCGGTGCCGGTCGACCGCCGCTTTCGCCTCAGGAAAGGTAAGCCGGTTCTTGGCGCACATATGGTCCCAGTCGATGTCGCACCGCCCCGGCGTCGACAGCATCGGGATCATCCGCGGCTGGTTCTCTTCGCCCCCGGGAAACAGCGAGGTCACCAGAACCTCGCCGGTGCTGTGCATCCCGTCGAGCACCCCCGGGGTTATGCCGCCTTCGGCCACCATGTCCGACCAGGCAAGCTCCGGGAAATCCTCGCGCAAAGCGTCGAGAATGTCGCGGTTGCTGAAGCTCACCGGCTCGGTGAACAGCACATAGACCGAAAACCCCTCCGCCAGCCGCTTGTCGCTGTAGCGCTCCGGCGGCCCCTCCGGGCGCCGTGGAGACCCGTTGCCGCCATCCATGGGTCAGGCCCCCGGCGCGCGCTGCATCATCGCCATCACGTCGAAGATCTTCATGAAGGTCTCTTGCGGGATCCCCATGGATTCGCCCATGGTGACGAGCATTTTCTTTTCGTTGTCCTCAAGCACGCCGTCGGCCAGCGCGGTGCGGATCGCGAAACACATGGCGGTTTCACGCAGTTTCGGCGACAGCGCCGCCGCCGCGCGCTGGAACACGTCATTCATGCCGCGCGCCTTGATCTCCTCGACGATCTCGACGCCCAGATCGGACGTGCGTTTCCCTCCGATCGCGAGGAATACGGGCGAAAAGCTGCACATGTTGGAGATCTGCATGGTTTCCGGCGTGGTGATCTCGCCGTCCGACGCTGCCACCATGAGCGGGATCGCCAGCACCGCGCGGGCGGTTTCTTCCTGGGCATTGACCTGGCCGGCACTCTGGCCGGTGTTCTGGTCGGGGGCTTTGCGAAGGTTGGAGAAAAGGCCCATTCGGCACTCCTTTGATGGTTCCGGTTGTATTGCCGGCCAGACAATCGCCCCATAGGGGCCGAATTGTGTCACGATTGGGCTCATTTCGCGATTGCGCGCGGGAGGAAGGGGGTGGCAACGGCGGGCAGATGTTTGCGCCAACGGGCTTGCCTGCCCGCCACGGGAGGGGCATATGAGAAGGAGCACAAAGACCGCGCACATCCAATGGGGGCCCAGAATGACGACCTTCGACGACCGCGAAAACGCCTATGAAAACATGTTCGTCCATGACGAGGAACTGCGCTTCAAGGCAAACGCGCGCTGCAACAAGCTTCTGGCCCTCTGGGCGGCCGGGAAGATGAACAAGGCCGAAGGTGAGATCGACGCCTATGTGGCCGAGGTGATCAAGTCCGATTTCGAAGAGGCCGGTCATGAGGACGTGATCCGCAAGGTCGCGGGCGATCTCGACGATCTTTCCTCCGCCGAAGAGGTCCGGGCAAAACGCGCCGAGCTTCTCGCGGTGGCGCAAAAGCAGGTCGCCGCCGAAGCCTGATCCCGGCCATCCCGCCCATCCCGCCCCGGTATCGCAACGGGCATCGTTCTGGCGCCACTCCGGCACCCACAGGACCGGACCTGAACCCCCCGGGGCCGGGAGGGGTGTTTGGCGCGCTTTCGGTGCTCGGGTCAAGCTTTGCCCGGAGCATTGCGGGCCGGGCCGCCGCACGGGCATCCTCGCCTGGACCGGGACCGGTTTGCTTGCGCGGACACCCGGGCGCTGTGTTTTATCAACCATTTGTTAACCGCCTAATACGTTGATAAAAAAGGCATTCTTGACACATTCAAATTTCACTATTCCGGAATACCGGACTACCGGAAGACCAGAATACCGGACTAACAGAATACCCCACTATCGGAAGATCAGGGCCAGAGCATTCCAGGACTGGCTTGAGGCATACCCGGGCGCTGGATCGAGAAATCCGAACAGGTGAGTCAGGTGGATTTTCCACTCCTGATCCGGCAGCAGGGCCGGACGAAGGAGCGAGCAGGGCAAGACGACCAGAACGGAACCGCAGCCCTGAGTTTACGGCGAACGTCGCGTTGGCAGCCTTGAAGGGCGACAACACAATGAGCGGGTTGGCGACACCGTTCGCCGTGCATCTGAACCAGATCGGTTGCGGATATGGGCCGGCGGGTTTGCAGGCGGGTTTGACCGCATGTTCGCAGGGCGCATCCGGCCTGCCCTGCCCCACCGCCGCCTGTGAGATCCCCCGCCCGGACTGACCCCGCCCGACAGGCGCCCGCCCGCCGCGGGCGGGGGGCGAAGCCCCCAAAACCCGCCCCGGCTCATCTTTTTCATGAGAGATCGCGATTTGCGCCCGCGCCGCAATCGTGGCACAGAGCCCCAAAACCCGGGAGCCCCCTATGTCCAGAGACACTTTCGCCCGCCTCCTCGCCGAGAACGACTGGCTGATGGCCGATGGCGCCACCGGCACCACGCTGTTCAACATGGGGCTCGTCTCGGGCGATTCGCCGGAGCTCTGGAACGTCGACAGGCCCGACAACATCCGCGCCCTCTACCGCGGCGCCGTCGAGGCGGGGTCCGACATCTTCCTGACCAATTCCTTCGGCGGCACCGCCGCCCGGCTGAAGCTCCACGACGCCCAGACCCGCGTTACCGAACTCAACCGCGCCGCCGCCGAACTTGGCCGCGAGGTCGCCGACGCGGCGGGCCGTGTGGTGATCGTCGCCGGTTCCATGGGGCCGACCGGCGAGATCATGGAACCGATGGGCCCGCTCAGCTTCGACGGCGCGATCGAAATGTTCCACGAGCAGGCCGAAGCCCTGAAGGAGGGCGGCGCCGACGTGCTCTGGGTCGAGACCATTTCCTCCCCCGACGAATACCGCGCCGCCGCCCGCGCCGCCGCGCTTGCCGACATGCCCTGGGTCGGCACCATGAGCTTCGACACCGGCGGCCGCACGATGATGGGCGTCACCTCCACCGACCTCGCCGATCTGGTCACCGGCCTCGACCACAAGCCTCTCGCCTTCGGCGCCAATTGCGGGGTCGGCGCGTCTGACCTCTTGCGCACGGTGCTGGGCTTCGCCGCCGCCGCAACCGGCATTCCGATCGTCGCCAAGGGCAATGCCGGCATTCCGAAATATGTCGACGGCGCAATCGTCTATGACGGCACAACCGCGCTGATGGCCGATTATGCCGAGCTTGCCCGCAACGCCGGGGCGAAGATCATCGGCGGTTGCTGCGGCACCACGCCCGAACACCTCCACGCCATGCGCGAGGCGCTGGAAACCCGCCCCACAGCCGCTGCGCCCCCGAGCCTCGACGAAATCGCGGCCAGACTCGGGGGGTTTTCCTCCGAGAGCGACGGCACCGGGCATGGCTGCACGTCCCATCCGCCAAAATCCCGGGAACGTCGTGGCAGACGGCGGCGCGGCACATAGCGTCGCTTCAGGCGACCGCCCGCTTTGCGCCTGTTTGCAACAGGCTCATGTTTCCCATGAAGATTTTTCGCTCAGCAACCACCGCCCGGCGGGTCAGGGTCGCCATTGCCCCCGCGCGCGTCGCAAACCGGCCAGCCATGCCTGCACGAACCGCCAAGCTGAAACAAACACCCGCGCCCGCGCGCCCGCGCCGCGCGCCCTGCCAGGAGTAACGCCCCATGTCGGACGACGAAGACGACCTCATCCTTTCCGAACTCGACGACGACGACCTCGTCGCCCAGATGCACGATGACCTCTACGACGGGCTCAAGGACGAAATCGAAGAAGCCACGCAGATCCTGCTCGACCGCGGCTGGACCCCTTACCGCGCCCTCACCGAAGCGCTGGTGGCCGGGATGAAGGTCGTGGGCGACGATTTCCGCGACAATATCCTGTTCGTGCCGGAAGTGCTCCAGGCCGCCAACGCGATGAAGGCGGGCATGTCGATCCTCAAGCCGTTGCTGGCCGAAACCGGCGCGCCGAAGATCGGCAAGATGGTGATCGGCACGGTCAAGGGCGACATCCACGACATCGGCAAGAACCTGGTCTCGATGATGCTCGAAGGCGCAGGCTTCGAGGTGGTCGACATCGGCATCAACAACCCGGTGGAAAACTACATCGAGACCGCGGCCCGGGAAGAAGCCGACATCATCGGCATGTCGGCGCTGCTCACCACCACCATGCCCTACATGAAGGTGGTGATCGACGAGATGGTCGCCAAGGGCATCCGCGACGACTACATCGTGCTGGTTGGCGGCGCGCCGCTCAACGAGGATTTCGGCAAGGCCATCGGCGCCGATGCCTATTGCCGCGATGCCGCCGTCGCGGTGGAGACCGCCAAGGCATTCATGGCCCGCAAACACAACCTGCGGGCGGATGAAGCCGGGCAGACCGGTTGCACCGGGGTGAGTTGACGGGGGCCCACAGGCAAAGGTGCGGGATGCCCTGCCCCTCCTGGCCTGCCCCCTGCCCTGCCGCCCGTGTGAATCCGTCCCGGGCAACTCCTGAAGGGCTTTTCCTTCCACCACGGTGGCCTTATGTGGTCTTCATGTCCGCTGCGCGTTTCATTTTACTTCTGCTCCTCGTCATCGCCGCGGGCGGGGCGACGGTCTGGATCGGCTGGGCGGCCGCCCGGGCAGGGCGGCTGGACGGGCAGGCGCTCATGGCGATGCTGCCTCTGGTGATGCTGCTGTCCATCGCCTTGCGGGCGCTCACCGGAAACCGTGACTGAACCCCGCCGCGCGGGCGTTGCACCGGCCCTGGGCGGGGCGTTTTTCAACAGCCAGGTTTTCAGCTGCCAGGAAGGAGCCGGGGAGGCACCATGACATACGAGAGACAGCCCGCACCTTGCCGCCAGTGTCTCTGGCAACGTCTCTGGCCTGCCGGGGCGCACCGCCGGTCGGGGGCCACTCCCCTCGCCCGCCGCGGCCACGGGGCCGGCGCCCTCGCCCGCCCCGCCCGGGAGCATTCCCCGTGACGGGCCGGGCCACCACCGGTGACGAGGCGCTCACCCGCGACGGGCTTGCGGTCTGCGGGGCATCGCCGCAAGGCCCCGGCCCCGGCCCCACGGCCGGGGCGCAAACCAGAGTGCTGGTGATCGGCTGCGGCGCGATTGCCCGGGAGATCCTCGCCGTACTGGCGGCCAACGGCCTCACCCATGTCGATGTCACCTGCCTGCCGGCGATCCTGCACAACACCCCCGGAAAGATCGTTCCCGCGATGCAAGCGGCGCTCGCCCGGCACCGCGCCGATTACGCCCGCATCTTCGTCGCCTATGCCGATTGCGGCACCGGCGGCGCGCTGGCGGCGCTGTGCGAGGCGGAGGGGGTCGAGATGCTCGAAGGCCCCCATTGCTACAGCTTCTTCGAGGGCAACGCCGCCTTTGCGGCGCGCCAAGAGGTGACGAGCTTCTTCCTCACCGATTTCCTCGCCCGCCAGTTCGAGACGTTCGTGATAAGGCCCCTGGGGCTCGACCGCTATCCGGAGCTCACCACGACCTATTTCGGCAATTACGAGAAGCTGGTCTACCTCGCCCAGACCGACGACCCGGCGCTCGACGCCATGGCCCGCGCCGCCGCCAAGTGCCTCGGCCTCGCTTTCGAACGCCGCTTCACCGGCTATGGAGACCTCGCGCCCGCTCTGGCAGCGCTCTGATTTTCCGGGCTTTCCGCTGCATCACGCCTGCGGGCGCACGGCCCGCCGGCCCCCTCAGCCTGCCGCCGCCAGCAGCCTGATCCGCTCGACCATCGACCGCAGCCCGTTGGTGCGCTGGCCCGACAGGTGCTCCTCGAGCTTCAGCCGCGCGAGTTCGGCGGTCGCGTCCACTTGCGCAACCTCGCTCACCGGCACGCCCGTGTAGAGCGCCTTCAGCACCGCGATGATCCCGCGCACGATCAGCGCATCGGAATCGCCCCGGAAGCCGAACACCCCGTCCTTGATGTCCGGCACCAGCCAGACCTGGCTGGCACAGCCGGTGACCCGGGTGGCCGGAACCCTCAGCGCCTCGTCGAGCGGCTCCATCTTTCTGCCAAGGTCGATCACCGTGGCATAACGGTCTTCCCAATCGTCGAGAAAGGAAAAATCCTCGACGATCTCTTCGAAGGCTTGCGTGGCCATCTGCGGGCTCTCCCCTGTCTCCGGTCCGTCTGCCCCCACCTAGGCAGGCTGCGGGCAAAGGTCCAGAGGCCGCGACAACTTCGCCAAAGCCGCCTTTTCAAAACCCGCCGCCTGCGCTACTCAGGGTGAAGACCACGCAGGGAAGACAAACATGGCCCGCATTGCCCGCATTCTCGTCGCATTCAGCCTCGCGCTGGCGCTTGCCGCCTGCGACTCCGGCCCCGACCTCAACCCGAAAAACTGGTTCGGCGCATCGGCTTCCGAAAAACCCACCCTGGTGGCACTCGAACCCGCCGGCGGCTGGCCCGCCGACACCGACCGCCGGCTGATGGTGAGCGATGTCACCGCGCTCCGGATCGAACGCACCACGGCGGGCGCCATCGTCCACGCCACCGGCCTGCCGCCGGCACTCGGCTACTGGGACGCGGAACTGGTGGCGGTAAACGATGGCCTGCCGGAAAACGGCGTGGTGAGCTACCTGTTCAAGGTCGCCACGCCCCGCCAGCCCACAGCCGAAAGCACGCCATATGCCCGCAGGATCGAGGCCGCGGCATTCATTCCCAATGTCCGTCTCGCCGGGATCCGGGCGATCCGCGTCGTTGGCGCGCGCAATTCTCAGACGGCCCGGCGGTAGGATCCGCCGGGGCCTGAGCCGGTGCGTTGATGGAGAGGCGGCGCCCCAGAGAGGCGCCGTCTTGTTTGGCTCACCTCAGTGGCAAGCCCCGATGCCATGTTACCGCCCGTGCGGATGCGCTCATGATGCGGGTCGACGCCTCGAACAGATTCATATTTCGAAGTGTCTGGTTTTCCGGACTAATGGAATACCAGTATTCCGGACTACCGGACTACCGGGCTCACAGAATACACGCGTGAAAACAACAGGTTACAAACCGATTCCGTCACACCCCCCTCAGGGAAACGCCCGTTTCGGAAATATTACACAGCCTGTCAGCTGCCCACCGACCGCAATCTCAGCAGTGCCCGGTCATGCCCGCGCACCCACTGAACCGCGCCCCTGAAGCTCGATCACCCTGACCCGCTGGCCCTTCGCCGCCAGCGCCACCTTGCCGTCACAGAGCTTCAGCGCGTCTTCACCGAAAACCTCACGCCGCCAGCCGCTCAGCGCCGGCACGTCGCGCCGCCCCGCGGCGATCAGGTCGAGATCCGCCGCCGATGCGATCAGCTTCTGTGCCACCTTCTGCTGCTCCGACCGCGTTTTGAGCAGCACCCGCAGCAGATCGGCCAGCGCCGGGTTGACCTGAAGCTTTTCGCGGCCGTTCGCGGGCAGTTTCGGCATGTCTTCCGGCGCGGTTTCGGCACCGGCCTTCACCGCCGCCAGGATGCCTTCGGCAATCTCGCCCCGCCGCGCCTCGCGCAGCAGCAGCCGGGAGCGGCCAAGATCCTGAATACTGGCGGGCCTGGTCGAGGCCAGCTCAAGCAGCGCGTCGTCCTTCATCACCCGGTTGCGGGGGATGTTGCGCGATTGCGCATGGGCCTCGCGGAACCGCGCCAATTCGCGCACCACCGCAAGAAACCGGCCCGAGGTGCTGCGGGTCTTGATCCGGAGCCAGGCCTCGGCGGGATCAACCCGGTAGGTCTCCGGATCGGCCAGCACCGCAAGCTCCTCCTCCACCCAGGCCCCCCGCCCGGTTTCGGCAAGCTCCGCCGACAGCACTTCGTAGATCCCGCGCAGATGGGTCACATCGCCCAGGGCGTATTGCTTCTGCGCCTCCGACAGCGGCCGGCGCGACCAGTCGGTGAACCGCGAAGACTTGTCGAGCTGCGCCTTGCCGATCCGGCGCACCAGCGTCTCGTAGCCCACCTGATCGCCATAGCCGCAGACCATCGCCGCAACCTGGGTGTCGAACAGCGGATGCGGGATCAGCCCGGCGTCGATATAGAAAATCTCGAGATCCTGGCGGGCGGCATGGAACACCTTGACCACGTTTTCGTTGCGGAAAAGCGCGTAGAGCGGCTCCAGCGACAGCGTTTCCGACAGCGGATCGACCAGCACGGCATCATCCGCGCCACCGCTGTCGGCCCTGTCGCCGCCCGGAATGGCAAGCTGCACCAGGCAGAGTTTCGAATAATAGCTGCGTTCGCGAAGAAACTCGGTATCGACGGTGACATAGGGGCATTCGGCGGCGCGGGTGCAGAACTCTGCCAGCGCCTCGGTCGTCGTGATGGTTTTCATTTCGTTCGTGTTTTCAGGGTTCTCGCCGGTTCGCTGACCGGTTTAGGCCGAAACCGGGAGGAAGGAAAGAGCCCCACCCGGCCCGGATCCACACGCAGGCTCGCAGCCGCGCACGCCCCGCGAAAAGCCAGGATGATCCGGCAGGCTCTATGGCAACAGGATCGCCGCGCGGCGGTAGGTTTCGCTGTCGGAGCTGCCGTCGTCATAGTCGAGCCAGACGCGCACCTTCTTCACACTGCCCAGCGGGAAGGTCACGTAAGGCCGAAAGCCGTTGCCCTTGATGTCGTTGGGCCGGGTCTCGCCTTCATAACAGGGCTCGGCCCTGAACCTTGCGCGTTTCTGGTCGTTGACCTTGTAGCTGATCGCCTCGATCCCGCAGCGCCAGGCGAGAATGTGGGAGAACAGCAGCTGGTCTTCTCCGCCACGCTCGCGCAGCGACACCCAGTCGCCGCGGGTCAGCTCCAGCATCGGTTTCACCTCCGCGGCGGTGGTGAATTGCTGCGCCGCCGCCGGCCCCGCCGCCCCGGCAAGAACCAGCAGCAGGGGCAGGACAAACGCCGCTTTGGCAACGGATGGCTTCATGGCACGCATCGGGCCTCCTGATCGGATCGGCAGGGGATCACTCGGGCGCGCGGCGTTCACTCGCGCGCCGCTCCCCTATATATGGTGGAGATAGCAGAAAAGCGGGACAAGATGCGATGAAAAACCCGGAGGGTGCGGCGAAAAGGTTCAACATTGTCGTTATCGGGCAAGCGGGCCGGTTTCAGTACGAAGCGCTTCTGTTCGCCGCCTCGCTCCGGCGCTTCGATCCAGGCTTCGACGGGCGGCTGATCGTTGCCGAGCCGCGTCCGGGCGGTGCCTGGCCGGGCAACCCGCGGATGTCGCCAATGCTGCGCGAGGCGCTGTGCGGGCTTGGTGCCGAAATCCGGCCCTTCGACGCGGTGCATTTCGGCGCCAGCTACCCGCAGGGCAACAAGATCGAGGCGCTGACGGCGCTGCCGCCGGGGGAACCCTTCATCTTTTTCGACAGCGACACGGTGATCACCGGCGCCCTGTCGCAGGTCGCCTTCGACTTTTCCCGCCCTTCCGCCTCGATGCGCCGTGAAGGCAGCTGGCCGAAGCCGGAGCTTTACGGGCCGGGCTATGGCGGGATCTGGAAATCGCTCTACGACCGGTTCGGGCTCGACTACGCCAGTTCGCTGGATCTCTCCCAGCCCGACGAATACTGGGAGCGCTATCTCTATTTCAACGCCGGATGGTTTTTCGGGTCCGACCCGGCCAGCTTCGGCCGCACTTATCTCGACTACGCGCTCAGCATCCGCGACGATCCGCCCCCGGAGCTTGCCTTGCAGGCGCTCGACCCATGGCTCGATCAGGTGGCCCTGCCGCTGGTGATCCATGGTCTGGGCGGCGGCCGCCCCGGGCCGGAGCTTGACGGGCGGCTTGACGGCGACGTCAGCTGTCACTGGCGGGTGCTGCCGCTGGCCTATGCCCGCGAGAGCGACCGCACGATCGACCGGCTGGAGGCCGCCGCCGCGCCCAACCGGATCAAACGGGTGCTGAAAATGCACGAGCCCATGCGCCGGATGATCTTTCACGGCAAGGGCCGCGTGCTCAGGGCGAAATTCGACCGGAACGACCTGCCACGATCAGAAAAGGCGCTGCGCAACCGGCTCAGACGGATGCGATCCTGGATCCGCTGAGGCGATGCTACCGACGCGATATTCGCATGGCAATCAATATCCTGGAGCGCAATCTTAACTCAGTGCTTCAACTTTTCACCGTGCATCAGCGCCTCGAACTCCGCTTCAAGAGCGGCAATGTCCGCCGGCACCGGATCGCGCCGCCAGCCCAGCGCGTCTTCGGCGCGGATCAGCGCTTCGGCGCTCATCCCGCCCGCCGCCTCCGCCAGCGCGCGCATCTCGCCGGAATCCCCGTTGCAATGCAGCACCAGATCGCAGCCCGCGTCGAGCGCCCTGCGGCTCCGTTCGGCGATACTGCCCGAAAGCGCGCCCATCGAAATATCGTCGGTCATCAGCAGACCCCGGAAGCCGATGGTCTCGCGGATCAGCCGGATCGCGGCAGGCGACTGGGTGGCCGGGGCTTCCGGGTCGAGCGCTTCGAACACCACATGTGCGGTCATTCCCAGCGGCAGCCCGGCGACCGACTGGAAGGCCAGAAAGTCCGATACCCGGAGCTTTTTCAGATGCGCCTTCACCCGCGGCAGGGTTTCATGGCTGTCGGCCGTTGCCCGCCCCAGGCCCGGCATGTGCTTGACCACCGGCAGCACACCGCCCTCCACCAGCCCCATTGCCGCCGCCGCGGCAATATCGGCCACCGCCACCACGTCATCACCAAAGCAGCGGTTGCGCAGCACCGGGTGGGTGTCGGGAAAGGCGAGGTCGGCCACCGGGGCGAGATTTCCGTCAATGCCCACGGCACGCAACTCTTCGGCGATCAGCCGGTAACGGATCTGCATCGCCCGCGCCGCGCAGCGCCGGTTCTTCGCAACCTGATCGAGCGGCGGCAACCATTGGCGCCAGTGGGGCGCGCCGAGTCTGGCGACCCGCCCGCCCTCCTGGTCGATGAACACCGGCGCGTCCCAGCCAGCCGCCTCGCGCAATTCGGTGGTCAGCCAGCGAAGCTGTTCGGGGTCTTCGACATTGCGGGCGAACAGGACGAAGCCGAACGGGTCGGCTGCGCGAAAGAAGTCGCGTTCCTCCCGGGCAAGACGCGGCCCGGCACAGCCGAAGATCGCCGCCGCCCGGCCCCGGCTCATCCTTCGAGTACAGGCACGCAGGTGCCCGCCGCCGCGATCAGCGCCGCGCAGAACCCGCGCGCGTCGTCCAGGTCGACAAAGCCCACCGCGCGCAGCCGGAAGAACGGCGTGCCACCGGCAACGCTGCGTTCGACCGTCCAGTCACGCTGATGGAACAGCACCGGATTCATCCGGGCGAAAGCCTGCCACTGAACCCGTGCCTCGTCTGCGGATTTGTAGGTGCCGAGTTGCACCATCCGCGACGCGGGATCAATGGCCTCAGGCGCGATCTCGCGGCCCAGAACCAGGTCGCTCCGGTTCGGCCGGGTCATGGGGCGCGCCGGAGGCGGGGTGGCGGCGGCGGAAGCCGGCGCGGAAACGTCAACGGTCCGGGTCGGAACGACCAGCCCGGCAAAATGCGCCGGGCGCCGCACCGGACGGGGCGAATGGTTCACCCCGGGCACCGATTTCGGGATCACCACAATGGGGGTATCGGACGTGCCGGCGCCGGACATGTCCGACAGGCCGGAAAAGCCCAGCGCCTCGGCCACCGCGGCATCGGCATTGATCTCGCCACCGCGCCCCGACATCGGCAGGCCGGTGCCCGGGCGCTGCGCCGCCGAAGTCACCTCGCCCCCGGCAAGCCCCGCGCCAGCGGCGGGAGCGGCGGGGGCAACCGCCGGCACATCCTCCGCGCTCAGCACCATGGCCGGCGGCGACAGGCGCACGCTGTGGACCGGACCGGCAGAGCCGCCAGCGGCGGCCACGCCGTTCACCGCCAGCCCCTGATGCGGCGCAACCGCGCCGCCCGGGTCTTCGGGCTGGATACGCATCGGCCCTTCAAGGGCACGCACCACAGGCACGCCGCTCACGTCGCGCAAGACCAGCCGGTAGGTTCCGACCGCAAGTCCCGCCACCAGCGCCACCGAAACCATCGCGCCGATGATGTTGAACAGCCTCGCCCCGTCGGCTGCCCCCGCCATCCGGGGCGCGCCGGACCGGGGCGTCCGGCCGGCTCCGCCCGCCGGCTGAGCGGAGGCGCCCAGCGCTTCCGGCGGCGGGAAACCGCCCCGCGGCATACCGCCGGGAGCGGACCGCGCGGCGGGCCCTCCATGGGCGGGATGGATGTAACGGTGCTTCGCCTGCGACGCATAGACTTGCGCGCGGCCTGATGCATTCATGCCCCGGGGAGCGACCGAGCTCCCCCAATCCGATACCGTCATGTGCCTGCTCCGTCCGGCGCCCGGGACAAAGCCCCGCGCCGGTTCTGTTTCTTGCCCGATCCCCGGACGGCGGCGCTTGTTGGTTCGGCGGCTGTGTCAGCCTTGGTGTCAGCGCATTTCTTCGGCCGGGGTCACCCCAAGGATACCAAGGCCCGCGGAAATCACAACATGAACGGCGCGGGCGAGCGGGATTTTGGCCGATGTTGCATCAGGGTCACTTTCTTGCAGGAATCGAAGCTCCGGCGCCTCGTTGCCCTTGTTCCACAACCCGTGAAATTCGCTCGCAAGCTCGTAGAGATAGAAGGCAATGCGGTGCGGCTCATGGGTCCGCGCGGCGATCTCGACAAGACGCGGCCATTCGGCGAGCTTCTTCGCCACCGCAAGCTCGGCCGCATCTTCAAGCTTCGGCGCACCATCCACCGGCAGCCCGGCCTCACGCGCCCGGCGCAGCACCGAATTGATCCGTGCGCTGGCATATTGCACATAAAACACCGGGTTGTCGCGGCTCTGCTCCAGCACCTTGTCGAAGTCGAAATCCAGCGGCGCGTCGTTCTTGCGGGTGAGCATCACGAAGCGGGTCACGTCGGGGCCCACCTGATCGACCACATCGCGCAGGGTGACGAAATTGCCGGCGCGTTTCGACATCTTGAACGGCGCGCCGTTCTTGTAGAGCTTCACCAGCTGGGTGAGCTTGATGTCGAGCGGCACCCTGCCGTCGGACAGCGCCGAGACCGCCGCCTTCATCCGCTTGACATAGCCGCCATGATCGGCGCCGAAGATGTCGATCAGCTGGTCGAAGCCGCGGCTGACCTTGTCGTAATGATAGGCGATATCCGGGGCGAAATAGGTCCACGACCCGTCGGATTTCATGATCGGCCGGTCCACGTCATCGCCATGGGCGGTGGAGCGGAACAGCGTCTGCTCGCGCGGCTCCCAATCGTCGGGCGTCTTGCCCTTGGGCGGCTCCAGCACGCCGCGGTAGATCAGCCCCTTTTCGCGCAGGCTTTCGATGGCGGCCTCGATCTGGCCGGTGCCATAGAGGCTTTTCTCGGAATAATAGACATCCATCGCGACCCCGAGCGCGGCGAGGTCGTCGCGGATCATCGCGATCATCCTGCCGATGGCAAATTCGCGCACTTCCTCGAGCCAGGCCTCTTCGGGCTGGTCGAGCCATTCCTCGCCGACCCGTTCGGCCAGCTCCTCGCCGACCGGCACGAGGTAATCGCCGGGGTAGAGCCCCTCTTCGATCAGCGGCACATGGCCCAGTGCCTCGCGGTAGCGCTCGAAGACCGAGCGGGCGAGCACGTCGACCTGAGCGCCGCCGTCGTTGATGTAATATTCGCGGGTGACCGCGTGGCCGGAATATTCCAGCAGCGACGCCAGCGCATCGCCGAAGACCGCGCCGCGGGTATGGCCCACATGCAGCGGGCCGGTCGGGTTGGCGGAGACAAACTCGACATTGACCCGGTGGCCCCGGCCCATGTCGGAGCGGCCGAAGCCCGGATCCGCAAGAATGCCGCGCACCAGATCTTCCCAGACCCCGGGGGCGAGGCGGAGGTTGATGAACCCCGGGCCCGCCACGCTCGCCGCGCTGATACGCGGATCCGCCACCAGCTTCGCGGCGAGGCTCTCGGCGATGTCGCGGGGCTTCTGACGGGCGGCTTTCGCCAGCACCATCGCCGCATTGGTCGCCATGTCGCCATGGCCCGGATCGCGCGGCGGCTCGACGGCGACATTGCCGAAGGCAAGCCCTTCGGGCAGCTGGCCGCCCGCCACCATCTCCTCGAGCGCGGCGATCACAAGGGCGCGGATATCGGCAAAAAGGTTCATCGCGGCTACTCCTGAAGCGGTCCCGCGCGGGTCTAGCCAGCGGGGGGCAAGAGGTCAACGGGGCGCGGGGGGCCCGCGCCCGGACGGGCGCTGAGACGGGCCGCGCCCGGACGGGCGCCAAAACAGGGTGACGCCCGGACGGGCGCTGAAACGCGATTTCACAATCGCGTCGCCCCGCCCGCTTGCCCCGGCCCCGCCCCTCGCCTATTGAGTGCGGCAAAGACAAGGCTGTGTCATGCGCATTCTCATAACCAACGACGACGGTATCAACGCCCCCGGCCTCGACGTGCTGGCCGGGATCGCGGCCGAGGTGGCGGGCCCCGGCGGCGAGGTCTGGACCGTCGCCCCCGCTTTCGAGCAATCGGGCGTCGGCCATTGCATCAGCTATTCCCGACCGATGATGCTGGCCGAGCTTGGCCCCCGGCGTTTCGCCGCCGAAGGCACGCCGGCCGATTGCGTGCTCGCGGGGCTTGGCGACGCCCTGCCCGGCCGCCCGGATCTGGTGCTCTCCGGCGTCAACCGCGGCAACAATGCGGGCGAAAACGCGCTCTATTCCGGCACCATCGGCGGGGCAATGGAGGCCGCGCTTCAGGAGATCCCGGCGATTGCACTGTCGCAATACATCGGCCCGAAAATCGCCGGCAGCGCCGATCTGTTCGAGGCCGCGCGGGCCCATGGCGCCGCCGTGGTGCGCCAGCTTTTCGATCATGCGCCGTGGGACGCCACCGCTGGTTACGCGTTGTTTTACAATGTGAATTTCCCGCCCGTGCCGGCCGCCGATGTGCGCGGCCTGCGCGCTGTGTCACAGGGCTGGCGGGAAGATGCCTTCTTCACCACAGAGCCGGCCACCGCCCCCTCCGGGCGGCGCTATCTCTGGATCACCGGCGGGCCGCAGCACGGCGCCTGCGCCCCCGGCACCGATGTTCAGGCCGCACTCGACGGCTATATCGCCGTTACCCCGATGCGCGCCGATTTCACCGCCCATGAGCGTCTCACCCAGCTTGAAGAGATCCTCAACGCCCCATCCCGCGAGGCCGGCCGATGAGTGCAGACCACCTCACCGACGCCGAACGCAAGATGCAGTTCCTGTTTCACCTCCGCTCCAAGGGGGTGACCGACGAACGGGTGCTGAAGGCGATGGAGGCCATCGACCGCGGCATCTTCGTGAAAGGCATCTTCGCCGACCGCGCCTATGAAGACATGCCACTGCCGATCGCCAGCGGCCAGACCATCTCGCAGCCGTCGATCGTCGGGCGGATGACCCAGGAGCTGGAGATCACCCCGAAGTCGAAGGTGCTGGAGGTCGGCACCGGCTCGGGCTATCAGGCGGCGATCCTCGCCAAGCTCGCGCGCCGGGTCTATACCGTCGACCGCCACCGCAATCTCGTGATGGAATCGCGCAAGCTTTTCGAAAGGCTCAACCTTTCCAACATCACCGCAATCGCCGGCGACGGCTCCTACGGGTTGCCTGAACAGGCGCCCTTCGACCGGATCGTGCTGACCGCGGCCGCCGAAGACCCGCCCGGCCCGCTCTTGGCTCAGATGGCGATCGGGGGTATCATGGTGCTGCCCGTCGGGCAGTCCGACGCGGTTCAGACGCTCATCAAGGTGCGGCGCGGCGAGAGCGGCTATGACTACAAGGAGCTCATGCCGGTGCGCTTCGTGCCGCTGGTGGAGGGGCTGGTGTAGCGGCGCCGGGCGGCCGGGATGGGATGCGGCGCCGGCCGGGTGTCTGAGGGGCACGGCGCGAGCCGGTGTCTGAGGGGCACTCGAAGCGCCGGTGTCAATGGGCGCTCGACGCGCCGGGGAAGAATTGAAACGGCAGACGGCGGCGCCGAAGACCGCCACTGCAAGAGCAGGCCGGACATCCGGCCCCGGATCAGACCGGAGAGGACAAGAGCATGGGCTTCACGCAAATCTCACCGCCGCGCGGCATAGTGGCACTCGCCTGCCTCGCCCTGCTGGCTTCATGCAGCGATCGTCAGGCGGGGGATTTCGACCTGCGCGGCCTGACCGGCGGGTTCACCACCTCCGATGCGGCGCGCAACGCCCATACCACGGCCCGTCCCGCGCCGGACGCCCGCGGGGTGATCTCCTACCCGACCTATGACGTCGCCGTCGCCCCCGGCGGCGAAACCGTCGGCGCGATGGCCGCGCGTCTCGGCTTCGGCGCGAACGAGCTCGGCCGCTACAACGGTCTGCCGGTGGATACGATGCTCCGGCCCGGCGAGATCCTCGCGCTGCCGAAGCGCGTCTCCGGCGGGGTCGCCACCCCCGGCGCCTCCCTGCCGTCGGGCACCCTCTCGCCCAATGTGAGCGTGGCGACGCTTGCGGGCAACGCGCTCGACCGCACCCCCGGCAGCGGCCCCGCCGCGCCTTCCGGCCGCGAACCTGTCCGCCACCAGGTGGCCCGCGGCGAAAACGCCTATACCATTGCGCGCGCCTATGGCGTCTCGGTGCGCGCGCTCGCCAGCTGGAACAGCCTGGACCGCAACCTGACGGTGCGCGAAGGGCAATATCTGCTGATCCCGGTGGTGATCGAGGAACAGCGCCTGGCCGAGGCCCCGGTGGTCGAAGCGCCGGGCGCGGGGTCCGAGATACCGGAGCCGCCTTCGGCCTCCACCCCGCTTCCCGACGAGCCCGCCACCGCGCCGGCCAAACCCGCAACCCCCGATCTTTCCGGCGACCGCACCGCCGCCTCCGGCACGCGCATGTCCCTGCCCGCCGATGGCAAGATCGTCCGCGCCTTCCAGAAGGGCCGCACCGACGGGATCGACATCGCCGCCGGCGCCGGCAGCGCGGTGAAGGCCGCCGCCGAAGGCACCGTCGCCGCGATCACCCGCGACACCGACCAGGTGCCGATCCTGGTGCTGCACCATGCGGGCAATCTGCTCACGGTCTATGCCGGGATCGACGCGATCAAGGTGAAGAAGGGCGACAAGGTCAGCCGTGGCCAGACCATCGCCCAGGTGCGTGCCGCCGATCCGGCGTTTCTGCATTTCCAGGTGCGCAAGGGCATGGTCAGCGTCGACCCGATGGACTTCCTGAACTGAGGCGCGCGCCCGCCCCGGGGCCGGTCTGGGGCCGGTCCGGGGCCGGTCAGATGAATGCGACACCCGCAGGCCTGTAGGGGTCTGCGGTGGCCTGTGGGGGCGCCTGCCCCCGGGAATGGGCCGCAGAAGCCACGTGCAAGCCAGGGCTTTCGCCGCTGCACCTTCCCTGACGCCCCCCGGCCCCCCATATTGACCCCATGCTGAGGTTTTCCCCGATCCTCCTCGCCGTGCTTTACGGGCTGGTGATGTACCGCTTTTCGGCCTGGCGGCTGGCGCGCGAGCTTGACGCGCGCTCTGCCGAGCTCGCCGACCCGGAGCTGCGCCGGATCAGCCAGAAGATGGCCGATGCCCTCGAGATCGAGCGGATCAGGGTGCATCTCTACGATGTCGAGCCGGTCAACGGGCTCGCGGCGCCGGACGGGCGGATCTTCATCACCCGGGGCTTCTACAACCGCTATCGCCGGGGCGAAGTCAGCGCCGAGGAACTGGCAAGCGTCATCGCCCACGAACTCGGCCATGTGGCGCTCGGCCATGCCCGCCGCCGGATGATCGACTTTTCCGGCCAGAACGCCATGCGCATGGCCCTCGGCATGGTGCTGTCGCGCTTTCTGCCCGGCATCGGCGTCTATATCGCCAACGCCCTCGCCTCGCTGCTCGCCGCGAAGCTCTCGCGCTCCGACGAATTCGAGGCCGACGCCTATGCCTCGGCGCTGCTGATCAAGGCCGGGATCGGCACCGGCCCGCAGAAATCCCTGTTTGCCAGGCTCGACGCCCTCACCGGCTCCGGCGCCGCCCCGGTGCCCGCCTGGTTCATGAGCCACCCGAAGGTCGCCGAGCGCATCGCCGCGATCGAGGCCAACGAGGCCAGATGGGGCATCGCGCCCGCCTGAACGCCCTGCCCTATCCTCTTGTTTTCGCACATCGAAACGTGCAGGCCTGGATCCTTTCCTCGACAGTTCCGACTTGACAGAAAACCCTCATGACGTACGCTCAACCATGAGGAGTGCGGGAGTGACCTTGTGACTCGACTGCGGGCGCACGGAGGAATTCTATTATGTGCATGTTTATTGCCAGGCGCCCTTTTTCCGTGTTTGTTTCCGCGATCGTGCTGGCAAGTGTCTGGCTTGTGTCCCTTGTGTCACCCGTCTTCGCCCAGACCGGGAGCTTCGATCCGACGATCTGTCCCGGTGACCATCAGGGCAAGCTGCTGGTCCGGCTGGAGTCGGGGCTGGCTTTCCGGATTCAGCCGCATGGTTTCCTGCTCGGGCGGATCGCGCCAGAGCCGGCCGGACCAGGCCTGCCGCCCTGGGGCTGCCCGGGAAATCCGGTGGTCACCAGCAATTTTTCCCTTGCCTATCGTTACGAGGCGCTGCTCGAAAACAAGCGCAACCCGCAGACTCCGGAAGGCCTTGGCCGCCCGTCGCTGTTG
>PDRW01000087.1 GCA_002746935.1 Rhodobacterales bacterium
CGCCACAGGACTTGCTGGCGCGCTGGCAAAACGCCCCGATCCCGGCGGCTTTCGTCGCCGAACGGCGCGAGGGCGAGGAATTTGCGCGATCCTTCCCGGACCAGGCCATCTACGGCTTGAGCAGCTACCGCTCCGAGGTCGCGGCGGCAGCGGCAGCGCAGGGGAACGGCGTCCATCTCGAGGGCAAGGGCTGGCACACCGACGGGTCGCGCCCGGACCTCCCCGACTGGCACCTCGACAAGCTCGCCAGCCTCGACGCGCGGGTGCGTGTCATGTCGAGCTTCGAAAACACCCACCAGCAACACTACATCTCGAAAAGGATCTTCGACGCGTTCGTCGTGGGGGGCATCCCGACCTGCTACGCCGACAAGAACCACAGCATCCACAGGCTGGTGCCCGAGAGCTGCATGATCAACACCTTCGGGCAGTCCCCCGAAGAGGCCGCCGCGCGGATCATCGGCATCAAACCCGGTCTGGAAATGGCGGAAAGCTGGCTGGAAACGGCCATGAACCTGCAAGCGCTCTGCACCGACACCGACGTAATCGCACATGAACGCGAGCGGGTCGCCGAGGCCGTCCTGCGGGCGATCGAGGCGTGAGGGGCGGACAGCACAGGGAACCAAGGATTTCGACATGACCATACAATCCATCGAATCCCTGGAGGAGCGGGCGCTGGGCACCGTGGTGCATGTCGGGGCCGGCTGTGGCGACGGACTGGAAGACACGCTTTCTCTTCCGGCGAAACGGGTCGTTCTGGTGGAACCAAACCCCGCCTGCCTGCCGCCCCTGCAACGGATTGCACAGACGAACGGCCGGGTCACCCTGCTGGATGTCGCTGTCTCCGCACAGGACTCTCCGCCCGAAACGGCGCCCCTCCATGTCTGGAACACCACGGCCCTCGCGAGCCTGCGGGACGCGACCGGGCTGCGCCGGCTCTTCCCCGGATTGCGCGAAGTCACAACCCCCACCGTCAGGCTCATGAGCGTGCCGGCGTTGCTCGCGCACTGCGCCCCGAAGGCAGAAGACGCAAACCTGCTGATCCTGGACGCGCCCGGCGAAACCGGGGCAATTATCGAGCAGCTCGCCCGGTCCG
>PDRW01000092.1 GCA_002746935.1 Rhodobacterales bacterium
CCCCAACGGCGTTCCTTGTCATAAGCCTCGCTCTTGAACGGAACCGCGTAGGAGAACTTGACCGGGCCGATCGGGGTTTCCCAGTAGAGCGCGGCGCCGGCCGATGCGCGCAGGCGCAAGTCGTCGTCGACCGCGCCCGGAGCATCCAGCCCCCAGACGGAACCGGCATGGACGAAGGCGCCCCCGGTGATGCCGTATTCTTCCGGCAGACCGATCGGGAAGCGGGTTTCGAGGCGGGCGGAGCCGAAGAAATTCCCGCCCAGGGCCTCTTCCTGCGGCGAGGCGAGGTCGCGCGGGCCGATGCCGGCACCGGCGAAGCCGAGGAGCTTGTCGGGCGCCATCATGAAGCGGTCGGTGATGCGGGTGCCCGCGCCATTGACCGTGTGGATCGCCCCGCCTTCGAGGGTTGCGCTGAGCTGGATCTCGTTGAGCACCGTCGTGCTGACACGCATCAGGGCCGTGCCCTTGATGAACTGGCTGTCGGCCCCGAGGCCGCCGACCTTGCCCGCGAACTCACCGTAGAAATTCCACGGATTATCAAGCCCGTTGCGGGCGGTGGAGAAGGAGTAATTGAGCCCGGCATAGCCACCGATCTGACGCCCGCGCGCGATTTCGGCGTCGAGGACTCCGCCCACCACGGTCGCGTCATCTGCTGGCGTGATTTCGCCGTCGCCGTTCGTGTCGGTCCGATAATAGTCCATCTCGGTGCCTTCGATACCGACCTGTGCCCCGAAGCGGCCAAGCTCCGACAGCGGGAAGGCGGCGTTCAGCTCGGCCTTGCCCTGCACGGAGTCGAACAGGTTATCCTGCCATGTGGTCTCGCGGTAGAACATGTCGACCCCAAGGCGAAGGTCGCGGCCAAGCACGCGCGGCTCGGCGAAGGAGAAGGCGTAGTTGCGGTCGTCGACGCCGCCGGTGAACTCGAGCTTGATGAACTGGCCACGGCCAAGGAAGTTGCGCTCGGAGAAAGAGGCCATCACAGCGACACCCGCGTCCAGCCCGTAGCTGGCGCCGAAGGTGAAGGAGCCGGTGCCCTGCTCTTCCACGTCGACATCGACGATCACGCCGTCCGACGACGTGGGACGATGGCGAACTCGATATCGAGCGTGCCGGCGCGCTTGTTGCGCGTGATGCGCGGATCGACACGGACAAAGCCGTAGCCCATCGCCTGCGCGCGTTTTTCCATCGCGCTGGTCACGCGGTCGACCGTGGCGGGGTTGTAGGTCGCCCCTTCGCGGATATTGGCGAGATCCTGGAAAGCCGACGCATCCACGTTGCGCACTTCCGAAACGGTGGAGACCTTCGCGAAGGAATATTGCTGCCCTTCACGGATCTCGTAGACGACAGAATAGCCGTCTTCCTGCGGGCTGACTTCCGACGTGACCGCGACCGCGTCGAAATCAATGTAGCCGCGCGAG
>PDRW01000009.1 GCA_002746935.1 Rhodobacterales bacterium
ACGCCCTCACAGAAATCTGCGATCTCTTCTCTCCGGAAGAGTGCTGGAACTACTTCAGGGCTGCCGGATATGTCTCAGGTTAAAGGTCGGGCGCTTTAACAATGTCAATAACGACGTCTTGTAATATCTGATCAAGCATCGCAGCAGACGGTCCAGATCGGGCGGCTGCGAATGGGTCGACATCAGGCCTTGAGACAGACGTATACTCTGGCCTCCCAAAGGGGCCGGATCGGTGGCATCGGGCGGGAAAACCTCTGCACCTGACCTCACTCCAGCGGCTTTCGCCCCGGCAACATGCGTTGCAGGGTATGTCCCCTGTCAAAGAACTGATGCTTGAAGGCCGCCGCCGCGTGGATCGCCGCCAGGCCCAGAATGCCGAACCCCATGGCGGCGTGAAGCCCTGGCAGCGCCTCTTTCAGGGGCCCGGTCACCTGCACCGATGCGGGGATTTCCAGGCCAAAGACCAAAGGCACCGCATCGCCGGTGGTCGTGGACATCAGATAGCCGGTGACCGGCAGAACGAAGACCATCAGGTTCAACAGATGGTGCCCGGCAACCGCCGCCCCCCTCTCGAACCGGGTCAGGCCCTTTTCCAGGGGCGGCTTGTGCTGAAACCGCTGCCACATCAGTTTGAGCAGCAGCAAGGTGAAGGCCAGCACCCCCAACGCCCGGTGCAGCCATAGTGCGGTCGGGGCCCAGGGGTCATAATATCCCAGCCCCATCAACCAGATCCCCACCCCCGCCGTGGAGAGAACCGTCACCGCCAGCACCCAGTGGAAGCCGAGTGAGGTCAGGCCATAGCGGCCCGGGGCGTTCCGGCTGCGGCGCCGTGGTGTCGGTGTGGGCGAACCGGGTGGCATGGGGCTGGCGGCCTTGTCTTCGGGGCTTATGGCCGGGGCGCGCAAGGGTGCCCCGGGCCAAGCGCCGCGCTACTTGCGTTTGCCTTCGATGATGATGTTCAGTTCGACCGTGCTCGCGGCCGGGCCGAGGTTGTAGGTGGCGCCGAAATCGGCCGGGGTGATGGTCACCTTGCCCTCGAAACCGGCGCGATAGCCGCCCCAGGGATCCTCGCCTTCACCGATCTTCCTGACCATCACGTCGATCGGTTTGGTGATGCCGAACAGGGTCAGCTCGCCTTTCATCACACCGCCTTCGGCGTCGCCCTCGTATGCGGTGGATTTGAACGATGCGGTGGGGTATTCGGCCACGTTCAGGTATTCGGCGTCGGCCAGGTGTTTGTTGCGCTCGGCGTGGTTGGTTTCAAGGCTTGCGGTGCTCACCTCGATATTGATCGACTGATCCGCCGGGCTGCCTTCGCCGTCGAAGGTGAAGCTGCCCCCGGTCACGTCGAAATTGCCGATCACATAAGATACGCCCAGATGCGAGATCTTGAACTGGACGAAGCTGTGGGTGTGGTCGATGTCATATTCGGCGGCGGAAAGCCCGGCGGTTGACAGGGCGATCGCGGTGGCGGTGGCGAGAGCGAGACGCTTCAGCATGGCATGTGTTCCCTTGTTGCGTTTCCTGTGACGGCCGGTCCGGTCTGGCAGCCGTGTCTTTAAGGAGAAACCTGACACAGGTTTGCCCCTGAGACGCTTCTCCCCTGATGAACAATGCCCCTGAAAAGCCGTACCCCTGAGAAACTGCGCGGGAAATGGGGCATGATGTTAAGGGGCGGACAGGGTGCGCCGCGCAAGCGGAATTGTGCCGGTCCGATGGGGCGGATGGGCGAGCGGCGGAGACATGCTTTCCCTCTGGTTACACTTTGCCCCTGGTCACAATTTCGATTTCACCCGATACTCTCCAATAGCCTTCCCAATTGGCCCGATATCGGTCTGACGTTACCCGATTTGATCGCGCTTTTCAAGCGAGAGGCCTGCCTCGCCACGGCAATCGCCTGACCGGCGGGAGTCCCAAATCGGGTGAGGTGTGAGGCCCTGCACTCCGGGCCATGTTTCGGAGGATGCAATGACGACTGTGCCTTTGCCGGACCATTTCCCGGCGTTCAAAGACCCGCGCCAGAGCCGGAAAACAGTCTGTCCGATCAGCGAAGTTCTTCTGATCGTGCTGGCCGGCGTGATGGCGAAGGCGGACGCGGCCATTGCGCCGGGCACAAGCTGGCTTTTCTGCACCGGTTTCGGCCTTTTGCAAAAGGCATGCCCTCGCATGACATGGTCAACCGACAGAATAACGACTGTGCCCTTTGGCCAAAATATTCTGAATTCACGCTGACGCTTCATGGCCTGGGCCAAATCCACTCCCGTCAGCTTTACCATGACCACGCTCAACGATAGCTACATCATGCAGTAACTCGTCAGAGCCGGGTGCGCCATGGATAATGCGACAGGTATTGTGGCAGACAATGCGAAACTGCAGTTTCGCCGCGCTCATCGTGGTGGTTCTGTTGTTTGCGTCAAGGAACCGTATTCTTGGCAGCCCACCGAAATACAGGAGCAGGCACGGAAGCCGTTCAGATGACGGATTCAGCGGTGATGACAGCGGGTCGGGCTCAGAAGACTGACGGAGACGTGGCGCAAGTGAAGCCGTGGCCAGTCGAATGAAATCGGTTTTGACAGCTGGTGCGGTGATCCTGGGGCGCTGACAGGTTCGAAAGCCGAACAAGAAGGTGCTGATCTTTCTGTTGTGAATATTGTTCTTGAGCTCGGCAGTGGACTTCAGGACGCCAGTTCGCAAGATTCGGCTCTTGAAAAACCACAGTGCCCGGTAAACGGAGTGAAGTTCTGTCTACAGCTTCCGAAATCCCTGCTCGGGAAACGCTGACGACAACCGAAGCAATGCTTGTGGCGGAGGCTTTGAGCATTCACGGTGACAACGACCGGACACAGCACGAATTCGACAGCATCCTTCAGAAGTTTGATTTGAGCTTTTCCGATTCGAGGCGATACATAAAGCGTTATGCGAACCGGGCAGTTGCTGGAATATGCGGATTGGCAGACTCACCAGCCCTCAGTCGCGTTTCGCGAGTCCGAATACGACACCGGGTTCAGGAGGGTGTTTGACGAGCACGTCTTTGCCGCATATATACCGGTTCTTTTCTGGTCCGGTGATCTTGAACTGACATCGAAGTGAATGGTCAGAGCATGTCGCGCAAAAGTAAGCCCCGGCTTTGCGCGACATGCTTCAATTCTCCGCCTTCACCCATGCCTCGAGCACGTCGAAAGGCACGCCGGGTTCGTCCTTGGCGTCGCGGATCACCAGCGAGGTCTTCACGCTCGCCACATTTTCCGCCGCGGTCAGTTCTTCCGTCAGAAAGCTCTGGAAGGTCGAAAGATCGGGCGAGACGCATTTCAGAATGAAATCCACCTCACCGTTCAGCATGTGGCACTCGCGCACCAGCGGCCAGGCCCGGCAGCGGTCCTCGAAGGTCGACAGGTCCGATTCGGCCTGGCTCACCAGCCCGACCATCACGAAAACCTGCACCTCGAAACCGAGTTTGCGCGCGTCCACGGTCGCATGATAGCCACGGATGAAGCCAAGCTGCTCCAGCGTGCGCACCCGGCGCAAACAGGGCGGCGCCGAGATTCCCACCCGCGTGGACAGCTCGACATTGGTCATGCGGCCGTCGGCCTGCAACTCGGCCAGAATCATCCGGTCGATCGGGTCGAGTTTGGTATGGGGCATGCGCGATCCCTCCTGGATTTGCCCGGACATTACGCAAGCGCCGCCGGGGGCGCAACAATCTTTCGAAAATGCGCAAGATCATGACCCTTCGGAAACCCCAAAGCCCCGCGAGCCTGCCCAATCCCCGCCCTGACAGCACGTCGCAGGGGGTTCCGGCCCGGGTCTCCGGCGCCTATATCGGCCCCAACCTCAGGATTTCAGAAAGGTCGCATTCATGTCCGACACCCGTCACACCAGGGTTCTCATCATCGGTTCCGGCCCCGCCGGCTATACCGCCGGCATCTATGCCGCGCGCGCCATGCTGAGCCCGATCCTCGTTCAGGGCATCGAGCCCGGCGGCCAGCTCACCACCACCACCGATGTGGAAAACTACCCCGGCTTCACCGAGGTTCAGGGCCCCGAGCTGATGGTGAAGATGGAAGAGCACGCCCGCGCCATGGGCACGGAGATCGTCTCCGACATCATCACCGGGCTGGATCTGCAACACCGCCCCTTCACCGCAACGGGCGACAGCGGCACCGTCTACACCGCCGACGCGGTGATCCTCGCCACCGGCGCCCGGGCCAGATGGCTCGGCCTGCCGACGGAGGAGAAGTTCAAGGGCTTCGGCGTCTCGGCCTGCGCCACCTGCGACGGGTTCTTCTACCGCGAGAAGCCGATCGTGGTGATCGGCGGCGGCAATACGGCCGTGGAAGAGGCGCTGTTCCTCACCAATTTCGGCTCGAAAGTCACGCTGGTGCACCGCCGCGACGAGCTGCGCGCCGAAAAGGTGTTGCAGGAGCGGCTGCTGAAACACCCGAAGATCGAGGTGAAATGGGAGTCGACCCTGAAGGAGGTACTCGGCACCGAGATGCCGATGGGGGTCACGGGCGTGAAGATCGAAAACGTCAGGACCGGCGAGGAAAGCGAAATCCCGGCCGAGGGCGTGTTCATCGCCATCGGCCACGCCCCGGCGAGCGAGTTGGTGAAGGATCAGCTGGAGCTCCACAACGGCGGCTATGTGAAGGTCGAGCCGGGCTCCACCCGCACCTCGGTTGCGGGCGTGTTTGCCGCCGGCGACCTCACCGACCATGTCTACCGTCAGGCGGTGACCTCGGCCGGCATGGGCTGCATGGCCGCGCTCGACGCCGAACACTGGCTTGCGGCGCAGGGATGACACCCTTTTCCGGCATGGCCTACCGCGTGGTTTTCATCGGGCAGGACGCGCTTTCGCCGGTGCGTTCGCCCGAGGGGCGGTTTCACCATTCCGGCCAGCGGGCGATCTACACCTCGCTGACGCCCGAGGGCTGCGGCGTTGCACTCAAGCGCTATCTCGGCGAGGCGGACGCCGCGCGCCACATCGTGCCGCTGGCGGTCTCGCTGGACCGGGTGGCCGATCTGCGCGGGCGGCCCGAGGCTTGTGTCATATGGCAGGACGCCCACGCCCTTGCGCACCCTGCCCCCACATGGGCGCTTTCGGACAAGGCGCGCGAACAGGGCGCGCAGGGGATGCTCTATTCCTCGCGCTCGCGCCCGGATCTGACCCATCTTGTCGTGTTCACCGACCAACCGGGCGCCCTGCAACCGGCCGCCGCGCCGTTGCCCTTCCCGGCATGACCGGCGGGGGGCTCTGCTCCCGCACCCGGAAAGATTTGTGGAACAAAGAAGGCGCGGGTCCGGGGCGGGCGGGCAGAGTTTGGCGGGTGGCGGGCAATGGCCAATGGGTGGGCGAATACCCTTTGCTCGCTTGAATTTCGCCGCATTCGCTTGCTAGGGACGCGCCGGGGCCATGACACGCCGTGGCCCGCGAGCAGAACCGAAAAGGCCGATGAGATGATGTTGCCCAACCTCGCTCCGATTCCGGAGCTCTATGTCTCCCATGAGAGCGCGCAGAAGCTGAAGCTCGATGCCGCCGATCTCGTCAGCTGGGATCTGACCCCGCGCCAGATCTGCGACCTCGAACTTCTGATGAACGGCGGCTTCAACCCGCTGAAAGGGTTCCTCACCGAAGCCGATTATGACGGCGTCGTCGACAACATGCGTCTCACCGACGGGTCTCTCTGGCCGATGCCGATCACCCTCGACGTTTCCGAGGAGTTCGCGGCGCAGCTCGACGAGAACCAGGACATCGCCCTGCGCGACGAGGAGGGCGTGATCCTCGCCACCATGACCGTGACCGACAACTGGGTGCCGGACAAGGCGCGCGAAGCCGAAAAGGTGTTTGGCACTTGCGACGAGGCCCATCCGGCGGTCGACTACCTCAACAACCGGGCGGGCAAGGTCTATCTCGGCGGGCCGGTCACCGGGATCCAGCCGCCGGTGCATTACGACTTCCGCGGCCGCCGCGACACGCCGAACGAGCTGCGCGCCCATTTCCGCAAGCTGGGCTGGCGCCGCGTGGTGGCCTTCCAGACCCGCAACCCGCTGCACCGGGCGCATCAGGAGCTGACCTTCCGCGCCGCCAAGGAAGCGCAGGCCAACCTGCTGATTCACCCCGTGGTCGGCATGACCAAACCCGGTGACGTCGACCATTTCACCCGCGTGCGCTGCTACGAAGCGGTGCTCGACAAATACACCCAGTCCACCACCACCATGAGCCTGCTCAACCTCGCCATGCGCATGGGCGGCCCGCGCGAGGCGGTCTGGCACGGGCTGATCCGCAAGAATCACGGCTGCACCCATTTCATCGTCGGGCGCGACCATGCGGGGCCGGGCAAGGATTCGAAGGGGGAAGATTTCTACGGGCCCTATGACGCGCAGGATCTGTTCCGCGCCTGTCAGGACGAGATCGGCGTCGAGATGGTCGATTTCAAACATATGGTCTATGTGCAGGAGCGCGCCCAGTATGAACCCGCCGACGAGATTGCCGACAAGGACAAGGTGACCATCCTCAACATCTCCGGCACCGAATTGCGCCGCCGTCTTGCCGAGGGGCTGGAGATCCCCGACTGGTTCTCCTTTCCCGAGGTGGTCGCGGAACTGCGCCGCACCCGTCCGCCGCGCTCGAAACAGGGGTTCACCGTGTTTTTCACCGGTTTCTCCGGCTCCGGCAAATCCACCATCGCCAATGCGCTGATGGTCAAGCTGATGGAGATGGGCGGCCGCCCGGTGACGCTGCTCGACGGCGACATCGTGCGCAAGAACCTCTCTTCCGAGCTGGGCTTCTCGAAGGAACACCGCGACCTCAACATCCGCCGGATCGGTTACGTCGCCTCCGAGATCACCAAGAACGGCGGCATCGCGCTTTGTGCCCCGATCGCGCCCTATGCCTCCACCCGCCGCGCGGTGCGCGAGGAGGTCGAACAGTTCGGCGCCTTCGTCGAGGTGCATGTCTCGACCTCGATCGAGGAATGCGAACGCCGCGACCGCAAGGGGCTCTACAAGCTCGCGCGGGCCGGAAAGATCAAGGAATTCACCGGAATTTCCGACCCTTACGAGGTGCCCGAGACACCGGAACTGCGGGTCGATACCGAGAATGCCGATGTCGACAACTGCGCCCATCAGGTGATCCTGAAGCTCGAATCCATGGGGCTGATCGCCGGGCACTAGGTACCGGCACAGGAAACCGGGAAGGGCCGGGGCGGCGCCCGGGAGGGCGCTGAGGGAGGCGCGGGAGGCCGCATGCTGGTGATCGCCCTGACCACGATCCCGCCGCGTTTCGGGCAGCTTCCGCAGGTGCTGGACGCCCTGACAACCCAGGGCGCCGACCGGGTGGCGCTGGTCGTTCCCCGCCGTTACGCGCGCTTCGACCCTGCCCCCCTGCCCGCGCTGCCCGAAGGCGTCACCCTGCTCGAGACCGGGACCGACCCCGGTCCGGCGGGCAAGCTGCTGGCCCCGGCCGCCGCCTTTCCCGGCGCCGACATTCTGTGTTGCGACGATGACTGGCGCTATCGGCCGGGCTGGGCCGCGGCCTTCATCGCCGAGCGCAAGCGGCAGGGTACCGGCCGGGTGATCGCCGGGAGCACCTGGCCCGGCGAGCGGATCGGGCGGCGGGGCGGCACCATCGTACAGGGCTTCGCGGGGGTTCTGGTGCCCGGGGCGCAGGCAGGCCGGATCCCGCCGCCGCCGCCCGAGGCCTGGGCGGTGGACGACATCTGGCTGTCGGGCTGGTTTGCGGGGCTCGGGCTGGAGATCGTCGAAGCGCCCGGCGCCCGCGCCCTCTGCTCCCCGCTCGACAGCCCCGGCGCGTTGCAGCAGACGACCCCGCGCGACCGCGCCAACCGCACCGCCGCCGCCCTCATCCACGCACGTTTCGGGATCTGGCCGGAGGTCTGAGCGCCCGGCGCTTCCGACTCGCGCCCCAGGGTGCTAGGCTCCGCAAGGGGCCGCGCTTGCGGCGTCAGGACGCAACGCGGAAATGGCTCTTGCAGGGGGGGATCTTGGTCTGGAGCAGCCTGCACCGTTCGATGCAGCGCCTTGCGCTCATCGGCCTGTTGCTCGCCGGCTGTGCCCCGCCGGAGGCGGCACCGCCACTCACGATCCCGCCCGAAGGGCCGTTGGTCGAGGCCAATATCTTCCTCTCAGCCGAAGGCCCGCGCGACCCGGAGGCGGTGTTCGACCTGCCCGGCGTGCCGCGCCGCGCCACCGAACTGACACTGCATTCGCTCAGCCCCCGCCCCCTCGCGGTGAAGCTCGGCTGCGACGGGCCCGCAAGGCTGCTGCTGGGAAACGACAACCGCTTCATCCGGCCCCATGGCACGCGCGCCTTCACCCTGCCGCCGCGCAGCGAGGCGCCGGCCCGGGCGGTGCGGGCGGTGTTGAGCCCGGAGGTGACGCGGTGCAGCCTCACCTGGGGCGACGGCGCCCGGATGCGCCTGCAAACCACCGATCTGAGCGCCCCCGCCCTGCACCGGCTCGACACGTTCCGCGACAGCTGCGCCGAACCCGCCCCGGGCCGCGCCGATGGCCTCACCCGCGCCTTCTACGCCAACACCGCGCTGGCACAAAGCTGCGCGCTGCCGCTGGGGGCGGTCGATTTCGCCGCCGAACCGCTCGACGGAATCAACGCCCGGATCGAGGCGCTCACCGGACAAGGCTGGCCGCGGACGAAGCTCGAGGCGGGCGACCCGGAGGTGGAGATCGACTTTTCCCGCGCACCGAAGCTCGACCTCATCCTGTTGTCCTCTTTCAACATCCGGGCCGATTATTCGGGGCTGCTGATGCGCCGCGCGATCGAATATCACGCCGCGCGCGGCACGAGGGTGCGCCTCCTCGCCAGCGCCAATACGGTCTTCAAACCCGATCGGGTCTTCTGGGAAAGCCTCGCCGCGCGTTACCCCAATGTGCAGATCCAGTATCTGAGCTGGGCCCCACAGGGCTTTGGCGGGCCAGCCGGGCCGCTGGACCGCATCCAGCGCTCAAACCATGCCAAGCTGTTCCTCACGCTCTCGCCCACACCGGGACGGTCGCGCTTCATCGGCGGCGGGCGCAACCAGGGCGACGGGTATTTCTTCGACCAGGCCTTCGACCTCTCGGACGACCCGGAACTCGGGAAATACGCCAACGGAAAGGACGGGTGGCTCTGGCGTTTTTCAATCTACGAGGATTTTGAAATCGTGATGCGGGGCGACCGGGCGGTGCGCGGCATCGCCCGCCATTTCAGCACGCTTTGGCATCGCGATCGCCATGGCACCGTGGCGGTGCCGATGACCCGCCCGGGCAGCATTGCAGAGCTGCCGGTGAACGGGCAGGCGCGGCATTTCATCTCCTGTCCTTTCGCCGACGGGCATGCGCTGGAGGCCGCTTATGTCGCGCTGATCGACGCCGCCGAACGCGAGATCCTCGCGGTCTCGCCCTACCTCTACCCGACCGATGCGATCCGGCAGGCGCTGGAACGGGCGGAGGCGCGCGGGGTGAAGGTGGCGATGGTGTCGCACCTTGCCTCCATCGACCCGCCGGACTTCTTCATCAAGGCGTTCACCAAGGCCTTCCAGGCCGAAACCGCCCGGTTCGATCACTGGATCCACGAGCCTGAAGGGCGGCTGATGCATACCAAGCTTCTGGTGATCGACCGGAAGCTCTCGGTGGTCAGCTCGGTCAACCTCAACCGGCGGAGCTTTCTGCATGACACCGAAAACGGTGTCGTGATCCTCGACCGGGCGCTTTCGGAGCGGCTCGCGGGGCTTGTCGGGCGTTATATCCGCACCAGCACCCCGGCGCGCAGCGCGCCCCCGGCGAGCGGGCTCATCCGGGCGCTGAGCGCGCAGGGCTGGCTGCAACAATATTTCTGAGCACCGGCGCGGCGCCGCTTCGAAGGGCGCTGGCCTCAGTGCAGGCCTCGGTGCAGGCCTCGGTGCAGGCCTCGGTGCAGGCCTCAGTGAACCGCGACCGGCGAGAAATCGTTGCGCCGCGCCAGCACAAAGGCCATCTGCCGGTCGCTCACCAGCGCCAGCCGCGTGCCTTCGGCATCGTGAACCGCATAGAGCGTTTCGAGCCCCTGCGCCTCGCGCTGCACCGCTTCCGGCAGATCCTTCACCGACACTTCCCGAACATAGACGATCCGCTCCCCGGTTTCGGGAAGGACTTCATGTTTCATGTCCATGACGCCCTCCTTGGCTGCGCCCGCGTTCACCCCCGCCGGATCTCGATATTCTGCACCCGGGGCTCCGGGATCGCGCGTTCGAGATCAATGTGCAAAAGCCCGTTGCCGGTGTCGGCGCCGGTCACCTCGACGCCATCGGCCAGCACGAAGCTTTTCGTGAATTGCCGCGTGGCAATGCCGTGATGCAGATAGACCCGGCCCTCGTCCTTGTCCGAAATCCGGCCGCGCACAATGAGCTTGCGGTCTTCCACGGTGATCGACAGATCGTCATCGGCGAAACCGGCCACCGCCAGCGTGATCCGGTAGGCACGATCGCTGACCTGCTCGATGTTGAACGGCGGGTAGCCATCCGTCCCCGATTTCTCGGCCTGTTCCAGCATCCGCTCAAGCTGGTCGAATCCCAGCAGGAAAGGGTGGGAGCCCAGCGTCATCTTGGTCATCTGCTTGGTCATCTGCTAACGTCCTTTTCCAAAAGCGACCGGTGGTTTCAGGGCCCCGCAGCGGCAGCCCGTGACCTCAGAAACATGGGGGCGCCGCATCGCGCCCGCAAGGGGCAAAGCGCTCTGGATTTTGGCGGGTTTTGGTTTAACTTGTTTCACGGACTGCGAAATCAGGAACCGGGACCAATGAGCAAAGCCAAGGAAATGAAGGCCGATGAGGTGCTGCGCGTCGAGCTTGAGGTGTTGCGCCAGGAGCATGGCGACCTTGACACCGCGATCGGAGCGCTGGAAGAGCGCACCGCCTCCGATCAGTTGACCATCACGCGGCTGAAGAAGCAAAAGCTCGCCCTGAGGGACAAGATCGCCCGGATCGAAGACAAGCTCACCCCCGATATCATTGCCTAGCCGGGCGCGCGGTCCGGGGGCGTTTGGGGGGGCGCAGACCATGCACAGACCATGCCGGGGAGGGCAAGGCGATGAATGTGAAGGTGGGCATCATCATGGGCAGCCAGTCCGACTGGCCGACGATGAAGCAGGCGGCACAGGTGCTCGACGAGCTGGGCGTGGCCTATGAAACGAAGATCGTCTCCGCCCACCGCACCCCGGACCGGCTGTGGGACTATGGCAAGACCGCCGCGGAGCGCGGGCTCGCGGTGATCATCGCGGGGGCCGGGGGGGCCGCGCATCTGCCGGGGATGATGGCCTCCAAGACCCGGGTGCCGGTGGTCGGCGTGCCGGTGCAGACCCGGGCGCTCTCGGGGGTCGACAGCCTCTATTCCATCGTCCAGATGCCGAAAGGTTTTCCGGTCGCCACCATGGCGATCGGCGCCGCCGGGGCGGCCAATGCCGGGCTGATGGCGGCGGCAATCCTCGCGACTTCCGATGCAGAGCTTGCGGCGCGGCTCGACGCCTGGCGCGCGGCGCTTTCGGCCTCGATCCCGGAGGTGCCCGCCGATGAGTGACCCGCAGCCCCTGCCCTCCTCACCCCTGGAACCGGGCGCCAGCATCGGCATCCTCGGCGGTGGCCAGCTCGGCCGGATGCTCTCGCTCGCCGCCGCCCGCCTCGGGTTCAAGACCCATATCTTCGAGCCCGGCGCCGCACCGCCCGCGGGTCAGGTGGCCGACCGCGTCACCACCGCCCGCTATGACGACGAAGCGGCGCTCAAAGCCTTCGGCAGGAGCGTCGATGTCATCACCTATGAGTTCGAGAACATCCCCACCACGGCGCTCGACATCCTCGAATCCCTCGCCCCGATCCGCCCGGGCCGCGACGCCCTGCGGATCAGCCAGGACCGGCTGGTGGAGAAAGACTTCCTCGAAAGCTGCGGCCTCAGGGTGGCGCCCCATGCGGCGGTGTTCAACCTGCTCGACCTGACGGAAGCGATGGAGCACACCGGCCTGCCCGCGATCCTCAAGACCCGCCGCTTCGGCTATGATGGCAAGGGGCAGGCGCGGATCAGCCGGGCGGAAGAGGCGGGCGCGGCACTGGCAGAGATCGGCGAGGCCCCGGCGATCCTCGAAGGCTTCGTGAATTTCGAGCGCGAGGTGAGCGTGATCGTGGCGCGCGGGCTCGACGGCACCATGGCCTGTTTCGACCCGGGCGAGAATCTCCATGAAAACGGCATCCTCGCCACAACCATTGTGCCCGCCACCCTTGATGCACCGCGCCAGCAGGCCGCGCGCCGCGCCGCCGAGGCGATCGCGGAAAAGCTTGGTTATGTGGGTGTGATGGGGGTCGAGCTGTTCGTGACCGGGAGCGGGACTGGATCCGGGAACGGGGCCAAGAACGAGGCCGGGCTGGTGGTCAACGAGATTGCGCCCAGGGTGCACAATTCCGGCCACTGGACCCAGAACGGCTGCGTGATCGACCAGTTCGAGCAGCATATCCGCGCGGTGGCGGGCTGGCCGCTGGGCGACGGGGCGCGGCATTCGGATGTGGTGATGCAGAACCTGATCGGCGGGGACATTGCCCGCGCCGCGGCGCTTGCCGCCGACCCGCGCGCGGCGCTGCATCTCTACGGCAAGGCGGAGGTGAAGCCGGGCCGGAAGATGGGCCATGTCAACCGGGTGGTCGGGCCTGCAACGGGGGTTTCGGGGGGGCCTGCAAAAGGGCCTTCGAAGGGCTGAACCGGCCGCCCTTCCCACAGGCGGGCGATCCGCCGGATCGCGCGGCGCGCTACCCGCCGCCCGCTTCCCCGCGCACCCGCTCGATCACATCGGCCCAGGTCACGTCGCGGTCGAAATGTCCGGTCTCGAGAAAGGACACCACTTCGGCGATCACCAGCGGGTTGTTCATCATGAAGGTGTGGGTCACCGGCAGCACGATATGGTCGGTCATGCCGTCGAGCCGGGTGCTCTCGACCGAGACCTTGCCGTCGTCCTCGCCTTCGATCATCGAGGAAAACACCGGGTTGACCGAGCGGTTGCCCGCGATCACCCCAAGCTCGAACCCCGCCGTCCCGGTGGTGTTGGGCACCGAGGCGGGATCGGTGCCAAGCTCCAGCCCCGCCGGGCCGTTGAGCCATTCGAAGGGCTCGAAATCGCCAAGCTGATAGGTCTTGAAGGCATCGACCAGTTCCGAGCCCTGGTTGGGCGGCGCCAGCATCACCACCCGGCCCATGCGCGCCGGCCGGTGGTCGCGCAGCCAGACCCGGGCGAGGATCCCGCCGAGGGAATGGGTCACGAAATGCGTGGTCTTGCCGCCGCATTGCGCCACCGCGGGCGGCAGCGCAAGCTCGGCCAGTTCGTCGATCGGCGCTTCGGTCGACGGGTAATCGAGGTTCACCACCTGATAACCGAGGCCGTCCAGCGCCTCCTGCATCACCATCAGCGAGGCGGAACTGCGGGCAAGGCCATGCAACAGCACGACGCAATCGCCCGGCCGCTCCCGGGCCGCGGCATCGGACAGGGCGGTCGGCATGACGAGCGCGAGGCTCGCAAACAGGGCGGTCAGTTTGCGCATCGGTCTGAGATAGGGATTGCAGCGCCCGGTTGCGAGGGGCGCGGCGCGAAAAACGGGCAAACCGGCGAAACGCCGCGCATCCGGGGCGCGGCGCTTCGTGTTCGGGTCACCGATCCGGGGTACAGACGGGATTCGTTGCCAGACTCGCGCCAGTCAGGCGGCGTGGCCTGCCGCATCGAGGCGGATGACCCTGGCGACCAGCGCCCCCGCGCCGATCAGAAACACCGCCATTGTCGCGAGCCAGCCAAGGAAGGGCACAAGCCCCACCGCCGCGGCCAGCGCCGCGCCGGCGAAGGCGGCAACCGCGCGCTCGCCCGTGCTCGCCGGGTCGCCACGTCCCGCCGTTCCCACGGCCCAGACCCCCAGCGCATAAGTGCCGACCACATAGCCCGCAACCCCGAGCAGCACGGCGGCGAGCACGGGCAGCGGCAACAGCAGGATGCCGAAACCGGTCATCGCCAGCAGCACCACCGAGCCGGTCAGCGCCGAAATGCCGACCGCCCCGACAACGCCGGAAAACCCCGGCCGGGCGAGGATGCGCGCGCGCAGCCCGGCAAGGTAGTCCGGCGCAGACGCCGCAAACAGCGTCCCCAGCAGGCCCACCACCAGCACCCCGACGGCCCAGCGGAAAGCCCGCGCGAAGACCCCCGGGCGCTCGCCGAGCATCGGATGGGCCTCGTCGAAGGCCCGCGCCTCATGGAAGGTGATCCGGTCCGCGCCGGCGACACGCGCGGGCACCCCGACCGCCTCCGGATCGTCGGTATAGATGTGCACCGCGCCCTCGATACGGGCCGCGTCGCCCCATTCCAGATCGTCGCCCGCCAGCGCCACATCGCCGCTGATCGTGGCGTTGATCCGCAGCCATTCGCCGCCCAGCACGGCGCTGCCCGCCACCGGGCCGTCGAGCTCGATGGTCTCGCCCGCGGCGCGCAGATTGCCGGAGACCGGCTCGGTGATGGTGACGGTCTGGCCGAACAGGGTGACATTGCCCGCCACCGGCCCGGCGATATCCACGTCCTGCCCCATGCCATAGAGGTTTTCGCCGATACGGGCATCGACCGCGACCCTGCGGCCGGCCAGGTGGGCGGAGCCCTCCATGTCCGTCGTCACCCGCACCGTATGACCTGCGGCAAAGAGATCGCCGGCCGGCGCGGCGACCGGTTCGACATGGCGTCCGGCCATATAGACGTCGCCGCCGAAGCGCCAATCGTTGTCGTTGCCGGCGCATGCGGGCGCGGCGGCGAGCCCGATCGCCAGTGCCGGAACCAGTGCCGGAAGGAATGCGCGCATCATCGGATTGTCTCCGCTCTGGAATGTAACTGGCTTTAACATAGCAACGCGGGGCCGGTCTTGTAAGGGCTGAACAGAGGATTTGCAAAGAAACCGGGGCGGGGTTCCCCCGATCGGGCGCGTCCTGGGAAAAGGGGCCGCCCCGCCGGGCGACCCCTCACTTTTCCGCGGCTTCCCGCGGTATCTCGCGCAGGCGGGCCGCCTCTGCGGGAGACCGGATCAGCCCCGGTCACCCGCCACGCGGCCCAAAGGGCGTTACATCATGCCCATGCCGCCCATGCCGCCCATGTCCGGCGCCGCCGAAGCGCCTTCCTTGGCGGGGAGGTCGGCGACCATGGCTTCGGTGGTGATCAGCAGACCGGCGACCGAAGCCGCATCTTCCAGCGCGGTGCGGGTCACCTTGGCCGGGTCGATCACGCCGAAGTCGAACATGTTGCCATATTCTTCGGTCTGGGCGTTGAAGCCGAAGTTCGCGTCGTCGGATTCGCGCACCTTGCCCGCGACCACGGCGCCGTCAACGCCCGCGTTTTCGGCGATCTGACGCAGCGGCGCTTCCAGCGCCTTGCGCACGATCTTGATGCCCGCGTCCTGATCGGCATTGGCACCCTTGAGGCTTTCGAGCCCCTTGGCCCCCTGCACCAGCGCCACGCCGCCACCGACGATCACGCCTTCCTGCACCGCGGCGCGGGTGGCGTTGAGGGCGTCGTCGACGCGGTCCTTGCGCTCCTTGACCTCGACCTCGGTCATGCCGCCGACGCGGATGACAGCGACGCCACCGGCGAGCTTGGCGACCCGCTCCTGGAGCTTCTCGCGGTCGTAATCGGAGGTGGTTTCCTCGATCTGGGTGCGGATCTGGGCCACGCGGGCCTCGATCTCGGCCTTGTCACCGGCGCCGTCGACGATGGTGGTCTCTTCCTTGGAGATGGTGATCTTCTTGGCGGTGCCGAGCATGTCCATGGTGACATTCTCGAGCTTCATGCCGAGATCTTCCGAAATCACCTGACCGCCGGTGAGGATCGCAATGTCCTGCAACATGGCCTTGCGGCGGTCGCCGAAGCCCGGGGCCTTGACGGCGGCAATCTTCAGGCCGCCACGCAGCTTGTTGACCACGAGGGTGGCCAGCGCTTCGCCTTCCACGTCTTCGGCGACGATCAGGAGCGGCTTTTGCGACTGGATCACCGCTTCGAGCAGCGGCACCATCGGCTGGAGCGAAGAGAGTTTTTTCTCGTGCAGCAGCACCACGCAATCTTCGAGATCGGCGATCATCTTGTCGGGGTTGGTGACGAAATAGGGCGAGAGGTAGCCGCGGTCGAACTGCATGCCTTCGACCACTTCAACCTCGGTCTCCATGCCCTTGTTTTCTTCGACGGTGATCACACCTTCGTTGCCGACCTTCTGCATGGCATTGGCGATCTCTTCGCCGATCTCGGCCTCGCCGTTGGCGGAGATGGTGCCGACCTGCGCCACTTCGGCAGAATCCTTCACCTCGCGCGCGGCGGCCTTGAGCGCCTCGACCACCTTGGCGGTGGCAAGGTCGATGCCGCGCTTGAGGTCCATCGGGTTCATGCCGGCGGCCACCGACTTGAGGCCCTCGACCACGATCGCCTGGGCGAGCACGGTGGCGGTGGTGGTGCCGTCGCCGGCCTCGTCATTGGTGCGGGACGCGACTTCCTTCACCATCTGCGCGCCCATGTTCTCGAACTTGTCTTCCAGCTCGATATCCTTGGCAACGGTCACGCCGTCCTTGGTGATGCGCGGGGCACCGAAGGACTTGTCGAGCACCACGTTGCGGCCTTTCGGGCCGAGGGTCACCTTCACCGCATCGGCGAGAATGTTCATGCCCTTGAGCATGCGGGTGCGGGCGTCATTGCCGAATTTGACGTCTTTGGCCATCTGTCTGGCTCCTGTTCAGTAAATCTTGCTGGTCCGGGTCGCGACGATCAGGCAATGATGCCCATGATGTCGGATTCTTTCATGATGAGCAGTTCCTCGCCGTCGAGGGTGATCTCGGTGCCCGACCATTTGCCGAACAGGATCCGGTCGCCTTCCCTGACGTCCATGGCAATGCGCTCGCCGTCGTCGTCGCGCGCGCCGGCGCCAACCGCGACGATGATACCCTCAGCGGGCTTTTCCTTGGCGGAATCGGGGATGATGAGGCCGCCGGCGGTCTTTTCTTCGCTTTCGACGCGGCGGACGAGCACGCGGTCATGCAGGGGCTTGAATGCCATTGTGAGGCTCCTGAACTTTCTTTTCCGTTGTGCCCGGGTGTTTGCTCCGGGCCTTGGCACTCACCCGGGGCGAGTGCTAACGGCGCATAGCTAGGGAGGCGGCCCGGGGGTGTCAACCGCGGGGATGGGAAAAATCTGCGCAGAAAACCGATGCCGGAAACGGCGCGGAAACTCTGCGGCCCGGCCCTACCGCCCGATTGCCGCCCGCCCCTCCGGGGTCAGCCCATAGACCCCGCGCGCCACCCGTTCGAACCAGCCATAGCGGTTCGCCCGCATCATCTGGGTGGCGCGGCCCACCCCGGTGGCCTTCGCCACCGCCGCACCCCGGGCCGGCCCATGGTCGGCAAGCCAGACCGCAAGGCGCTCCGCGTCCTGGCGGTAGGCGGTCACCACCCGGCCGCGGCCGCCGCCGGTGTTGGGGTCGCCCGTCCGGCGGGCGAACTCGCCCAGCAGCCGGGCCCTGCGGGCCGGGGCCTTGCGCGGGCGGAAGGGTTTCGGATCCGCATGGACCTCGACAAACCCATCCGCCAGCCGCACCGTGAGCACACCGAGGCACAGCCTTCGGCACAGGGCGAGATTGCCCTTGAACGCCTGCCATCCGGCGCGCCCCTGCCAGCGCGGCACGGCGACATAGACAGTGTCGGTCAGGCCCTGGCGCGCCACCGCCTGTTGCAGAAGCCTGAGCGAAAACCCGGCCTTCAGCTCCACCACCACCATGTCGTCGCCGCGGAGCCCGACCACATCGGCCGGCCCCACCTCGCCCTTCACCACATAGCCCGCGGCCTCCAGATGGGCCTTCACGGGGGCATAGAGCGCGGTTTCGGGCGGGCGTGGAGCGGGGCGTGACATGGTGGGTCTGGTAGCGGCTTTGGCGGGCCACGGAAAGGCGCGGGGCCGTCCGGCGCCGACACAGTCCGAAAACCCCATAGGTGACAAACCCGAACCGCCGCCCTATACACGCGCAATTCCACCCGAACTGAACGGATACGCCCATGACCACCCTCGTTTTCGGCCACAAGTCGCCCGACACCGATTCCACCGGCTCGCCCCTCGTCTGGGCGTGGTATCTCAAGGAGATCGCCGGCGAAGATGCCGAAGCCGTGCTGCTCGGCGAGCCCAACACCGAGGCCGCCTTCGTGCTTGAACGCTGGAACGCGCCGAAGCCGCGGATCATCGAAGACGTGGCCCCCGGACAGGCCTGCGTGGTCGTCGACACCAACAACCCCGCGGAACTCCCCGCCTCGATCAACGAGGCCGATCTGCGTCAGATCATCGACCATCACAAGCTGGTCGGCGGGCTGGAGACGAAGGGGCCGATCGACATCACCATCCGCCCGGTGGCCTGCACCGCGACCATCCTCTACGACCTGATCGGCGCCGATACGGCCCGGATGCCCGACGACATCAAGGGGCTGACGCTCTCCTGCATCCTGTCGGACACGCTGGAATTCCGCTCGCCCACCACCACGGCGCATGACCGCGAGGTCTGCGAGAAACTCGCGTCCGAGCTTGGCATCGACATCGCCGATTATGCCGCCGAGCTTTTCGCCGCCAAATCCGACGTCTCGGCGTTTTCGGATGCGGAGCTTCTGCGGATGGATTCGAAGAAATACGCCGTCGGCGACACGAATTTCCGCGTTTCGGTGCTGGAAACCACCGTCCCCTCGATCCCGCTCGACCGCAAGGCCAGCCTGATCGAGGCAATGGAGACGGTGGCGAAGGAAGACGAGGTCGATCAGGTGCTGCTGTTCGTGGTCGACATCCTCAAGGAGGAATCGACCCTGCTGGTGCCGAACGATCTGGTGAAGCGCGTGGCCGAAAAGAGCTTCGGCGCGACCGTTGAAGGCGACACGGTGGTGCTGCCCGGGGTGATGAGCCGCAAGAAGCAGATCATCCCGAACCTCAAGGTCTGAGGGCTTCGGGGACCAGAAGAAAGGGCGCCTCCGGGCGCCCTTTTCATGTGTGGGTGTCGGCTGTGGTGTCTGGCGGCTCAGACCGCCGGGGCGACCGGCTGGTAGCCCTGGCGGCCGATGATCGCGATCATGCCACCGGCAACCGAAATCACCTTGTTGTCGAGCATCTGGGCGAGATACATGCCCGCGGCCTGGGTTCGCGAACCGGACCGGCAGACAAGCACCACGTCGCGTCCGTCGGCAATGTCATCCCTGATCGCGGCCACAAAGCTCTGCGGATCCTGGAACGTCAAAAGCCTTGCGCCCTCGATCACACCGGTCTGGTGCCATTCGGGCGGGGTGCGGATGTCGACCAGCAGGCCGCCGGAGGCCCTGATCTCGTCGACACTCATCTCCTTGTGCTCGAACCCCTCGATCCGGGGCGGGCGGCGGAAACCGAACATTTATCTCTCCTTCCGGGAGCCGCGGCGGGCGGTCTCCCCTGTCGTTGGATGGTCATTGCATTGCGATCAGCGGGCGGGCCCGGTGGCCCCCTGCCCGCCGTTTCGCGAGGGCGGGATGGAAAAGGCGCAGGTGGCTCAGCCCGGCCGCACCGTCCTGTAGCCCGAGGCCAGAACCTTCTGCATACCGCCCTCGATCGAGACGATCGGGTTTGGGATCTGCTTGGCGAGAAACTCCGCCGCCACCTGGGTGCGGTTCCCGGAATTGCAGATCAGCACCAGCTGCCGGCCATCGGCAATGTCTTCCGCGATCTGCGGCAGGAACGTCCCCGGACGCTGGAAATCGAACTCCACCAGATGCGCGCCCTCGATCACCCCGGTGTCGGTCCATTCGCCCGGGGTGCGGATGTCGACCAGAAACGCGTCACCGGCGGTCATCTCGCTGACCGGCATGGCGCGGCGAACCCAGCCACTGGCGGCCTTGCCTGCCTTGCCCGCCCCGGGCATCATCGCGAACCCCGCCGCACCGAGCACCAGCACGCCGACGCCCGCCAGCAGCAAATGCCGTCTGTTCATTCCACTCATTTCGCCCTCGATCTTCAGGAAAACCAGTCTTCTGTATAGGAACAACTTCTCCGGCATGCCACTGCAACTTTTCCGCCCTCGCGTGCCCGTGAACCCTCCCTGATCCGCCCACCAGACCGCCACCAGACCGCCCGCCCGGGCCATTCCCGTCTGGCCACCACCCGGCCCCCATGCGATACCAAGGGCGGAGCGAAAGACCGGAGACCCCACCGCCCATGACCCGGATCGTCGAAAGCCTTGCCGAGATTTCCGCCCCCTATGACGCGCTGTTCTGCGATCTCTGGGGCTGTGTGCACAACGGCGTCACCCCCTTCCCCGAAGCGGTCGCGGCGCTTCGGGCGTTCCGCGCCTCCGGCCCCGGCAAACGGGTGATCCTGCTCACCAATTCACCGCGCATGGGCGAGGCCGTCGCGGTGAGCCTCGACCGCATGGGCCTGCCGCGCGACGCCTGGGACGACATCGCCACCTCCGGCGATACCGCCCGACCGGCGATGTTCCGCGGCCTCGTGGGGCGGAAGGTCTGGGTCATCGGCGAGCCGGGCGATGCGCCCTTCTTCGAGCCGATGCCAGAGCTTTCCGGTGCGGTGGAGATCGAGCGGGTGGCGCTGGAAGAGGCCGAAGGCATCGTCTGCATCGGCCCGTTCGACCCGCTGGCCGAGCCCGACACCCTGCGCCCGCAGCTGCTGCTCGCCAAACAGCGGGGGCTGAAACTGCTCTGCGCCAACCCCGATCTCTTCAGCCTGCGCGCCGGAGAGCGCATCTGGTGCGCCGGCACGGTGGCGGCGCTCTACGAAGACATGGGCGGAACCAGCCTCTGGTTCGGCAAGCCCCAGCCGGGGATCTACGACCTCGCCCGCCAGCGTCTGGCAGAGGCCGGCGGCAGCACCGATCCGGCACGCATCCTCGCCATCGGCGACGGGATCGGCACCGACATCAAGGGCGCGCTGGGGGAAGATATCGATTCGCTGTTCATCACCGGCGGAATCGCGGCGCGGGAGACCGGCACCACCCGTCAGCCCGACCCCGACAAGCTCGCCCGCTTTGCCGAAGCGGCGATGGTGACCCCGACCTTTGCGGCGGGGTTTCTGCGCTAGCAAACAACGGGCTTGATTTTCTGCGGTCGCGAAGCAATGTTATTGCAAGATGCGCATCTGTTGCGTTCGAAAATTGCCCGAGGGCCCCATGCCGAACATGTCGAACCAGCCGAACGATATGCCGGACGATATTCAGCGCGGCACGATCTTCATCGAAGACATGGAGATCGGCATGATGCGGTCGCTCACCAAGGAAGTGACCGAGCGTGACATCGGAATGTTTGCCGAGGTCACGACCGACTGCAACCCGGTGCATCTCGACGAAGCTTTCGCCCGCGGCACCATCTTCGAAGGCCGCATTGCGCACGGCATGTTGTCGGCCGGGCTGATTTCGGCGGTGATCGGCGAACAGCTTCCCGGCCACGGCACGATCTACATGAGCCAGAGCCTGAAGTTCATCGCCCCGGTCCGCCCGGGCCACAGGGTGACGGCGGAAGTGACGGTGCTGGACATAGACCATGCGAAGCGCCGTGTGCAGTTGAAAACCGAATGCAAGATCGGCCACCAGCTGGTGCTCAGGGGCGAGGCGCTGGTGCTGGCGCCCTCGAACAAGCTCGGCTGACACCGCTTGCGGCCAGACCCTCCACCAGACCCTCCACCGGCACCTTCGCCGGTCTCCCCGCACATATTTGCCGCAGCCCGCTTCCGCCACTTGCAAGGCCCCGGGGTGCGGGATAACCGGGGCGCATGCGCATCGTACACGACTGGCAATTCATCGAGCCGCAGGACCGTGGCGCCTCCGCCGCCCTTGGCAATTTCGACGGCGTCCACCGCGGCCACCAGCAGGTGATCGACACCGCCCGGGCAGAGGCCAAACGCCGCGGCGTGCCGCTTGGGGTGCTCACCTTCGAGCCCCACCCGCGGCATTATTTCAACCCCGAAGGCCCCGCCTTCCGGCTGATGAACGCCGAAGCCCGCGCGCATCTGCTCGGCTGGTTCGGCGTCGATGTGCTCTATGAGCTGATCTTCAACGACACGCTCTCGGCGCTTCCGGCCGAAACCTTTGCCCGCTCGGTGATCGCCGGGGGGCTGGGGCTGGCGCATGTGACCGTGGGGGCGGATTTCCGCTTCGGCGCCGACCGCAAGGGCGATGCCCGGGCGCTGGCGGAATTCGGCAAGCACATGGGCTTCGGCGTGACCGTGCTGCCCCTGATGCAGGACACCGGCGCGCAAATCTCCTCCACCGCGATCCGCCGGGCGCTCAGCGAAGGCCGCCCGCGCGACGCGGCACGGATGCTCGGCCACTGGCACCGGATCGACGGCAAGGTGATCCGCGGCGACCAGCGCGGCCGGCTCTTGGGCTTTCCGACGGCGAACATGTCGATCGAGGGGCTGCATGCGCCAAAATTCGGGGTCTATGCGGTGAAGGTCGATGTGCTTTCGGGACCGCACAAAGGCGAATACGGCGGGGCGGCGAGCGTCGGTGTGCGCCCGACCTTCGGCATCAAGAGCCCCAATCTCGAAAGCTTCATCTTCGACTTTTCCGGCGACATCTATGGCGAACATCTCTCGGTGGCGCTGGTCGACTACCTCCGCCCCGAACGCAAGTTCGACGATGTGGAGGCGCTGGTGGCGCAGATGGAAGCCGATTGCGTGAAGGCCCGGGAGGTTCTGGGCGGGCTCTGAGGGGTCTCTGCGCCCCGACCGGCCCCCCTTCCCTTCCTGCCCGGCTTGCGCGAGGGTCGCCGGATGACGACTCGCCTGCGCAAACGCTTCTGGGAGCTTCCCCTCGCCCGCCTTCGCCCGGCAGAATGGGAAGCGCTTTGCGACGGCTGCGGCAAATGCTGTCTCAACAAGCTCGAAGACGAGGAAACCGGCCAGGTGGTGTTCACCCGGGTCGCCTGCCGTCTGCTCGACGACGAAACCTGCCGCTGCGCGCAATACGACATCCGCCTGCAAATCGTGCCCGAATGTATCGTGCTGACGCCGAAAAACATCGGCGAGGTGGGCTATTTCATGCCCTCCACCTGCGCCTACCGGCTGCGTCACGAGCACAAACCGCTCCCCGACTGGCATCCGCTGCTGACCGGCGACCCGGACAGCGTGCATGACGGCCATTCGGTGCGCGGCTGGACGGTGCCGGAGTTCGAAATCCCCGAGGAAGACTGGGAAGATTACGTGATCGAAGAGGAGCCTTGAATGTTCTTTGCGTCTGACAATGCCGGGCCGGTGCATCCGAAGGTAATGGAAGCGCTGATGCGCGCCAACGCGGGCCATGCCGCGCCCTACGGGGCGGACGGGATCATGGACGAGGTGCGGGCGCGGCTGCGGGCGCTGTTCGAGGCGCCCGACGCGGCGGTCTATCTCGTGGCCACCGGCACGGCGGCCAATGCGCTGGCGCTGGCCACGCTTGCGCAGCCCTGGGAGACGATCTTCTGTGCGGCGCCGGCGCATGTGCAGCTCGACGAATGCAACGCGCCGGAGTTCTTCACCGGCGGTGCCAAGCTCACGCTGGTCGCCGCGCCGGATGCGAAGATGTCGCCCGAGGCCTTGCGGGCGACGATCGCGGCGGAGGAGAGCCGGGGGGTGCATGGGCCCCAGCGCGGACCGGTATCGCTCACCAATGTGACCGAACTCGGCACGGTCTACACCCCGGCGGAAATTGCCGCGCTGACGGCTGTGGCAAAGGACTATGGCCTCGCCTCCTATCTCGACGGCGCGCGGCTCGCCAATGCCCTCGCCGCGACCGGGGCGCGCCCGGCGGAGATGACATGGAAGGCGGGGGTGGATGCGGTAAGCTTCGGCGGCACCAAGAACGGGCTGATGGGGGTCGAGGCGGTGGTGTTGTTCGACCCCGCCCGCGCCTGGGAATTCGAGCTGCGCCGCAAACGCGCGGCGCATCTGTTCTCCAAACACCGCTATCTCTCGGCGCAGATGCTGGCCTATCTCGAAGACGACCTCTGGCTCAGCCTCGCCAGGGCCGCCAATGCCGCCAATGCCCGCATCGCCGCCGGGCTGAAGACCACGGGCGTGGCCCGCTACAGCCATGCGCCCGAGGCCAACATGAGCTTTGTCGCCTTCCCCCGCGCGGCCCATGGGCGGCTGCATGAGGCCGGGGCGGCCTATTACATCTGGGAGGGGGCGCTGGAGGGCGACGACCCGGGCGAGATGCTCACCGCACGGCTGGTCTGCGACTGGTCGGCGGCAGAGGCGGAGACCGACAGGTTCATCGACCTCGTTCGCGGATAGGCGGGACGGCGGCGCGCGCCGCCGTCTCACCGCGCCGCGCGGCGCGGTTTCCGGCTCACCGGCACCCGAAAGGACGTCCCCAAGGCCGCCCTTTCGTCGTGGCGCGTCACTCTTTCGCGCCGCCGAACTCTTCCCAGGCCCTGAGCGCCTTGCTGGCATACATCAGCGCCGGGCCGCCGCCCATATAGATCGCCATGCCGAGCACTTCCTCGAATTCCTGCCGGGTGGTGCCGAGTTTCACGAGGGTGCGGACATGGAAGCCGATGCAGCCGTCGCAATGGATTGCGACCGCAATGCCGGTGGCGATCAGCTCCTTGGTCTTTTCCGTCAGCGCACCGTCATCGCTGGCGGATTTCGACATCAGCCCGAAGCCTTTCATGGTGTCGGGGATATCCTTGCGGAGCTTGGCGGCATAGGTGGAGATGTCCTTGACGATCTCGTTATAATTGGTCTCGCCCATCAGAGGTTCCTTTCCAATAACAATCCGGTTTCCCCGGGGCCTTAGCAAAGGGCACCGGGCCGGATCAAGGCATGACAGCCATGCCCTTTTGCCGCATGACGCCCTGACCTCAGAGCTTCAGGAAATGCGCGATCTCGGCGGCGACGCTCTCGGGATGGGTGAGCGGCGCCATATGCCCCGCCCCCATCACCACCACCCGCTGCGCCTGCGGCACCCGCGCGGCGAGCCTGTCATGCACCCGGTTGACGATCGCGGGCGAGGCGCTGCCTTCGATCAGCAGCACCGGCAGGGCAAGGGTTTCGAGGCGTCCGGGGGCGCAGAGCCCCGGGGCGTCGCCGACCGTCACGCCGCGTTCCTCGCCGATCCGGGGGATCTGCGCGATCAGCCGGGCGCGGGCCCGGTCGCTGAGCCCGTCCCATGGCTTGTCCGCCATCATCGCCGCCTGAAAGATCCGCGCCGCCGCCTCGTTGTCTCCGGCGGCAAGCGCCGCGTCGAACCCCTCCATGGCGCGGTCATACGCCGCCCAGGCGCGGGTGCCTTGGGCAAGGGTGAACAGCGGCGGCTCGATCAGGGTGAGCGAGCGCACCCGGTGCGGCAACTCCAGCGCCAGCCGCAATGCCACGGTGGCGCCATAGCTGTGGCCGACAATGTCGGCGCGGCCCTCGATCAGCTCCGCCGCGATCATGGTGGTGAGCCGGTGCAGCCCCTCGGGGCCGCCATCGCCGTTCCACATGGCCGAAGCGCCGTGCGACGGCCGGTCGAAGCAGGTTATCAGCAGCTTGTCGAGCAGCGGCGCCTGAAGCTTCGTCCAGGTCGCGTGGCTGCCCAGGGTGCAATGAATGAACAGAACCCGCCGGACACCGCCGCCGAGCCGGACCACATGGGTCGGGAAACCCGCGACAGGTTCGGTCTGTGCCACCTCAGCCGGCCCCTTCCGGGAGCCCGGCCTGAAGCCCGGCAAGGTGGTCGGCAAGGTCATCGAGCCGGTCCTGTCCCCAGAACAGGGCCCCGTCTTCGGTGACGAAACTCGGCACACCGAACACGCCCGCCTGCACCGCCTCCTCGAGGTTGCGGCCGTAAATCTCGGCGCCGGTGAACAGCCCGCTGTCGGCCAGCCCCGGGTCGAATCCCGCCGCCGCCAGCGCCGCCTTCACCACCGCATCCTCGGCGATGTTCTTCTCCTCGGCCCAGCAGGCGGCGAGCACCGCTTCGACCAGTGCGAACATGTCGCCGCTGCCTGTCTGATGCCCGGCCTTCTGCACGGCCTTCTGCGCGGCGATGATCGCATAGGAGGCAGGGGCGGCATTGGTGGGGAAATGCGCGGGCTGCGCATGGATCGGCAGCCCCAGCCGCTTCGCCTGACGGGCGATGTCGGCGAGGAGGTAGTCCTGACGCGCCTGCGGCCGCTGGCCGAGCGGGATGCCTCCGGTGCGCCTGAAAAGCGCCACGAGATCGAGCGGCTTCCAGACCACATCGAGCGCTTGTGCCTCGGCCAGGGCGCGCAATCCTGGCAATGCCAGATAGGAGTAAGGCGAGATTGGCGAAAGATAGAAATCGAGTCGGGACATATTGTTGCGCCCTGGATTCGGGATGTGGCCAGAAGCCTAGCCCGGTGTTAAGCGAAGTCAACGCGCGCCGTCGCGATTCGGTTACCGAAAGCTCAGGGACCAGACCAATGCCTGCCATCCACGAACCGAAGCTCATCTCCGGCAACGCCAACCGCTCCCTCGCGGCCCATGTCGCCCGGCGCATGTCGATCCACCGGGGCTCGAAGGTGGAGCTGGTCAGCGCAAGGGTCGAACGGTTCAACGACTCGGAAATCTTCGTCGAGGTACATGAGAATGTGCGCGGCGAGGACATGTTCATCATCCAGCCGACCTCGAACCCGGCCAATGACAACCTGATGGAGCTCCTGATCATCGCCGACACGCTGCGCCGCTCCTCGGCCAGCCGGATCACCGCGGTGATCCCCTATTTCGGCTATGCCCGCCAGGACCGCCGCTCCCGCGCCCGCACCCCGATCAGCGCCAAGCTGGTGGCCAACATGATCGCCCAGGCGGGGATCGAACGGGTGTTGACCATGGATCTGCACGCGACCCAGATCCAGGGCTTTTTCGACATGCCGGTCGACAACCTCTATGCCGCGCCGATCTTCGCCCTCGACATCAAGCACCATTTCAGGGATTGCCTCGACGAGCTGATGGTGGTGAGCCCCGATGTGGGCGGTGTGGCGCGGGCGCGCGAACTGGCCAAGCGGATCAACGCGCCGCTGTCGATCGTCGACAAGCGCCGGGAAAAGGCCGGGGAAGTGGCGGAGATGACGGTGATCGGCGATGTCACCGACAAGCGCTGCATCATCATCGACGATATCTGCGACACCGCCGGCACGCTGGTGAAGGCCGCGGAACTGCTGATGGAGACCGGCGCCAAGGAGGTGCATGCCTATATCAGCCACGGGGTGATGTCGGGGCCGGCGGTGGAGCGGGTGTCGAACAGCTCGATGAAGAGCCTTGTCATCACCGATACGATCGAGCCGACCGCGGCGGTGTCGGAGGCGCCGAATATCCGCGTGGTACCGACCGCGCCGGTGTTTGCGCAGGCGATCCTGAACATCTGGGGCGGCACGTCGGTGAGCTCGCTGTTCGACGATACCACGCTGGGGCCGCTCTACGAATCGTCCTACCCGTAGGGGGCGCGCGGCAGGGCGCGCGCAAGAATGCGCCCGGAAGCGCTGCGCCCGAACCCGGCTTTCATTTGCAAAGCATCGGCGAAGCGGGTGGCCGGGTGGCGATGCCGTCCGAAGGCTTCGGGGGCTGCCGAACGACGGTTGGGGCAGATGGCCGAAGGACAGTTGCGCCAGCCGTTCGGACCTTTGCCAATCTGCCGGGTTCCGTATCCTGCTGTCCTTGAAGAGGCTGTGGCATTCCCGTCTGGTAAAGGCATTTGCAGAGGTGGCCGACGGCCCTCCGGTGCGGGTCGTGTGGTCTTGCGGCGACTTTTCGGCTCAGGGCCCTGAGGCTGGAAACGCCATCCCGGTTGATGGTGTGGCTGGCTCCTGCGCCCGGCGTCGCGATGCGCCATGACGCCCGGATCTCGATGGGCGAAGGCCAGGGGTCTGCGCAGGTGACGCGCTCCTTGTTTAGATCCATTGAAAACCATGGGAAACGCTCTGTTTCCGCGCGGCCGGTCCGGCCGCTACCCGCCGGTCAACCGCGCATGGAGGATCAGATCCGGCCGGTATTCGAAGTGGAAACTGTCGAAATGGTGCCACTTCCCGCCCCGGATGACGCCGTAACGCTCCATCGCCGCGACCAGTTCCGGCGGATAGGGCATGTCCATCTCCCCCGCCTGCCCCGGCTTTGCGCCGGACCAGCGCCAGTAGCCGCCGAGCCTGGTGTTGAAATCCACCGCGATGCCGAAACTGTGGCTCGACAGCCGGCCGGTCCCGGCGATCCTGCGCCAGTTGAAGGTGCCGCCGACATTCTGGAAATAGCGGTCCATCGCCGCGCCGAGCCCCGCCACCTCGTCGCGCGCCGCCTGAAGCTGCTGGCGCACACAGTGCTTTCCGGTCATCGAAAACCGGGTGGTCTGGCCGGCGCCGGTACAGGTCGCGGTTTCGGGCGCGACGTCCACCGGGTCATCCGCGGGCAAGGGCAGCGCCAGCCAGTCAACGGGAGTGCATTCCCCGGCCATCGCCGGGGGTGCGATTTGGGCCAGCAGGGAAAGGACGGCCGACCGACGGCGCATCGCGGCACCGAGACCGGACCCGACAAACCCCTCCGGCAACCGCCAATCGCCCCGATGCCCCCGCGGCCATGGACAGGCAGGGCGGGGATTGCTAGCAAAGTTGTCAGGGAGGAGCCCATGCCCGTCATCACCAATATTGAAGACCTGCACCGCATCTACCGCCGCCGGGCGCCGAAGATGTTCTACGATTATTGTGAATCCGGAAGCTGGACCGAACAGACCTTCCGCGAAAACACGTCTGATTTCGCCAGGATCCGGCTGCGCCAGCGGGTGGCGGTGGACATGTCGGACCGCTCGACCCGCACCACCATGGCGGGCGAGGAGGCGGCAATGCCGGTGGCGCTGGCGCCGGTGGGGCTGACCGGCATGCAACATGCCGACGGCGAGATCCTCGCCGCCCGCGCCGCCGAGAAATTCGGCGTGCCCTTCACGCTCACCACGATGTCGATCTGCTCGATCGAGGACGTGGCCGAACACACGTCCAAACCCTTCTGGTTCCAGCTCTATGTGATGCGCGACCAGGATTTCCTCCGCCGCATCATCCAGCGCGCCAGGGATGCGAAGGTCTCGGCGCTGGTGCTGACGCTCGATCTGCAAATGATCGGCCAGCGTCACAAGGACATCAAGAACGGCCTCTCGGCGCCGCCGAAACCGACGCTGGTCAACATGCTGAACCTCGCCACCAAATGGCGCTGGGGGCTCGGGATGCTGGGCACGACGCGGCGGCAGTTCGGCAATATCGTCGGCCATGTGGACGGAGTGTCGGACCCGTCGAACCTGATGGCCTGGACCGCCGAGCAATTCGACCCGGCGCTCGACTGGAAGAAGGTCGAGCAGATCCGCGACATGTGGGGCGGCAAGCTGATCCTGAAGGGGATCATGGAGCCGGAAGATGCGCTGATGGCGGCGAAGATCGGCGCCGATGCGATCGTGGTGTCGAACCACGGCGGGCGCCAGCTCGACGGCACCATCAGCTCGATCCGGGCGCTGGAGCCGATCGTGCAGGCGGTGGGCGACAAGGTGGAGGTCTGGATCGACAGCGGCATCCGCTCGGGTCAGGACGTGCTGAAGGCGGTGGCGCTGGGGGCGCGCGGCGCGATGATCGGGCGGGCCTATGTCTACGGGCTGGGTGCGATGGGCGAAGCCGGGGTCACCAGGGCGCTCGAGGTGATCCACACCGAGCTCGACAAGTCCATGGCCTTCTGCGGACATCGCGACATCCAGGACGTGACCCGCGACATCCTCCGCGTTCCGCGCGGGTTTTCGGGCGACTGGGACTGAACCGGGGCCGCGCCTTACCCAACCGCCCCGGCAGGCAAGGCAAAGCTGCGATTTCGCGGCCGGACCCGTGCAAATTCGCGGTTTTGGCGGTTTTGTGCCTCCCCAAGCGATTGAAATCGCGCTACTCTCCCCCCAAGTCAATGTAACATTCATTTACTTTCGTGAGGATCCATGGCCACCAGTCTCGACACGCAAATCAAGGAAAGCCAGGCCCAGGTGGCCGAAGCGCAGGCAAAGATTTCAGAACTGACGACGCGGATCGAAACCGCGCGCTCCAGGGCGCTGTCGGGCGATGACATTTCCATCGACATCGAGAACGCCACCCTCGACGACGTTCATGCCCATACCGATCTGATGAACGCCAATATCGCCGAGCTCATCATGGGGCTCGACGATGTGACCGCCGGTTTCTCGAAGGATTTCGACGAGATGCGCACCCGCACCGGCTGGGAACGTTTCATCGGCCTGTTCTCGAAACACCGCGCCGAGGCCTTGCGTCAGGAGCGGATGCGCAATGCCAATATCGACGACAAGCTTCAGGATCTGATCGGCAAGTCCGACACCATCGTGGCACTGTTGCAAAACCAGCTCGATCTGCTCAACGAGCAGAAATCCCGGGTGGAAAGCAACCTCACCCAGACACTGGACGACCGCGAGCTTGCCGTGGGCGAGCTGGAACGCATCCGCGCCGAAATCCTCGCCATGGACCCGAAGCTGATCGAGCTTGAGGGCAAGATCTCCGCCACCACCGATGCGGCGGCGCGCACAAAGCTGGAGACCGAACTGGCCGCGCTGAACGGGACATACAACGATCTGGTGCAGCAGGAACAGGTGAAGCTCGCCCGCAGCCAGACGCTGGAGCGCTATATCGAGAAGGGCAAGACCTGGGTCGACAGCCTGCAAAATCAGGCCGCGACGCAGATGGTGCTGATCAACAAGCTCCAGACCGACACCAGACAGCGGGTGGTGCTGTATGACGCGCTGTCGAAATCGCTGAAGACCGCCCAGCAGCAGGATGTGGCGCACCGGATCAACGAGATCGGGGTGCAGACCGACAAGGAAGCCCAGGCCGCCATGGCCGCGATCGGCACCGCCACCAACCAGCGCATGGCCGACATGATGGAGGCCCATGAGGAGCATATGGTCTTTGCCCGCGAGGTGCTGGAGGCCAAGGCCCGCGCCACCGAGCGCATCTGACGGACCCGTTCATGCCTGAAACCGACGCCCTCACCCGCGACCACATGGAGCTGGAAGACACCCGCGTCACCCGGCGCTACTTCGCCATGTTCGAGGCGATCACCGGGCATCTCGCCCGGGTGGCGGGGCAGTTCGAGGCCGAAGGCAGCCTCACCCGCGCGGAGGTGAACCTGCTGGCGCGCTACATGATCGCTCTGGGCTATACCTTCCGGGCGCTGGCCAACAAGTACCACATGGCCGGCCGGGCCGAGGGGCTTGGCCCCGGCAAGCTTACCTTCGACCGCGAGGAATCGGGCTTTCCGGTCCATGCGGAACTGTTGCAGATGGCCTCCGACGCCGCCCAGGCCGGGCGCCACATGAAGGGCATGCCGGGGCAGGATGAGCTCAGGCGCCAGATGGTCGAGGAGATCGTCGGCAAGTTGCAGGTGCCGACCCGGCTGCAATATGCGATGAGCCAGCGGCTCTATTACGAGGAGCTCGCCCGGGGCGAGATCTTCTGGCCGCAGATGCACCCGGACGTGGTCTGGCTCGGCAATGACGGCGAGGGGCGCGATCTGCGGCGGCGCTATCTGGTGCATTGGGCGGTCTATGACAGCAGCCTCAACATCCCCACCATCTATCTGATGGACCTCGAGGATACCGGCCGCACCGCGCTGCCCAAGGACGAACGCCGCTGGCCGGAGGCACAGGCGCATCTGATGGCGCAGGCGGTGGCGGGGCTGAAGCTGGTGACCATCGCCGGCGGCTTCGACCGCGATTTCGACGATCTCCACCCCAAACGGCTGCGCCGGTTTCATATCGGCCCGATGTATTCTTCCGCCTTCACCCGCCAGACCGGCCCCCTGAAGGCGGTGCTTGAGGAGGCCCATGCGTCGGTGGGCGAGGACTGGGCGCTGGCCTGGACCATGGAGGATCTGGTGAGCGAACGGGTGGAGCTGGAGAAATCCGGCTGGTTCGGGTCGGTGGAACGCGAGATCTTTTCGCTCGACCCGTTCGACGGCGCCGCCGACAGCGGTCGCACGCGGATGGACCGCGCCATCATCCTGCCGCAGCGTCCGTTTCAGGTGCTCGCCGAGAAAAACCCGCCGGGCTTTCGCGAGGTGCGGAAATTTGTCGTGAGCCCGGGGGGGCGGGTGTTGTCCTATCGGTAGATGCCGCCGGAGCCGGGGCGCACCCCCCCGGATTTCTGAAGGTAGTTCGGGAACAAGGAAGAGGATGAGGGATGTCATTGCCTGCCGACCAGATGGAGCTTCGCGAAGACGAGATCCGGGCGCATTACCCGGCCGCGGCGGCGATGCTCGAAGGCTTCGACCACAACCCGCGGATCGCGAAGCCGAAGGCGGAGGCTGTGGCGGGGGTGGAGCGGCAGGAGCGCTCGCCCGGGATCGGGTCGCGCCGGCGGTTCCGCTCGACCACGCCGGGGCTGGTGACGCGTTCCACCGCGCGGCCCGAGGGCGTGCGGCTGATCGAACGGATCGAGGAGACCGATGGCGGCGATCCGATCCTGTCGCCGGGGCAGGCGACGGTGCTGCACAGCCTGCGCCGGGCGCTGGCGATCGCCTTGGCGGTAGCCGAGGGTTACGGCGAGCAGACCGGGCTTGTCGAACTCAAGAAGCACAATCTCGAAAAGGCGCTGGCGGCCGAGCGGCAGGCGGCCTTCGCCGAGCTTCTGGCGGGCGAGGCGCTGGTGGCGCTGTCGGTCTTTGCCAATACCACCGCCTTTCTGCTGACCCCCCATGCGGGCGCGGTTTCGGTGGAGGTGGGGAGCGTCGAGGAGCTGCTGACCGACAATGCCGCGATGGCGCTGCACGGGGCGCTGTGGGAACTCGACCAGAAGATCGCGCTGTTTGCCAGTGACGAGCCGCGGCTGGTGGCGGTGGTGACGGGTTTTGCCGAACAACTCATGCAGCGGGTGGCGCTGCGGGCCCAGAATGCGCCCGGGCTCGAGGCTTTCACGGGCGTGCATTACCGCGTCGAGGCCGACGATCTCACGATCTCGGGCTTCACCCCCAGCCGCAAGGCACGCGGCTCGACCCTCACCATGAGTTTCAAGAAGCCGCATGAGGTGGTCGGCAACCATATCGCCAAATATCAGGCGATGAAGCTCTCGAAGATGCTGATGGCCTATGATTTCGAGCGCAAGCTGAACCCGTTTGCCGAGCTTGGCGGCTTCATCTTCACCTTCATGGGCGACGGCAAGCCCGGCACCGGCAAGACCACCCTGATCCGGATGATGGCCGGGCTGATCGCGGGCTATTGCGAGAACGCGGGCTATCCGTTCCGCTATCAGAACCTCTCGACCGAAAGCATCGACAGCTATCAGGGCAAGTCGGCGCAGAATGCCAAGGCTTTCATCAACAACGTGCTCGACCCGGGCGTCATCGGGTTCGGCACCATCGACGATATCGACCAGCTCGCCGGCAAACGCGGCGACCGGCAGTCTTCGGCGGGGCAACTCGAGATCACCGCGGTGCTGATGGAGAGTTTTGCCGGGGCGAATACGGTGGTGCGCGGCAATTGCACCTTCGGGATGTTTTCCAACTACCCGGAGAATGTCGACGACGCGCTGCGGCAACGGGCGGGCGCGCGGTTCCTTGTCGACGGGCCGCAGACCCGGGAGGATTACATCGACATCCTCGCGCTGCTGATGGGGCGCAATCACGACATCCCGCTCGGCAAACACGAGCTTTACGCCGCGCAGGAGATCAAACGCGCGGTGGCGGCGAGCTTCGAGGCCCATTCGCGGCCGCAGGAGGCGGGGCTGGAGCGGGTCTTCGAGCGGGTGTCGCGCGATCTCGGCAAGCTCGACACCATCGCCAAGCTCGGCACCTATCTGAAAGGCATCCAGGAGGCCGACGCGCGTTTCACCGGCCGGGCGATCAAGAACATCACCGATGCGGTGAAGGTGCGGGCGATGGATTTCGAACTGCCCGACGAATGGATGGAAGAGCCGGAGCTGTTTCTGCTGCGCCCCTATGACGAGAAGCGCGGCATGATCGAGGAGCTGCGCAAGCCGATCACGGTGGAGATGGTGGTGCAGGAGATCAACCGCTACGCCGACAGCGAATTCCGCTATGCCGACAAGTCCGACGAAGCGGCCATCGCGCGGATGGTGCGCGATTTCGGGCTGACGGAAGAGGCGAAGCGGCGGTATCTGGAGGGGAAGGGGTGAGCGCGGACCGAAGGGGCCTGAGAGGATGCGAGGAATGATCATGCCCGGACCACACGGGACCAGACTGCCCCCGGCGAGCGCACCTTCCGCGCGGAGCAAGACACAACGAGGGCCAACAGCATGAAACGCCTCATCCAACGCGGGTTGATGTTCGGCAATCTGGTCCGCATCGACAGCCCGGCGCTCGTCGGGCGCTACAACCGTGCGCTCGAACGGCTGACCGGCCACCGCACGGCGCTCGACGACTTTCACATCGACATTTCGGGCTATTCCTACGAGATCGGCGAGGAGCTTGGCGACCATCTCTATCTCAACCCCGGCGGGGTCAACCGGATGTTCATCATCCTCACCGTCGACCAGAAACGCGCGCCGCTGCTCAACGCGCAATTCTCCACCTCCCGCGGGATCCTGCAACAATTCATCGCCGACAACGAGGCCAAACTCTTTGCCCTCACCGCGCAGGACGCGGTGGCCGGTGAGCTCGACAATTCGGTGTTCGAGGCCGAGGCCCCGGCGCGGCTGTTCGACATCCGCAAGATCACCGTGGTCGCCGACACCACCCAGAGCCATGTGGCCAATGCCCGCGCGCTGGCCGACAAGATCGAGACCTTCCAGACCGAACCCGACGCCTGGTATGACGACGTGCTGATCGCCGAGATGATCGAACTCGCCCGGACCACCGGCGACGTCACCCGCCAGCCGCTCGACCTCGCCCGCCCGACCTATGAACAGGGCAATTTCTGGACCGCGCATTTCGGCGGCCTCTACATCTTCCGCGATGCCCCCTTCCCCGCCGCGATCTCGGTGCGTCCGCGCGACGAGCTGGGGCCGATGCCGGTCGAGAGTTTCGACCTCACCATGCGCAACGCGATCGCCGCCTTCCTCGACACCAACGATCTGGTGGAACCGGTGATCCAGGCGCGCGGCGTCGACGGCGCGGCGATCCTGCGCCAGAAGATGGATTTCATCCTCGTCGATGCCGCCGCCAGCCTCGGGGTGAAGATCGACGGGTTCGACTCGCGCAGCCTCCACCGCCTCGCCCAGCGTCTCGGCCGCCGCCTGCCGGAGGAGTTTTCCAAGCTCGGCGCGCTGGTCCGCTGGGCGCTCAACGGCGGCAAATGGCCCCGGATCGCCTCCGACAACCCGGCCTATTTCTACACCCTGCGCGCGCGCGCCGATCACCCCGACCGCGACCTGATCAACCAGCTTCTGGCGGAACTGACCCCGCTCGATGTCCGCCAGCTGTTCATCACCCACAAGCCCGCGTTCTATGCCGCCTACCGCCAGTGGCCGGAGGCGAAAAAGGAATATGTCGCCGAATTCCTGCACCGCGATTATGCCGCCAACAAGGCCGGCGCACGCGATGCGCTGTTCGGCGGCGCGGCGCAGGAAGCTGCGGTCAGATCGCCCTGGGACAGGGGGGACACCCGCACCTCCCGCGCCGGGCGTGATATTGTCGATCTTGTCGGCCCCTGGGGGGCGGTACTCGGGAGATAAGCCATGATCGGTGCCATTCGTCTGATCTTCTTCGGTTTTCTGGCGCTCAGCGTCGTCTATTTCGCGGTCTCGGTGTATTCGCGCTCGATCCGGCGCGAAAAGCTCGAAGACTGGTGGGCGGAAGAACACCCGGGCGATGATGACAGCCCGGAACGCGATGCCTATATCGAACAGGGCATGATCGACTACCAGAACGGGCTCAGGCCCAAGCTGATCTGGCTGGTCTATATCATTCCGGCCATCGCGGTCGCGGCGGTCATGTATTTCGTCAACGCCACCTGAGCCCCGGGAGACCCCATGCGCCTCGTCCGAAACACCCTTCTCGCCATACTCGTCTTTGCCGCGCTGGTGCTGGCCCATTACACCCTGCCGCAGCACGACGTGGTGCGGGTGGTCAACACCTATCAGGAACGCCAGGATTTCGACGACTGGACCCGGATCTTCTGGTCGAAGCCGGACGATCTGTCGGACGTGCTGATGAACCGCGATGTGCAGTTCATCCAGACGGTGAAGAAGAAGACCTTCCTGTTCGGCTTCATCCAGCGCGATGCCGAAGAGGTGATGGTCTACCGCAACGAAGACACCGGCTGGCGCTGGCCACCCTATTTCAAGTTCGACACCGCCTCGCTCCAGACCGAGGCCGACGATCTGCGCTCCACCCCGGAAGCGCCGAAATGGGCGGTGATGACGCATTACGGCTGGCGCGCCGAGCTGTTTTCGGCCTTTCCCAACGCGGTGGCGATCCGGCCGGTGGACGGTCCCAACCCGACCATCATCCCGTGGTTCAACATCGGCTTCTTCGCGGTGCTGATCGTGCTTTTGCTGTTCATCCGCGCGATGTGGCTGCAATTCCGCGAACGCACCATCGACCCGGCGCTGGAAGACACCCGCGACGCCTGGGAACGGGTCGACGAAGAGCTCGACGCGCGCCGCGGCAAGCTCTCGCGCTGGTGGAAAAGCTGGACTGGAGGGTAAACGGGGGGGTAACCGGGGGGTAACGGCGCCGGTCTCTTCCTGCCGGGCCGGACACCCGGTTTGGCGCGGTTTGGCGACGGTGCGCCTCCATGGCGGGTCTGAAACCCCTTGCCCTGCTGGTCCCGCCCCGCTTCAATGGGGCACCCGGCGACAGCCATGACCCACCGGCCCGACCGGACCGTGACCGGGCTGCGACCAGACAAGCCGGACCGACAGGAAGGACGACATGAAACAGCTCTCCCTCGCCGCCGCGCTGGCGCTCGCCGCCGGCGCCGCGCTTGCCCAGCCCGACACGATCACCCTCGGCATGGTGCTCGAACCGCCCAACCTCGACCCCACCGCCGGCGCCGCCGCCGCCATCGACGAGGTGGTCTATGCCAATCTGTTCGAGGGGCTGACCCGCTTCGGCCCCGACGGCGCGGTGCTGCCGGCGCTGGCCACAAGCTGGGAGGTGAGCGAGGACGGCACGGTCTACACCTTCCACCTCGCCGAGGGGGTCACCTTCCATGATGGCACCGCTTTCGACGCCGAAGACGTGGTGTTCAGCCTCGACCGGGCGCGGGCGGAAGGTTCGACCAACGCCCAGAAGGCGCTGTTTGCCGGGATCACGGCCGTCGAAGCGCTCGACCCCACGATCGTCAAGGTCACCCTCGACGCGCCCAACGGCAATCTGCCGTTCAACCTCGCCTGGGGCGATGCGGTGATCCTCGCCCCCGAAAGTGCCGACACCGCCGCGACCGCCCCCGTCGGCACCGGCCCCTTCGCTTTCGGGGAATGGGTGCAGGGCGACCACGTGACCCTCACCCGTTACGATGGCTATTGGGGCACGGCGCCGGCGCTTGCCCGCGCCACGTTCAAGTTCATCTCCGACGGCAACGCCGCTTTCGCGGCAATGATGGCGGGTGACGTCGATGCCTTCCCGAATTTCCCGGCGCCGGAGACGCTCGGCCAGTTCGAGGCCGATCCGCGCTTCAGGGTGATCGTCGGTTCGACCGAGGGCGAGACCATCCTCGCGATGAACAACGGCGCCGCGCCGCTCGACGACATCCGCCTGCGCAAGGCGATCGCCCATGCGATCAACCGGCAGGACATCATCGAGGGCGCGATGTTCGGCTATGGCACCCCGATCGGCAGCCATTTCCCGCCGCATCACCCCGATCATGTCGACCTCACCGGGCTTTCGGATTACGACCCCGAGGCCGCCAAGGCGCTGCTGGCCGAGATCGGCGAGGTGCCGGTGCTGCGGCTGATGCTGCCGCCGCCGGCCTATGCCCGCCGTGGTGGCGAGATCATCGCCTCGCAACTGCGCGCGGTCGGGATCGAGACCGAGATCACCAATCTCGAATGGGCGCAATGGCTCGAACAGGTGTTCAAGGGCAAGGATTTCGACCTGACCATCGTCAGCCATACCGAGCCCGCCGACATCGGGATCTACGCCCGGCCGGAGTATTACTTCCAGTATGGCACGGAGGCGTTTCAGGCGCTGATCGAGGAGCTTTCAGCGACCTCGGATCCGGCCGCCCGGACCGCGCTCAACCAGAAGGCCCAGAGGATGATCGCCGAGGATTACGTCAACGGCTTCCTGTTCCAGCTCGCCAAGACCGGCGTGGCGAATGCAAAGATCGAAGGGCTGTGGGCCAATGCGCCGACCCAGGCCAACGACCTGACCGGGGTGCGCTGGGCCGAATAGGCGGCCGGAGCCGGGCTGAGGGACGCCGGGGGCGACGGGACATCTGGGGCGTCGGGGAAACCCGGCGCCCCTTTGCGTGGGACGCGGCGGGGGATCGCCAGGGCGAGGGTTCCCGAGGCTGTCAAACCGGGTCTTGCCGGGCAACCGCGCGCGAAAGGAAATCCACTAGAGTTGTTCCCGATCAGGCTGAATCGGGGGATTCACAAGTGCGGCGATTTCTGATTCCCTTTGTCGTATTCCAGGCAGGAGGATGGCGAGATGGGGCGACCGTATTCACACGATCTGCGGGCGCGGTTTGTAGC
>PDRW01000088.1 GCA_002746935.1 Rhodobacterales bacterium
TGTCCCGGAAGGAGAACCGAGATGAACAAGACGGCTTTGGCCCGACATACCCCCGGATCTTCCGCACCCGCATATCAATGCGGAGGGCGGCATGGGTTCCCCAACGAACCAACATAGCACCGAGCCGCCGCGCGCGATCCTCTTCGCTGTCTCCGCGTATTCCCTGAGCAAACGTGCCTTCACCCGCCTTGAAGCGGCCGTCGCGGCAGCGGCCTCCGGCCCCGTGCGCCTGATCCGGCTGGAAGAGACCGGGCCGAGCCTCATTGACGCGCTGGATATGATGCGCGCCGAAGGCCATCGGTTCATCCGTGTGCAGCCCCTTGGCGTGCCTTTCCCGGAAACCCTGATGAACTGGCTGCCCGGCGTCATGGCTGACTGGCGTGTGCGGGGCCAGAATGCGGATACGCAGCTTGAGCTGGGGCCTGACCCGGCGACCGATGCAGATGCACTTGCGCGTTTCGTGGCATCGCCGCTTTCCACGCCGGCAAGATCGGTGGAACGGGTGAAGCCGAGGCTCGGAAAGCCCGGCTGGAATGCCCCGCCTGACTTCGAGTTTCACCTGCTCGTCTGCACGGGAGCGCGGTGCATGATTCATGGCGCAGCGTCTTTCCCGGAGATGCTCAGGGAAGAACTGAAAGCGGCCGGCGTCTTTGACCGCTGCCTGACCACGCGGTCTGGCTGCATCTATCCCTGCAATCAAGGCCCTGTCCTGGTGCTTTACCCTCACGGCCATTGGTATCGACTGCCGGATCAGGCCAGCACCCGCCGCTTCGTGCGCGAGGTGTTGGTCAAGGGCGGCATGGCAGAGGATCTGCGATTTCACACCGCGCGGGCTGTCCGCGCACACCCTATCACAAACCTGGAGACACTCTCATGACCTTGAAATCCCTTCTACTCGGCGGTGCCATGGCATTGACCGCTTTGCCTGCGGTGGCGGAAGACATCATCCGCATGGCGACCAGCTTCCAGATCCGCTCGATGGACCCGGTGTCCCAGGGGTTCTGGATGCAGGAATTCGGCC
>PDRW01000001.1 GCA_002746935.1 Rhodobacterales bacterium
GGTGATCGCCGCCGTCAATGTCGTCTTGCCGTGGTCGACGTGACCCACCGTGCCTACGTTCACGTGCGGTTTGGAGCGTTCAAACTTTTCCTTGGCCATGTGCCACAAGCCTCGTCTATTGGGGGGTTCAGGAGCAACCCGGTGTGTTTCCGGCGCTCGTTACTGCGTCGGACAGGGAAAATCAAGCGCGACCGTGCCGGCGTCACTCTTCGCCGGCGGCGTAGTCAAGCTCCGGCAGCGGCTGGATCGGGCGTCCCGCCGAGGTGGTGGCCGGGTCCATTTCGCTTGCGTCACCGAACCACTCGGGATGATCGAGCATCCAGTCATGAATCCGGCGCGCAAGATTGCGCGACAGGATCGCAGCCTGTTCTTCGGCGGACCGGCTGTGGCCGGAGCCGACAATGACCTCGCTGCCATCTTCGAAAACGGTGAACCGTTCGGGCTCTTCGGTGATCGGCTTGCCGCCCTGGGTGTCGTCAAACACACGCACATCCGCGATCAGCACCGATTTCGGCGCCGCGACGACCGGGACGCCGGGTTTGGCCAGCACATAGCCCAGCACCGCCACCGAGATGTGGAAATAGCGGTCGCCATCGTAGCGCGAGAACCGGTCGTTGATCGCCGTGCGCAGCGCGCTCACCCAGGCCTTGTCGTCCAGTTCGCGCGAGGCGATGCCCACCTCGGCATCCTCCATCACCAGCGCGACGTTGTGCCCGAGCAGGAAGCGGCCCATCGGCTCCGGCGGACCGTCGAGATCCCCCACGGGGGCGCAGGCCGAGAGCAGGCCAAGCCCGAGGACCAGAGCAGCGGTTTTCGGGGCGAGGCGGATCATGGGCAGGGCTCCTGAACGGGACAAGCGGGAAATGGCAACATACAAATAGCGTGGACGGGAGGCGCTTGCAAACCGGGAACCACCCGGGCGGCCTCCGGTTTCGGCGCCAATCCGCCCCGCGCTGCATGCAATATATGGCCGTCTGCACCGGGCCGGGCACAAGCGGATTGCCCGGAACGCATGAAGCACCTAAACCTCCGCCCATGAGCGAGACAACATCTTCCGGCGGGCGCTGCCCTGTCACCGGGTTTGGCGGCGAGCCTCCTGACCCCCCCGCAGGCCCCGCGTCCGAAAGCGGACCGGCCCCGCGCAAGACCCCGCCCGACGCCGAACTTCTCGGGAAACGCCCCGGCCTGCTCGGCCTGATCCGGCTCGCCCGGGGCAATGTGCTCAATGTGATCCCGCGCGACGCGCTGCACCACCGGATGGTCTCCGGCAAACTGCTCAGACGCTTTCACGTCGTCGTCGATCCCGAAGGCAACCGGCGGATTTTCAAGAGCAATTTTGCCAATTACCCGAAGTCGCCCGAGGCCAAGGGGGTGCTCGCCAAAGCGCTCAAACACGGGCTTTTCGTGATCGACGGCGAGGATTGGCGCTGGCAGCGGCGGGTCATGAACCCGGCATTCGCGCCGCGCAACGTCGCCCGTCTGACACCCCCGATGACCCGCGCCGCGGGAGAGGCGGCGGAGCGCCTCAAGGGCCGGGAAGGGCCGGTAAACATCTCCCAGGAAACGATGAAAACCGCCTTCGACATCATCGTGCGGATCACTTTTGCCGACGGCGAGGGCGAAAGCGCCGTGCCGCTCGACGTGGTGAGCCCGGCGATCGACCATTACCTCGCCGACACCGGGCGGATTTCGCTGTTCGATTTCCTGCGCCTGCCCGCATGGGTGCCGCGCCCCGGCCGGATGCGCACCCACCCGACGCTTCAGGCGCTGAAAGACGGTGCCGATGCCGCGATCGCCGAACGCCGGCAAAAGCCCAACACCGGGGATCCCGGCCTGATCGACATGCTGATCGACGCCGCCGACCCCGAGACCGGGCGCAGGATGAACGACGCCGAACTGCGCGACAATCTCATCACCTTCCTGATCGCAGGCCACGAGACCACCGCCATCTCTCTGGCCTGGACGCTCTATCTGCTGGCGCTCGAACCCGAAACCCAGGAGCGCGCCGCAGCGGAAGCCCGCGACGTGCTGGGAGACCGGGCCGCAACCGGGGAAGACGTGCCGAAACTCGGCTACATCCGCCAGGCCTTTTCCGAGTCCATGCGGCTCTATCCGCCGATCCCGGTGCATCTGCGCACCGCCGAGGCGGAAGACGAGATCAACGGGACCGGGATCAGGCCGGGCGACACGATGATCCTGCCGTTCTACGCCATGCACCGGCATCGCCGCCACTGGGACAGGCCCGACGAATTCCGCCCCGAACGTTTCGCCGACATGAAGAAGATCGACCGTTTCGCCTATCTGCCGTTTTCCGTGGGCCCGCGGGTCTGTATCGGCGCCGAATTCGCGATGCAGGAATCGATCATCACGCTGGCCACCCTGCTCGCGCGTTACCGCTTCAGCCTCACCGACCGTCCGGCGCCGAAGCCGAAACTGATCCTGACGCTGCGCCCCGACCGCGACATCTGGCTCGAGGTGCGCCCGCGCGAGGGCTGAGCCCGGTTTCCGGCTTGCGCCGGATGTGCCGGGCACAGATGATGGAAAGCACACAAAGGGGAGTCTTCATGCCGTTTTCCATCGCCAGTTTCAACGTGAAGAACCTGATCGGGCCGGACCGGGAGTATTACCGGTTCCAGAGCTACACGCCCGAGGAATACGCCTGGAAACGCGACTGGACCGCGGCGCAGCTTGTCGATCTCGACGCCGATGTGATCGGCTTTCAGGAGGTGTTCGAAGAGGCGGCGCTCACGGATGTGGTGGCCGAGGCCTCGGCACGGGCGCGCGCGCTCAACGAAGCGGTGATCCCCGACCGCGGCAAGGCCTACCGGCGCAAGGTGATCTTCGACAAGCTCGGGGTCGACCCCTGGGACGAGGCCGCGCTGGCCTTTGCGCCCAATGCCGCCGATGCGGGCCAGCCCGGGGAGCGGCGCCCCGGGGTGGCGGTGCTGTCGCGGCTGGGGTTTCTGGGCGCGCCGGAGGTGATCCAGGACTTGCCCGAGCCGGTTATCATCCCGTTCCAGCCGCTGCGCGGCATGGCGGGCGATCTCGATGCGGGGCATTTCACGCTCCGGCGTCTGTCGCGCCCGATCCTCAAGGTCCGCATCCCGGTGGGCACGGCGGAGATCGTGCTGTTCAACTGCCATCTGAAATCGAAGCTCGGCGAGTTCATCCCCCCCGAAGGCCACCGCTTCGCCCCGGAGCAGAACCTCACCCGCTACGACCCCGCGGGCCGGGCGCTCGGCGCGTTGCGCGCCGCGGTGCGCCGCATGGCCGAGGCTTGGGTGCTGCGCCGCGAGATCGTCGCCGAGCTTGCGGCCGGCCACCCGGTGGTGGCGCTCGGCGATTTCAACGATGGCGAACACGCGGTGTCGTCGGAAATCGTCTCGGGCGAGGTGCCGTTCAGGAACTACGCCTGGATGCTGCGCCACGACGCCGAAAGCTATTCCGACCGTTATTCGGCAGAGGAGCACATGGCGATCACCGCCGCCGTCGAAGCGTCACGGCTGTATTCGGCCGAGAAGCTCTTCGTGCGAAAGTCCCTGCGCGACATGGTCTATACCTCGGCCTTCGGCGGGGTTTACGAATCCATCGACCAGATCCTGCTGTCGCGGCATTTCCACCCGGAGAACCCGGACCGGCTGGCGGACATGGAATATTTCTCGGTGCTCAACGACCACATCACCGACGGCTCCCACCCGGAAGCGCCCTATAACAAGCTCGCCTCCGACCACGGCCAGATCAAGGTGCATCTGAGGCTGCGTCAGACGCGCGCGTAGGAGCATCCGGGTCCGGCCGGCGCGGGGGACACGGGGCACACGCGATTTCGAAACGCCCTCCCCACCCGAAGCCGCAGATCAATCCTCCGCGAGGAACCCGCCCGACTGCCGCGCCCAGAGATCGGCATAGAGCCCGCCCCGGGCGATCAGCGCCTCATGGGTGCCGTCTTCCACCACCCGGCCGCGATCAAGCACCACGATCCGGTCCATCCGGGCGATGGTCGACAGCCGGTGGGCGATGGCGATCACCGTCTTGCCCTCCATCATGCCGTAAAGCGTGTCCTGGATCGCCGCCTCGACCTTGCTGTCAAGGGCGCTGGTGGCCTCGTCGAGCACCAGGATCGGCGCGTCCTTCAGCATCACCCGCGCGATCGCGATCCGCTGGCGCTGGCCGCCGGAGAGCTTCACCCCGCGCTCGCCCACATGGGCGTTGTAGCCGCTGCGGCCCTGCGGGTCTTCGAGCCCCAGGATGAAGCCATGCGCCTCGGCGCGGCGGGCGGCGTCGACCATCTCTTCTTCGCTGGCGCCGGGCCGTCCATAGAGGATGTTGGCCCGCACCGAGCGATGCAAGAGCGAGCTGTCCTGTGTCACCATGCCGATGGCGGCACGCAGGGAATCCTGTGTCACAGCCGAAACGTCCTGGCCGTCGATCAGGATGCGGCCCTGTTCGGCATCGCGGAACCGCAGCGCGAGGGTCACCAGCGAGGATTTCCCCGCCCCGGACCGCCCGACGAGTCCCACCTTCTGGCCCGCGGGGATGGTGAGCGAGACATGGTCGAGCCCGCCGGAGCCCTTGCCGTAGTGGTGCGACACGTCATCAAACACGATCTCGCCCCGTGTCAGCTTCAGCGCGGGCGCACCGGGGGCGTCGTTGATCTCATGCGGCACGGCGATCGAGCGCAGCCCCTCGCGGATCACGCCCGCATGTTCGAAAAGGCGAATGGTCACGAACATGATCCATCCGGACATGCCGTTCAGCCGCACCGCCAGGGTGGAAGCCGCGGCGACCTCGCCGACACTGACGATCCCACGGCTCCAGAGCCAGAGCGCGGGGCCGAGCACGCCGACGATCAACATGCCGTTGAGCATGGTGAGACCGAAGCTGAGGTTGGTCATCAGTCTGAGGAAGCGCTGGAAGCGCAGCCGGTGGCGGCGCATCGCGGATTTGACATATGCCTCCTCCGCCGCCCCCTGGCTGAACAGCTTGACGGTTTCGATATTGGCATAGGCGTCGACCACCCGTCCGGTGACCAGCGAACGGGCGTCGGACCATTTCTCGGAAGCCGCCGCCACCCGGATCGCCACCCAGCGGGTATAGAGTACATAAAGCGCCAGCCAGACGCCCAGCGGCAACGCCAGCCAGGGGGTGATCTGACCGAGGATCAGCATGGCGGCGAAAACATAGCTCAGCGCGTACCAGATACCTTCGAAGGCCATGTAGGTGCTGTCTTCCACCGCCGGCCCGAGCTGCATCACCCGGTTGGAGAGGCGCCCGGCGAAATCGTTCTGGAAGAAGC
>PDRW01000010.1 GCA_002746935.1 Rhodobacterales bacterium
TCAACGCGATCAGCCAACAAGAATGCGCAAACTACATCCAAAACGCAGGCTATAACTCAACCTGATCGGGAAAGACTCTAGTCCAGAATACCGGACTAACGAAATCTCCCGCAACACCTTGCAAAATAAAGAAAATCATGGGCCGAACATGGCATTTTGATCAGCAGGTTCAGCCACCTTTTCGGGTTTTGCGAGGCTCCGGACCGACACTCTCCCGAAGAGACCCCGCTTCAATGAACAAAGGAATGGCCTGTCCCGCCATCGTCAGAGAAACCGGTTTCGCGGCTCTGTTCCGACCTCACCATCACCCGGAATATCCGCTGTTGGCCGCATTTTCACGCCGGCAAAGCCCCGCCCCCCCCCGAAACGGCCAAAAGGCCTCACTCCGGCGCGCCGCCCGTCACGCCTCCGCCGCCGCGATCATCCGCCGCGCCGCATCGGCGAGCGTCGCGTCCTCGAGATCGTCGAGCGCGAGCATCTGCGGCACCGGCGCGCCGTCGCGGGCGATCCGGGTGTATTTCTTGTCATAATGCTCGGTCACCAGCTCGGCCGCCATCTGCGCATAAGCCCCTTCCGCGGCGAGCCCGCGCCAGGCCGCAACCCGCGCGTGGCCGTGGTAACGGGTGAGCTTGTCGAGCACCGCGTCAAGCTTCACCGGGTCCGACACCATGTCCGGGTAGGAGCGCACCAGATGCGCCGCGCGCACGTCGAGCGGCGCCGTCACCTCGAACCGCGGCGCGGCGACCATCGCCTTCCACAGGCTCGGCGGCACCACGATCCTGCCGATCTTCGAGCTTTCCGCCTCGACGAAAACCGGACGCGCCGGGTCGAGCGCCGTGAGCGCCGCCGCCAGCCGGGTTTCGAACAGCTTCTGCGACGGCTGCGCCTCCCCCACCGGCCCGAACAGCGAGCCGCGATGTTCGGCCATCGCTTCAAGGTCGATCACCTGCCCGCCCGCTTCAGCAATATGGCCCAGAAGGCGTGTTTTCGCCGTACCGGTGCCACCGCCGACCAGAAACACCCTGGACGCCACCGGTGCGTCATAGAGCGCCTTCACCACCAGCCCGCGATAGGCCTTGTAGCCGCCTTCGATCGTGTCGGTCCGCCAGCCGATTTCCTTCAGGATCGAGGCGAAGGACCGCGACCGCTGGCCGCCGCGCCAGCAATGGACCAGCGGCCGCCAGCCACCGGGCCTGTCGGCCAGCACCCCCTCGATATGGGCGGCGGCATTGCGCGCCACCAGCGCGGCGCCGATCTTGCGGGCGAGAAAACGGTCCTGTTGCACATAGATCGTGCCCACCCGGGCGCGTTCGGCGTTCGACAACACCGGCAGGCTGAGCGCGCCGGGCAGGTGGTCTTCAGCGTATTCCGCGGGCGAGCGCACGTCGAGGATGTCGTCGAACGGCAGTGTGGCGAGGTCGGAGAGCTGGTGCAGGGTGACGGGCATCGGGCTGGACCGGTTGAGGCCGGGCTGGTGGGGGCGGGATCGGCTTGTCTTAGCCTGTCACGGCTTCGTGTTCCAGCCGATTGCGCGACCGGTTCCTTTGTCGCCCGGCCTGGGGTAGGTTTCGGACAACAGATGGAGCCCAATCATGCATAGTCTCGTTCCCGCCAGCTTTGCCGCCTTCGCCCTTGGTGTTGCGATGACCGCCCTTCCGGCCGTTGCCGAAACCGCCGGGGCCGCCAACACAGCCGGGGGCACCGGCTGGATTCTGGTCTCGGTCGGCGGGGCCGCCGCCAGGCCCGGCGGGCGGATCGTCTTTTCCGCCGATGGCACGGTGTTCGGCACCACCGGCTGCAACCACTTCAATGGCACCGCCGTATCCGCTCCGGGGACGGTGGTTTTCAAGCCGCCCCTGGCCACCACCATGATGCTCTGCCCGGAGCCGATGGATGCGCAGGAAACCAGGGTGCTTGAGGCGCTCGACGGCACCGTCGCCGTGGCCTACGATCCGGCCCACGACCAGATGACGCTGATCCCCGGCAACGGCGCCAGCGAGCTCGGTTTCGTGCGCTTTACCGAATAGCGGCTATCGCTATCGCTTCTGTTGCCGGAGCAGCATGTCGGGCGCGACCACCGCGCCCGCCACCCGGCGTGCGTTGGGAATGTCGTTGCCGAATGCCTTGGCCCGCACCTCCTCCGGCGGATAGCCGAACCGGTTCCAGCGCCGCAGCAGGCGGCTTTCAAGCTCGGCTTCGTCCACCTCCAGAAACGCCGAGAAATCCCACATCGGCGCGAGCTCGCGCCAGGGGTCTTCGTCGAACAGCAGATAATTGCCCTCGACCACCACATGGGTGGTCTCCGCGCTGATCTCTCCGGCCCCGGCGATGGCGATCTCGCGGGAACGGTCGAACACCGGGAGAAATACCTGCGCCTCGGTCTGCACCCGGGCGAGGGTCGCGCGGAAACCGCCGAAGTCGAAGGTTTCGGGCGCGCCCTTGCGCGGCAGCAGACCCATCGGCTCCAGCAGGCGGTTGTCGAGGTGAAACCCGTCCATCGGCATCAGAACCGCGTTGACCCCGGCCGCGACCAGACGCGCGACCACCTCTTCCGCAAGGGTCGACTTGCCCGAAGCGGGCGCCCCGGCAATGGCCGCAAGGCGGCGGCGGGCGCCGGTTTCGGGAAGGGCGGCGATCCGTCCGGCAAGCGTTTCGGCGTTGCGGGCGACTTCTTCGGCATAGGTTTTTTGCATCGGCTCCTCGCGCTTGTCCGGCCCGGGGCTTCCGGGCCGCGTCAGCGGGACAATGGCGCAGAGCTGATCCGGTGTCGATACGTCCCCCGCCCAACGCCGGCGCACCCGGTAACGGCAGATCGACCGGCCGTGCCACCCCGCCGCCGATCCGCCAGCATCCGGCACCGCGACATGGCCCGTTGCAACCGCACCAGACCCGGCGCCCGCGATTGCACCGCCGCGCAAGCCCACGTACACCTTTGCCATGGCACGGGCACGGTTCGACAAGCAGCTTCGCAGGGTGATCTCCTTCATCACCGGGCTGACGGTTGCCGTCGGTCTGGCGGCGATCCTGTCCAACCGCTATCTGGTCGACAGCCACCAGGCGCTGATCCGCAACAATTTGCCCGCAGCCGCGCTCACCCGCCAGATCCAGGCCGACAGCACCCATCTGGCCTCGCTCGGACGGGCCTTTGCCGATGTTGGCAACGTGACCGACCTCGCGGCCCTGTCCGATGAGATGACCGCCCGGATCGCGGCCCTTGCCAGCCGCGCGGAAGACCTTGCAGAACGCGCGCCGGGGTTCGAACATGAGGCCGCGCCGGAGCTTCAGGCGCTGGGGGCGGCGGTACGCGCCCAGGCCGATGCCGCGCGCGCCAGCCTCGAAGCCCGTGCGGAGGTGGCCGCCCGGCTGGCTGCGGCCGGTGTCATGCTGGCCGGGCTGGAAGACCTCGTCGCCCGCCAGACCGACACCGCACGCGTTCAGGTCACCGCCACCATCGCCGATCTTTACGACGCCCCGCCGGATGCCCTCGCCGGACGCCTCGACCGGCTCGCCGACGAAGACTTCTTTGTCTACGACCGGCTCTTCGAATTGTCGCGCGCGATAGAACAGATCCGTGTCGGGATCGACCGGGTTCATGCCGCTGCCGATCCGGCAGAGCTGGCGGAGGTGCGCACGAGTGTCGCACAGGCTGTTGACGAGGCCCGCGGGCGCACCGCTTACCTGCCCTCGGCCAGCGCCCGCAGCGAAGCAACCGCCCTGCTCACCGCGGCAGAGACCGAACTGGCCGAAAACGGCGCCTTCGGGATCAAGGCCCGCGAGCTTGCGGGCCAGGCGGCACTGGAAGTCGCGACCGCCGGATTGCAAAACCGCACAGAGGCGCTGGTGGCCTGGGCAAACGCGCTGTTCGCCCGGATGCAGCGCGCCGCCGCCGCCAGCCAGGCGCGCACCGAACGGCTGAGCTGGTGGATCACCATCGGCTTCGTCGCCATCCTCACCGCCGCCGTCACCGCCTCCATCGTGGTGCGCCAGATGGTCAGCCGCCGCACCGTGGCGCGGCTGCGCGACGTGTCGCACCACATCACCGCACTGGCCCGGGGCGACTATGGCCGCGACATCCCCGAGACCGGCGACGACGAGATCGGCCGCATGGAACGCGCGCTTCATGTGCTGCGCCTGCGCGCCGCCGAGGCCCAGCGGCTGCGCAAGGATCTGGAAGCAGCGGTCACCCAGCGCACCCGCGAGGTGGTCGACGAGATGCACGCCCATGACCGCGCCCGCGACGAGGCCGAGGCCGCCAACCGCGCCAAGAGCGAGTTCCTCGCGATGATGGGCCACGAGATCCGCACCCCGCTGAACGGCGTGGTGGGCATGCTCCGGCTGATCGAGCAGGACGCAAAGGGCAAGACCCGCAAACGCGCGGGCATCGCCCGCAAGAGCGCCGAGAACCTGCTGGTGCTGGCGAATGACATCCTCGACTATGCCGCCACCCAGGACCGCCGCCCGGTGCTTCAGCCGGTGGATTTCGACCTGCGCGACCTGATGGGCCAGCTCGGCGGCTATCTCATTGCCAATGCCGAGGAAAAGGGCCTGCACGCCGCCATCGACATGGCCCCGGACGCGCCGCCGGTGCTGCGGGGCGATGTGCAGAAGATCCGTCAGGTGGTGGTGAACCTGCTGTCGAACGCGGTGAAATACACCTCCGAAGGCCAGGTGACGCTGGTGCTCGACCACGCCCCCGCCCCCGCGGGGGGCCATGTTCTGAGCTTCTCGGTCAGCGACACCGGGCTCGGCATTGCCCCGGAAGACCAGACGCGGGTCTTCGACGTCTATACCCGCGGCGCCGAACATGCGGGCGAGGGCATCGAGGGGCTGGGGCTGGGGCTGTCGATCTGCCGCCGGCTGACCGAGGCCATGGGCGGGGCGCTGTCGCTGGTCAGCGCGCCGGGGGCGGGGTCTTCCTTCACCCTCACCGTGCCACTCGCTGCGGGCGATCCCGGGGCGGTGGTGCGCTCGGGCGAAGCGGTGGCCAGCGCCCGGCTGGGACGGCGGGTGCTGGTGGTCGAGGACCAGCCGGTCAACCGCATGGTCGCGCGCGGCTATCTCGAACGTCTTGGCTGCGAGGTGCTGGAGGCCGGGACCGGCGCCGACGGCGTGGCACTCGCCGATGCCAGCATCGACGCGGTGCTGATGGATCTCGACCTGCCCGACATGACCGGCGGCGAGGCGGCGGCGGCGATCCGCGATGCCCTCGCCACCCCGCCACCGATCGCCGCGCTGACCGCGCACCGGGTGGACGACACCCCCGAGACCCGCGCCCGTTTCGCCGTCGATTGCATCCTCCACAAACCGCTGTCGCCCCGGGCGCTGGCGGCGTTTCTCGGCGCCGAGAGCGTCGCCGAAGACGCGCCCCCGGAGGAGACCGCCGCCACCCTGGCTGCCGATATCGAGGACATCGGCGCGCAAGAGGCGGCGGAGATCGTCGCTGCCTTTCTCGCTTCGGTCCCGCCGGCGCTGGCAACGATCCAGGCGGCCGAGGCATCGAGTGACTGGCCCGCCATCGCCCGGGCCGCACACCGGCTGAAGGGGGCAGCGTCGAATTTCGCCCTGACCGGGTTTTGCGCCCATCTCGCCCGGATCGAAACCGCCGCCCGGGCAGAGGCCGATGTGGGCGCGGCGCTCGACGGGCTCGACACCAGCGCCGACACCGCCACCCGGAGCCTCAGGGCCGCCGCCGCCGCGCTCGGCCTCAGGCTGCCTTAGAGTCTGAGCGGGAATGAGGTGAGTGATTTCCGTAGGTTATGATTCCGCCCGGTTTGGCAAGGGCCACCGCCCGGCACAGGACCGGAGCAAAACCATCGAAAGCACCGAAACCAGGATCCTCACCACACCCGTCAGCTGTAGCGCCTGACCCTGACGCCCTGTGAACCGGCGCGGCGCAAAACGGTCGGACCGCCGTCTCGGTGGGCAGAGCGGTTCCGGGCTTTTGCCTGGCCTTCCCTTGCAGGGCCTGTCATCGGCAGCACGGTTGGCGGGGGGCACGACCCCCGGCGCCCCGGCGTCTGTCAGATCTCCATCCAGATGGTGACCGGGCCGTCGTTGAGGAGGCTCACCTTCATGTCGGCGCCGAAGCGGCCGGTGGCGACGGGGAGGCCCTCGCCCTGGAGGCGTTGGGCGAAATATTCGTAGAGCCGTTCGCCCTCGGCGGGAGGGGCGGCGGTGGAAAAGCCCGGGCGGTTGCCGCGGGAGGTGTCGGCGGCGAGGGTGAACTGGCTGACCACCAGCGCCGCCCCGCCGATGTCGCGCACCGAGAGGTTCATCCTGCCCGCATCGTCCTTGAAGATACGGAGCTTCGCGATCTTGGCGGCAAGCGCCTCGGCCTGCGCCTCGCTGTCGCCCTGCATGGCGCAGACGAGCACGAGGAGGCCCGGGCCGATCTCGCCGGTGACCTCGCCCTCCACCCGGACGGCGGCTTCGCTGACCCTCTGGATAAGCGCCCTCACGGCCAGCCCTCCAACTCCCCTTCCAGCTCCGTGGCCCAGGGCGGGTTGGCGCCCGCGCGGCTCACGGTGACCGCCGCCGCCGCGACGCCAAGCTCCAGCGCAGGCGTCAGCGTTGCGGCGGAGGGGGCGGTGAGCGCTTCCGCGCCCAGCATCCCGGCCCTGTGGAGCCCGGCAAGGAACCCGGCGTTGAACGTGTCACCAGCGCCAACGGTGTCGACCACCTCGACCGGCTTCGCCGCCACCGTGCAATTGCCCCCCGCCCAGAGCGCGGTGACGCCTTTGGCGCCTTCGGTGAGGCAGACGAGCCTCGCACCGGCCGCGAGCAGATCGCCCGGGGTCAGCCCGAGCCAGGCGAGATCTTCGTCGGAGGATTTCACGATCGTCGCCGCCGCCATCATCCGCCCGATCCGGGCGCGGTAGGCGGCTTCGTCGCGGATGAAGCCCGGGCGGATATTGGGGTCGATCATCGTCACCCGCGCCCCGGCCTCGCGCAGCATCAGCGTTTCATAGGCGCCGCCGCAGGGGTCGGGCGGAAGCGAGATGCCGCCGAAGAACATCGCACCGACCCCGGCGGGGATTTCGGGCAGGTCGCGGGCGGAAATCATCCGGCCGGCGGTGTTTTCGTCGTAGAAAGCATAGTCCGCCTGACCGTCGGTGAGTTTCACGAAGGCCAGCGTGGTGGGCCGGTCGGAGCGGATCGCAAGCGTGGTGTCGACATGGGATTCAGCCAGCGTGGTCTCGAGGATCTGGCCGAAGAGGTCGGTCGAGAGGCCGGAGAGGAAGCCGGCCGGCGCGCCGAGGCGCCCGAGCGCGATGGCGGTGTTGAACACCGACCCCCCGGCGTAAGGGGCGAAGGCCTGTTCGCCCCCGGTGGTCTCGCGCGGTAGCATGTCGATGAGGGCTTCGCCGCAGCACAGGATCATCTCTGTCTCCCCGGATGGTTTGGGGCAGGCTTAGCGCGGCAAGGCGGCGGGGGCAACGGGCGGTCAGGTGAGGTCATGACGTTTGCCGATGGCCCCGCCGGTTTCGCGCCATGTGCGAAAGCCCATCGCTTCATAATAGGCGAGCGCGCCCGGGTTGGCGGCGCCGATCGTGGCGTCGATCGCCGTGAGCCCCGCCGCCCTTGCCGCCTTGAGGCTTTCGGCAAACAGCGCCCGCCCGATCCCGCGCCGTCCGGCGTCAAGCGCGATATGGGTGCCGATGATGCCCCAGCCTTCGGGCAGACCATGGGCATTGTCCGGCCCGGCGCGTTGCAGCGACTGGAACCCGAGCACCCTGCCCTTTTCTTCGGCCAGGGTGCAGGCGAGCGCGCCCGGGGCGTCGATGTAGCGCGCCCGGGTCCAGGCGGTGTCGCCATGGGGACCAAAGCCGCGCGCGGCGAAGATCTCCCGCTGCACCCGGGCCATGGCGCCGGCGTCTTCGGGGGTGGCGGGGCGGAGCGTGATCATTGGTTCTGCGCCGCCAGCCAGCCGATGGCCCCGGCAAGGGCAAGCCCGAGGATCACCGCAAACGCGATCTTCCAGACCGACCAAGGCCGTTCGCCCTGCACCTTACCGGTGCGCCCGTTGATCACGAAGCGATAGGTCTTGTCGCGATATTTGTAGGCCGCCATCCAGACCGGCAGCAGGATGTGCTTGAAGGTCACGTCCGACACGCTGGTCGAGATGTTGTGCACCCTCTGCCGGTCGCCGCCGATGTCGAATTTCACATCGCGCAGGATCACCGCATCCATATGGGCGCGGGCCTCGGCGAAACCGTCTTCGAGCGGGACCGTATAGCCCTCGGCGCGGTAACCGGCGAGGTATTCCGGCCGGTAGGGCTCCAGCGCGGCGAGATCCCAGGGCTCCAGCGCATCGGTATAGGGCTTCGGCAGGCTGGTGGCGGCGAGCACCAGCACATCGTCGAAAAACCGCGCCACCCGGCCGGATGTCGAGCGCCAGCGGATCTTCTGCTCACGCACCTCCACGCGTTTGCCATCGCGCATCACCGTGCGGGTGACATAGTAAACCGTGCCGCGTTCGCCGCGGTAGCTGGACTTGGTGTCGGCATCGAAGGTCCAGTAGGGCACATAGATACCGGTCATCCGGCGGCCCTTGCGGGCATAGTCCTGCAACCCGCCGGGCGCAAACCAGAGCCGCCCGAGCCAGTCGTTCATCTGCTTGTGGGCCTCGCGTTCCTCCAGCGCGAAAGGCAAGAGCCCCCGGGGCTTGATCTGGCGGTGGGCGCCGGTGTCGGCGACCACGGGGGTGGCGCAGAAGGGACATTCGGTGGCATGGAGCGCGCCGTCAAACTCCACATGGGCGCCGCAATTCGGACAGGAGGCGAGGCGGCGCTCTTCCATCTCGGCCTCGGGAAGCCGCGCGGTCACCGCCGCGTGGAAATCAAGCTCGGGGATGCCCGCGATCCGGCCCTGACCGCCATGGCCCTCGATGATTTCCTCATAGCCGCAATGGGTGCAGAGCATCTGGCCCTTGTCGGCGTCGAAGCGGAGATCGGCGCCGCATTGCGGGCAGGGAAAGCGATGCTCCTCGTCGGGGCTGGGGGGCGTGTCCGGGGCGTAGGCGTCGGTCATGGCAGGGGCTTTCGGGAGCGTTTCAGGGGTGTTTCACGGGTGTTTCAGGGGCGTTTCGGGGGGCTTCAGGGGCGTTTCGGGGGCTTTCGGGATGTTCGAAACTGACGAGCTGGGCGATCTCGCGGGCATCGGGGGCGGTGTAGCGGATCACATGGCAAAACAGCCGGGTGGCGCCGCCGCGGGTGACACGGCCCGAGACCGAGCCGGCGCGGCCATGGGTCACCACCTGATCGACGGCAATGGCCTCGGCGCTTTGCCCGGCGGCGGCCGCAACAATCGCCGCACGCCCCATCACCCCGCCGCCGGGGCGCTCCCAGCTTGCCGCTTCGGCAAGCCGCTCCGGCCCGAGCGCGCCGACCCCCATCAGGGCCAGCGCGATGGCTTCGGCCTCGGCCTCCTCCGGGCCGGACGCGCGCCGCAGAACCTGCGTCACCGGGCTCAGCCCACGGGTGGCGGCGGCGGCGGCAGGATGGTGAACAGGGTGGCAAGATCGGCCACCTCGCCGGCCTTCTGCCAGCCGTCCTGCCCCGCGGTCCAGACCAGCGTGTCGCGGGTCACCGCGCCGCTGGCAACCTTCTGGCCGATGCTGGCACGGCTGAACGGACCCTGAGTGGCGCCGTTTTCGGCGATATGCCAGACCTTTTCCACCGGCGGCGGCGGCGGGGCCATCGGGGCGGCCTGAGGCGCGGGCGCGGGCGCGGGCTGGCCCCCGGGCTGAGACGCCGGCATCGCGCCCCACGGCCCGGCCTGCCCGCCGAAGCCCTGAGCCATGCCCAGCCCCATCGCCGCGCCCAGCCCGGTCCCCATCGCACCGGCCATGGCGGAGTTTTCCGCCCCCATCGCCTCGGCGGCGTTGAACTGCATATAGGCGTTGAGATCGCCCACCAGCCCCATGGAGGTGCGCTTGTCGAGCGCGGCCTCCACCGCAGGCGGCAGCGAGATGTTCTCGATGTAGAATTCCGGCACCGCCAGCCCGTAGCCCTTCAGCACCGCCGACAGCTCCCCGGCCACGAGCTTGCCGAGCTCCATGGTATTGGCCGCCATGTCGAGCACCGGGATCCCCGATTTCGCGACGATCCGGCTGAAACTCTGGACGATGATGTTGCGCACCTGAAAGCTGATCTCGTCCATGGTAAACTCACCGTCGGTGCCGACGATCTCGGTGAGAAACAGCCCCGGGTCCACCACCCGCACGCTGTAGGTGCCATAGGCACGGATGCGCACCGGGCCGAATTCCGGGTCGCGCGCCATGATCGGGTTTTTCGTGCCCCATTTCAGATCGGTGAAGCGGGTGGTGTTGACGTAGTAGATCTCCGACTTGAACGGAGACTTGAAGCCATGATCCCAGTGCTGGAGCGTGGTGAGGATCGGCATGTTGTTGGTTTCGAGCATGTAGAGCCCGGGGGTGAACACATCGGCCAGCTGGCCTTCATGGACAAACACCGCCGACTGGCCTTCGCGCACCGTGAGCTTGGCGCCGTATTTGATCGCATGGCCTTCGCGTTCGAAGCGCCAGACCATGGTGTCGTGGGTGTCGTCCGTCCATGCGATGACGTCGATGAATTCGCCGGTGAGGAAGTCGAGAATGCCCATGTATTTCTCCTTCAGGGGCGCCAGGCTATCGGACGGGCCGCGAGCCGGCGGTATCGGTGCGTTCGGCGACGATGCGCGTGAACTCTTCAAACTGGTCTTTCGATGCAAACATCGACGCGGCAACGCTCAGTTCTCCACCGGTGTGGTGGATATTAAGGAATTCCTGCATTTGCACCGCCGCACGTTCCAGGCGGGTGATGGAGGCAAATGGAATGGTGACGATCCTGTTGCTCATGCCGCTTTTGGGGCAGACCACCGCATCCGGGCGGATGGTGGCTGTCTGCGTGGAGCGCAGCCCGCGCCAGAGTGCCAGCGCACAGAACAGCGTCAGCGCGGCACTGCCAAGTGCAAACACGCCGTAAAAGATCGTGGCGTCCTGCGGTTCCATGAAGATGAGGTCGTACAGAATAACCAGGGTACGGTCGTTTTCGATGGCCAATACCGTAAAGACGGCCGTGCAGACCGCGAAGAAGACGAAGATCAGCAGCATGACCCAGGGTTTGGGCTTGTAGGAAAAAACAATCGTATCGGTCATGGCCTCTCGCCTCCGTGTTGCAGTTCGGTTCTCCGGCGCTCGGATCCCGCTCAGACCCCGTGCCCGATCAGCTCCCGGGCGATCTGCTCGACGATCGGCCGCGCTTCCGCCTCGGCCATGCCGGGGCGCAGGCGGCGGTCGTAGAGCATCCGCAGCAGCAGCTCGTCATGCCGGGTCAGAAGTCCGAATTCCTCATCGTCGTTGAAGATCGAAGGCCGCGCCAGCGCGTAATCGTTGGACAGGCCGAGCCCCTGCGCCAGTTCTTCCTGAATGCAGGAGGCGCGCAGCAGGTCGGGATGTTCGGCGCGGATCACCGCGATCGCCTGGGAATAGGTGCCGTCACCCTCGGGGTCGATGGCGAAGGCAAGGCAATAGGTGGAGCGCGGCAGGTTGACCACGGTGTTGAGCGCGGTCCGGGAAATATTGGGCACGATGCGCTTCAGACGCGGACCGAGCGCGCGGCGTTCCTCTTCGCCAAGGATGAACACCCGGAAATTCCCCGTGCCCGGGGGCACCTGCCGGATCGGATGGCCGCTGGCGCGCGCGAGCCGGTAGACGAAGCGCGAGACTTCGGCGGCATCCTGAAGCTTGTTTTCGGGGGCCACCGAAGCACCGAATTCCACCGAAAGCGTCACCGGCTCGGCCCAGCGGTGCATCCGGCTCCGGCTTTCGCGGGCGACAAGGGTGCCGCCGGTGTCGACATATTCTTCATAGAAGGCGATCTTGAGGAAGTTGCGCACCAGATCGCGGGCGGAGAACGGCGCGTCGGTCTCGCCGCTGTCGGTGCGCAGCAGCCCCTGGGCGAGCAGCCCGTTCTGCACCCGGGAATAATAGTCGGCGAGTTGCGCAGAAGCGCCCGGAACCGGCGCAGAGGCTTCCGGTTCGGGTGCCGGACGCGGGGGCGCGGGGGCGGGATCATCCCCGGGCGGGGGCAGGCCGCACCCCCCCAGCGCCATCGCCGCCACCAGCAGCAACCCGGAAATTCTGAGCGCGCGCCGCAAGGTCCGGCCTCCCGTCAGACCGGCCCGCCGGCCGTTTCACCGGCGCCGTTTCCGGCACCGTCACCAGCAGCCTGCCCCGCTTCGGGGCCGCGCGCCTTCGCCGAAGCGAGCGCCGCTTTCAGCTCCGCCTCCATCGTCTGAAGCTCCTTCTCCGCCGCGGCGCGCTTCGCCTTGCCGTCGTCGGCGATTTGCAGGCTCTCCTCGATGGTGCCGATGAGATCGGCATTGGCCGCCTTGATCGCCTCGATGTCGAACACCCCGCGCTCCATTTCCTCGCGCACCATCCTGTTGGCCTCGCGCAGATTTTCGGCATTGGCCTTCAGCAATTCGTTGGTCAGGTCGGTGGCCTCCTTCACCGCCGTCGCGGCCTCGGCGGAGCGCTGGATCGTCACCGCCTGGGCAAGCTGGGTTTCCCACAGCGGCACGGTGTTGACCAGCGTCGAGTTGATCTTGGTGACGAGGCTCTTGTCGTTTTCCTGCACCAGCCGGATCGAGGGCAGCGATTGCATCGTCACCTGACGGGTGAGCTTGAGGTCATGCACCCGGCGTTCGAGATCGTCGCGCGCGGCCCGCAGATCGCGCAGCTCCTGCGCCTCGATCACGCCCTGATCCTCCTCCGCCGCCGCCACCGCGGCCTCCTTGGCGGGGATGGTTTCAGCGTCAAGCTCGGCCAGCTTGGCCTCGCCGGCGGCGATGTAGAGCGCCAGCTCGTCGTAGAAATCGAGCGTCTTTTCATAGAGCAGATCGAGCGACCTGATGTCTTTCAGCAGCGTATGCTCATGGGTGAGCAGGTTTTCGGTGATCCGGTCGATCTGCTCCTGGACCCCCTCGTAACGCGCCATGAATTTCGCCGCCGGCGCGGCGCGCCCGAGCAGCTTTTCCCAGAAACTGCGCTTGCGGCGCACGTCGAGTTCCGAGACCGAAAAGCCGCGGATGGTCGACACGATATCGCGCAGCGAATCACCCGCGGGGCCGACATCCTTGTTGCGCACCCCTTGCAGCATTTCCTGCGAGATTGCCTGCAACTCGGCCTGCGCCGCCGAGCCGAACCCGATGATCGACTGGCTGTCGCCCATGTCGATCTCGCCCATGCGTTTCTCGATCTCCGCCTTTTGCGGCGCCTCCGCGGCCTCCAGCGGCACCATGTCGCCGGCAGGCTCGGGCAGGACAACCGCCGTAAGCTCCTCGACGTCTTTCAATGCGGCCTGAGCCTTTTCGCGGGTGTTGATGACTGACATGTGGTCCCCTTATTGTTCCCGGTCCATCCGGACGCCTTCGCGCGCCAGACGGTCCCGCAGGACGTCGATTTCGACCGTCAGGTCGGTCCGGTCCTCGATGAGCATGGTTTTGGTCTTGCCGGTGAACCCGGCCTCGAGATCGTCGAGCAGCGCAACATAATCCGCCCGCGCCTGCGGGTCGCGCCCGCGGGCGTAGATGTCGGCGAACTTCACCGTCGCGTCGCGGGCACCCATCAGATAGACGCTGAGATATTTGCGCGCCTGGGTCAAATCGCGCGGATCGTCCTCAATTGTGCGGAACATCGCCCGGGCGGTGGCCTGGAAACGCTCGACGCGGAGTTCCAGATCGCGGTCCTTCGCGCGCAGGATGGCGTCTGACATCGCCGTCAGGTGCTTTTCGGCGCCCTCCACGGCCCGCGCCACGCGGTCGGTCTGGAAGGTATCAACCCCATCCATCCCCTTGTCCTTCAGCGGATCGGGGCCGAAGGCGAAACCGTGCAGCAGCGCACCCAGCAGGCCGAAGATCGCCGCGTTGAGAAAGGCGCCCTGGGCGGCGGCCGGGATCGCGAGGCCAATGCCGGTGAGCAGCGAGGCGACGATCTTGCGGGGCATCGCCGGACGCCGGGCGATCTTGCGGGCATTGTAGGCTTCCTCGGCAAGAATGCCCTCACGGGTCAGCCAGGCGGCAAGAACGATGAGCCCGAAAGCGGTGAGACGGGCAGCGAGCCCGATACCGTCCTGAAAGAACGCCGTGACCGCCAGCGGCAGCGGCGCGAAGAACAGGAAATTCACCCGGCCACCGGCTTTCGAGCGGGTCTTGCCGTCAAAGGGGCGTTTCGGAGGCAGGGCGGCGCTTGTGCGGCCACCCTCCCCGCCCGGGCTGAACTCTCCGCCATAGCGTTCGCCCATTACGCCCCCCCCGTGACCGACACGTAGAGGATCAACGCAAGCAGGAGGAAAAACGCGAGTTTTTGCAGACCTGTGTCCGACACGGCTGTCCTTACACTTACCTTCCAAGAGCCCCCGGAGCGGGCGGCACAGATCAAGATATAGGGGTTCACCGGATAGCTGGCCAGCGATTTTGAGGGAAATAATGCCGGGCCGGCAAGCCGTTGCCGGGGCCGGTCAATCCTGGACGGCCCTGGCCCGGATCAGGCCCCCGCCCGGCCCCCTGCCGCTCTGCCAAGGCCGCGCCGGCGGTGGGCAGGAGTGGAAACCCGGGCGCTCGCGCGGGCCATCCCAAAGGGAAAGTCCAATAGTCCGGAATTCCGGACTATTGGACGACCGGACGACCGGAAAACCCCGGGTGCCCGTTCCCCCCGCAACACCGCCCGCCTCCGAAGCAGGCCCCCGGCTACCGCCCGCGCCTGTCCGGACGGCCGTTCCGTTTCGGCCCCCCCTTCCCGCGCCCGGACGGCCCGGACGGCCCGGACGGCCCGCGCCCGCCGCGACCCGGAGCCTGCGGCCCACCGGCCCGCCCGGGTTTGCGCCGCCGCACCGGCGTCTTCGCCGTACCCGTCCCGTCCTCGGCCCCACCAAGGCCCAGCTGGTCGCGCAGCACCCGCGCCTTCACCTCCTCCACCGCGCCCGGCTTCAGATCGCCCAGCCGGAACGGCCCATATGACAGCCGGATCAGCCGGTTCACGCTGAACCCGATCGCCTCGACCGCACGGCGGATTTCGCGGTTCCGCCCCTCGCGCAGACCGATCGTCACCCAGGCATTGGCGCCCTGCTGACGGTCGAGCACCACGCTCATCGGCTGGAACCGCTCGCCCCCGATCACCAGACCCTCGCGCAGCGGCGCGAAATCCGCATCCTTCGGCACCCCATGCAGCCGCACACGGTATTTGCGCACCCAGCCGGTCGAAGGCAGTTCCAGCCGCCGCTTGAGCCCGCCGTCATTGGTGAGCAGCAACAGGCCTTCCGAGTTGAGATCGAGCCGCCCGACGCTCATCACCCGCGGCATGTCTGCGGGCAGCGCATCAAACACGGTCCTGCGGCCCTTCTCGTCCTTCGCGGTGGTCACCAGCCCTGCCGGCTTGTGGTAGAGCCAGAGCCGGGGCGGGTCCGGCTCCGCGACCGCCACACCGTCAACCTCGATGCGGTCGGCGGCCCCGACATTCAGCGCCGGGCTGTCGATCCGCGCGCCGTTGACGCTCACCCGCCCGGCATCGATCATCCGCTCCGCCTCGCGACGGCTCGCCACGCCCGCGCGGCTCAGCACCTTGGCGATGCGCTCGCCCTTCGGTTTGTCCAGATCCTTGGTCATGCCTCCTGCTAGTGCGCCGCTTACCCCTTGTCCAGCAAGGCCGCGCATTGCATGAGAGACCATGCGCTTCACCTCGCACATGGACGCCGCCCTCGAAGAGGCCCGCACCGCCGCCCGCCTCGGCGAAGTGCCGGTGGGCGCGGTGCTGGTCGGGCCCGACGGCACGGTGCTGGCCCGCGCCGGCAACCGCACCCGCGCGCTTTCCGACCCCACCGCCCATGCCGAAATGCTGGTGATCCGCGACGCCGCCGCTCGCCTCGGCGCGGAACGTCTCACCGGAGCCGATCTCTACGTCACCCTCGAACCCTGCCCGATGTGCGCCGCCGCCATCTCCTTCGCCCGGATCCGCCGCCTTTACTACGGCGCCGCCGACCCCAAATCCGGCGGCACCGCCCATGGCGCCCGCGTATTCGCGCATCCCCAATGCCACCACGCGCCGGAAATCTACGACGGCATCGCCGCCCCGGAAGCCGAAGCCCTGCTGAAAGCCTTCTTCGCCACCAGACGTGATTGAACCGGTCGCGGCTGACCCCCGGCACACCCGGCACCCCCGCTGCGCCCCCCGCCCGCTTGCGCCGCTCCCCGCCCGCCGCTAAACCGCCGGGTAACGCATTTGGAGGCCTGCCGATGTCGATCGACACAGATACCGCCCGCAAGGTGGCGCATCTCGCCCGGATCAGGGTGGACGAAGACCGCCTGCCCGCGCTCGCCCGGGAATTCTCGAACATTCTCGACTTCATCGAACAGCTCAACGAGGTCGATGTCGAGGCGGTGGAGCCGATGGTTTCGGTCACGCCGATGCGGCTGAAGCGCCGCGAAGATATCGTCACCGATGGCGGCTATCCCGAAAAGATCCTCAAGAACGCACCCGACGCCCGCGAGGGCTTCTTCGCGGTGCCCAAGGTGGTGGAATGACCATGACCGACCTCAACACACTCACCATCGCCGAGGCCCGCGACGGGCTCGCCAGGGGCGATTTCTCCGCCGCCGAGCTTACCGAAGCCTGCCTCGGCGCCATCGGGGCGGGCACCGCGCTCAACGCCTTCGTCCACCACACCCCCGAAATCGCCCGCGCCCAGGCCGAAGCCGCCGACGCGCGGCTCAAGGCCGGCGACGCCGCGCCGATGACCGGCATCCCCCTCGGCATCAAGGATCTGTTCTGCACGAAGGGCGTCGACAGCCAGGCCGCGAGCCGTATCCTCGAAAGCTTCAAACCGGAATACGAGAGCACCGTCACCACCAAGCTGTTCGACGCCGGCGCGGTGATGCTCGGCAAGCTCAACATGGACGAATTCGCCATGGGGAGCTCCAATGAAACCTCCGTCTATGGCGATGCCATCAACCCCTGGAAGGTCGATGCGCGCAAGCTCACCCCCGGCGGCTCCTCGGGGGGCTCCGCGGCGGCGGTCGCGGCCGATCTCTGCCTCGCCGCCACCGGCACCGACACCGGCGGCTCGATCCGCCAGCCCGCCGCCTTCACCGGCATCACCGGGCTGAAGCCCACCTATGGCCGGGTGTCGCGCTGGGGCATCATCGCCTTCGCCTCCTCGCTCGACCAGGCCGGGCCGATGACCAAATCGGTGCGCGACGCGGCGATCATGCTGGGCGCCATGGCCGGGCATGACCCGAAAGACTCCACCTCCGCCGACATCCCGGTGCCGGATTTCGAAGCCGCCCTCACCGGCGACATCCGCGGCAAGACCATCGGCATCCCGCGCGAATACCGGGTCGACGGCATGCCTGCCGAAATCCAGAAGCTCTGGGACGATGGCAAGGCAATGCTCGCCGATGCCGGCGCCAAGCCGGTCGAAATCTCGCTGCCACACACCAAATATGCGCTCCCGGCCTATTATGTGATCGCGCCTGCCGAAGCCTCGTCCAACCTCGCCCGCTACGACGGCGTGCGCTACGGGCGCCGCGCGAAACTCGGCGCCGGCGACGGGATCGTCGAGATGTACGAGAAGACCCGCGCCGAAGGCTTCGGCGATGAGGTCCAGCGCCGGGTGATGGTCGGCACCTATGTGCTCTCCGCCGGCTTCTACGACGCCTATTACAACCGCGCCCGCAAGGTGCGGACGCTGATCAAGCGCGACTTCGAACAGGTCTTCGCGCAAGGCATCGACGCGATCCTCACCCCCGCCACCCCCTCGGCAGCCTTCGGCCTCGGCGAAATGGCCGATGCCGACCCGGTGGAAATGTATCTCAACGATGTCTTCACCGTCACCGTCAACCTCGCGGGCCTCCCCGGCATCGCCCTGCCCGCCGGGCTTGATGCCAAGGGCCTGCCGCTCGGGCTCCAGCTCATCGGCCGCCCGTGGGAAGAGGCCGATCTGCTGAATACCGCCTATGTGCTGGAACGGGCTGCGGGTTTCGTTTCCAGGCCCGACAAATGGTGGTAATCCCCGGCGGACGGCCACAGCCAAGTGCCACCACTCAGGGTCTGACAATGAAACCCACGCGCCTCATGCCCCTCGCGGGGCTCGCCCTTGCGGCTCTCGCCGCCTGCTCGCCCGAAATCCCCGACAGCGGGGCACGGGAGGCAAAGACACGGCCCGCCCCTGCGGCCCGCACGCCGATGAGCGCCGCCGACACCGCGGCGGCGGTGCTTGGCGTCGCGCCCCCGGGTGCCTCCCGGCAGGCTGGTGTCGCAACACCAACAGCTCCCATCACGCAGCCCGCTGCCACCGGCGCGCCGCTTTCCGCGATGACCGGCAATGCAGCCACCTCCGGCACCGTCCCGGCGCCGGCGCCGCTGTCCGACGAGCAGGATTTCGCCGCCGTCACCGCGCGCGAAACCATCGCTTCCGACGCCGCGCGCCTCGCGCGCAACCGCGCCCAATATGTGACCATCGGCCCCACCGACCTGCCGCCACGCCCCGATGGCTCCGGCCCCTCGATCGTGGCCTTCGCACTGGAGACCACCAACGCCCCCGGCGAAACGCTCTACCGCCGCTCCGGCATCGCCGCGCAGACCCGGTTCGAGCGGTCCTGCGCCAAATACGCCTCACCCGATCAGGCCCAGCAAGCCTTTCTCGACGCCGGCGGCCCGAAGCGCGACCGCGCCGGCATGGACCCGGATGGCGACGGCTTCGCTTGTTTCTGGGATCCGCGGCCGTTCCGCGCGGCCCGTGGCGGCGCGCCGGAGGTGATAACGAAATACGAGGTCATCGAGACCCCCGGCGACAGCTGATGCCGGGCATCGGCGCCGTCATTCCCCATCCGTCGCCCAATTTCGGCCCCCGCCGCGACGGGCTCACCCCCGAACTGGTGGTGATCCACTACACCGCGTTGCCGCTCGCCGAGGCGCTGGACTGGCTGACCTCGCCCGAACGCGAGGTCTCGGCACATTACCTGATCGCCCGCGATGGCCGGCTGTTCCGGCTGGTCGACGAGGACCAGCGCGCCTGGCACGCCGGGCACGGTTCCTGGGGGCCGCGCACCGACATCAACTCCTGCTCCATCGGCATCGAGCTGGAAAACTGCGGCGCCTCCCCCTTTGCCGCGCCGCAGATGGACCGGCTGGAACACCTGCTCGCCGATCTCCTCAGCCGCTATTCCCTGCCGCCGGACGCGGTGATCGGCCATTCCGACCTCGCCCCCGGCCGCAAACGCGACCCCGGCCCGCGCTTCGACTGGGCCCGGCTGGAACGCATGGGCCTCGCCGCCCCCCGCGGCACCGGCCCCGCCCCCGCCACGGCCGACCCGGCCGCCTTCCGCCGCCTCGCAAGAGCCGCGGGCTACACCGCCGAGGTGAGCGACGAAACCCTGCTCGCCGCAATCCGCCTGCGCTACCGCCCCGGCGCCGACGGCCCGCTCTGCCCGGAAGATTTCACCCCCCTCATCCGCAAAGGCTGGACCTGAGCGGCGCAAGGCTTTATCTGCGGCAATGCGCGGATGGCCGGGCGACCGCGGAAGGGCCGGGAAACCGACCCGTTCGAGGAAAGTCCGGACTCCACAAGGCAACGGTGCCGGGTAACGCCCGGCCGGGGTAACCCGAGGGAAAGCGCCACAGAGAACAGACCGCCCTCCAGCGCGGGGGCAAGGGTGAAACGGTGGGGTAAGAGCCCACCGCGGGCGTGGCAACACGCACCGGCAAGGCAAGCCCCACCGGGAGCAATGCCGAATAGGGATCTCACGCAGGCCGCCCCTGCAAGGCCGCCTTGGCCGGGAGATCCGGGTTGGCAGCTTGAGGTGCCCGGCAACGGGCATCCCAGAGGAATGGTCGCCGGCGGGTCCGCCCGTCACAGAATCCGGCTTACAGGCCATCCGCGCGCCTGCCCCCAATCCCGCCGCCCCTTTTCCTGGGTCCAATACGCGCCGGGGCTCCGGGGGTGGCAAACCCCCCGGCACCCGCCTCAGCCCCCAAGGCGGCGCCAGCCCCCCCGACAGCAGAAACCGCCGCTTTGCGGTTGACTTGGCCCCCCGGGCCGCTACAAGGCGGGTTTCAAGGATTCACCCGGACCTGCACAGGGCCCGACGAGGAGCGAAGACCATGGCGAAGCCGACCACCATCAAGATCCGCCTGAACTCGAGCGCGGGGACCGGCCATTTCTACGTGACCAGGAAGAACGCCAAGACGATGACCGAGAAAATGACCGCGCGCAAATACGACCCCGTCGCGCGCAAGCATGTCGAGTACAAGGAAGGCAAGATCAAGTAATCCTGCCCCCTCGCGTCGCCCGGGCGGCGCATGAGAGAAAGGCCGCGCCGGGCAGCGCGGCCTTTTCGCATTGAACCCGCCTTGCGCGGAATCGCCTGCCGGTTGGTCACGGCCCGGTTGTCTGTTGGCTACGGCAAGACTCCGGTAACGGCTCAGTTCCCCGATGAGTTTTCGCTGGCCTCCAGCTGCCGGAGGCGGTGCTTCCGGGCGCGCTGCATCACCAGGTAAAGCAGGGCAACACCGCTCAGAAACGCCCCAACGGCCAGCGTGACAAACGGGCGCGCTGTCAGCGAGTCGATAATGAATTTCATCGGCATCCCTCCAGATCCTTGGCCGGGCACCTGTGTAGCTCGCGATTGCGGCGTTATGACGGCGCCTGGAGGGAAAGCGGGAGGAGAGTGAGCGGCATTCGCAGGGCCGCCGACGGAAAAGGCCGACCCGTCGGGCCGGCCTTCTGCCTGGTTCTTCCGTCCTGAACGCGGCAGCGGTCAGTCGCGCGAGCCCAGGAATTGCAGCAGGAACATGAACAGGTTCACGAAGTCGAGGTAGAGGTTCAGCGCCCCCATGATCGCCGACTTGGCGAGCCATTCACCGTCCATCGCGTGGGCGTGCTGGATGTAATCCACCTTGAGCTTCTGGGTGTCATAGGCGGTAAGCCCGGCAAAGATCAGCACCCCGATCACCGAGATCGCGAAGTGAAGCCCCGGGCTGCCAAGGAAGACATTGACGATCGAAGCCACGATCAGCCCGATCAGACCCATGATGAGAAACGCCCCCCACCCCGAGATGTCGCGCTTGGTGGTGTAGCCATAGAGGCTGAGCCCGGCAAAGGAGATCGCGGTGATCAGGAAGGTCTGAGCGATCGACACACCGGTGAAGACCGCGAAGATCCAGCTCAGCGACAGGCCCATCACGCCCGCATAGGCATAGAAGAACAGCTGCGCACCGGAAGCGGAAAGCCGGTTGATGGCGGCGCCGAAGGCAAAGACCATCACCAGCGGCAGGAACATCACGATCCAGCCGAGGATATTCGGCGACAGCGTCACCGGATCGCGCAGGATGCCGAGCAGCGCCGGCGACGAGCCCACCGCCCAGGCGACAAGCGCGGTGATCAGCAGGCCGACGGACATGGTGCCGTAGACGCGGTTCATATGGGCGCGGAGGCCCTCGTCGATCTGCGTGGCACCGCGGGCACCCGCCGCCGTCTGCATTGATCTCAAATCAGCCATATTCAGCCTCCAGCTTCCAGCTTCCAAATCCCATTGCGGCCCCGTCCCCGGAGCCGCTCCACTGGATATATTGTCAAGCGCTGTGGTTATTTCAAGGCTTTTGCGCCCCTGTCCGGGTGGCTGCCGTTTACGGACGGTCCCAGAACGGCTTGTGCGCCTCCCAATAGGCGGTGCGGCGGTCGATGCCGATATCGCGCAGCAGATGGTCATCAAGCTGGTCAAGGCGCATCCGCTGCTTGCGGACCGCGAGAGCCTGCACCAACCGCTCTACGGGGTGAAACTGGTGGTGGGTATGGCTGGAATGGCCAGGATTTACAGTCGTTGCGTGCATTGTCGTCTCCATGCCTCAGGTGCTCTTCTCAGCACGGGAGGTGCCCCCTCCAGGATTGACTTTACCCCGCTTCCGAGCATAAGAAAAATGAATGATTGTTGGTTAATTCATCAGGTTTCATGATATGTCGAAAAACCTCGACATGACCGCCCTGCGCGCCTTCGCCACCACCGCCGATGCCGGCGGCGTGACCCGCGCGGCGGGGCTGTTGCACCTCACCCAGTCGGCGGTGTCGATGCAGCTCAAGCGGCTCGAGGAATCGCTCGGACGGAAGCTGTTCGAACGCACCGGGCGGAACCTCGACCTCACCGCCGACGGCGAGCAGTTGCTGGGCTACGCCCGCCGCATCCTCGCCATCAACGACGAGGTCTGGTCGCGCTTCACCGGCGCCGCCTTCGAGGGTGAGGTGGTGCTCGGCGTGCCGCATGACGTGGTCTACCCCGCCCTGCCGCCGGTACTGAAACGGTTCCACGCCGATTTTCCGCGGATGAAAGTGACGCTGGTGTCCTCCTTCACCGAAAGGCTGGAGGTGATGTTCGCCCGCGGCGAGGCCGATGTGATTCTCACCACCGAAAGCGGGGTCCAGCCCGGCGGGGAGACCCTGGCGACGGTGCCGCTGATCTGGGTCGGCGCCATCGGCGGCACCGCCTGGCGCGGCCGGCCTCTGCGGCTGGCCTTCGAGCGGCGCAACATCTTCCGCGGTGCTGCCGAGGCCGCGCTGGATGCCGCCGGCATTCCCTGGGAAATGGCGGTGACCTCGGAAATGAGCCGCACCATCGAGGTCTCGGTCTCGGCCGATTTCGCGGTGCACGCGGTACTGGAGGGGACGGTGCCGCAAATGATGGAAGAGATCGACCACGGCGGCGCGCTGCCGGAACTCGGGGCGACCCGGATCAACCTCTATCTTGCCGACACGCTCCGCGGCGAGGCCGAACGGGCGCTGGTGACGCTGCTGCGCGAGGCCTATGCGAGCTGAGCACGGGGCCTGTGCTATCGTCTGCCATCGTCCGGTACCGCCTGCCGCACCGCCGGGAATCACCCCATGGTCACCACGACCTTCCCGGTCGATTTGCGGTTCCTCAGCAGAGCATAAGCCTCCTCCACCCGGTCGAAGGGCAAGACATGGCTCACATGCGGCCTGAGCCGGCCTTCGCCATACCAGCGGAACAATTCGCCAAGGCTGTCCGTCAGCGCCCCGGGCCGGAAGGCCGCATAGCCGCCCCAGTAGAACCCCTGCACGTCGATATTCTTCACCATCAGGTGGTTGGCCGGGATCTGCGGCACCTCGCCACTGGCAAAGCCGACCACGAGGATCCGCCCGCCCGGCTTCGTCGCCCGGAAGGCCTCGCGAAACAGATCACCCCCGACCGGATCATAGACCACGTCCGCGCCCCCGAGCGCCTTCACCGCCGCGCGCAGATCGCCGGCCTCGCTGTCGATCAGATGGTCAGCCCCCGCCGCGCGGCAGACCCTGAGCTTCTCCGCCCCCCGGGCGACCGCGATCACGCGGGCGCCGAGCAGCTTGCCCAGTTCCACCGCCGTCAACCCGACACCGCCCGCCGCGCCGAGCACCAGCAGCGTCTCGCCGGGCGCCAGCCGGGCGCGGCCAGCCAGCCCGAGATGGCTGGTGCCATAGGCCACCTGAAACCCGGCGGCCTCCACGAAGGACATCCCCTCCGGAATCGCCACCAGTCGCTCCGCCGGCACAACGGCGCTCTCCGCCAGCCCGCCCTGGCCGGTCACCGCCGCCACCCTTGTACCGGTCGCCGGCGCGCCGACGCCCGGACCGTGCTCCGCCACCACGCCCGCAAATTCCAGCCCCAGGGTGAAGGGCGGCTCCGGCGTGTCCTGGTAGCGGCCCTCCGCCATCAGCAGATCGGCAAAATTCAGCCCGCAAGCGGCCACCTTCACCCGCAGTTCGCCGGGGCCCGGCCGAGGCGTTGGAATATCGCGGAGCGAAGCCGCGATGCCAGAACCAAGTGATTGATATGCCTTCATGTTTCACCTTTTCGTTGCGCCTGAGCGTGCCCCCGGAGGGCGGTTTTGGAGAGCCCGGCTTCGGCATTCCGCCCCGCTCCCGGCGGCAGGCAGGCCAAAACGGCATCGCGCAGGGCTGCGCCGGGGCATTCGCGATTTGCAAAGGTTTGTGCAAATTACATTTGAGAAGTATGATGGATGCAAGCGGATTTGAGGCCGCGCCGCTCCCGCGCCCACCAGCGCGGGTGTAATGGATTGTTATAAAAGTGTTTTGCTCTTTCAGTCAAAAACTGACCAAAAAGACAGGTTGTGGTAAGATGCATGTTTGTAGTGTCTGGACCGGGTGTTAGGTTGCATGAGGAGGGACGCATGAAACATCCAGTGGATGTCCATGTCGGGAAACGTATACGTCATCGCCGTTGGGCGGTGGGACTGACACAGCAGCAGCTCGCCGAAAGTGTCGGGATCAAGTTTCAGCAGATCCAGAAATATGAAACCGGCATGAACCGGGTCAGCGCCTCGCGCCTGTGGCAGGTTTCCGAAGCGCTGTCGGTCCCGGTCGGATTTTTCTTCGAAGGTCTCGACGCGGAGGCCAAACAGGCCGAGACCTCCCTTCCCGACGACATTCTCGCCGACAAGGAAGCGCTGGAGCTTGTGCGGTCCTATTACGCGATCCCCGAGAACCAGAGACGCCGGCTGTTCGAGCTCGCCCGGGTATTGTCCGACGCCGCTTGACGCATCGGCCGCTTTTGTCTACCGCGTGACAGGTTTCCCGGTGGCATCATGCGCACAGACGATCCGCAGCTTCAGCAAGACCTGATCGCCACGGCCCATGCCTTGGCGGACGCCGCGCGCATCGCCACGCTCCGGCATTTCCGCCGCCCCGGCCTTGCCGCCGACAACAAGCTCGCCAAAGGCTTCGATCCCGTCACCGCCGCAGACCGCGACGCGGAACGCGCCATGCGGGAGGTGCTCGCGGCGCGGCGCCCCGATGACGCGATTCTCGGCGAAGAATACGGGCACCAGCCCGGCCAGAGCGGCCTCACCTGGGTGCTCGACCCGGTGGACGGCACCCGCGCCTTCCTCTCCGGCACCCCGACCTGGGGGGTGCTGATCGCACTGAGCGACGCAAGCGGCCCCCGCCTCGGCGTGATCGACCAGCCCTTCATCGGCGAACGCTTCATCGGCGGCTTCGGCCTCGCCGAAAGCACCGGCCCTCAAAGCACAGGCCACCACCGCCTCGCCACCCGCAGCCCCCGCCCGCTCGAAGAAGCGATCCTGTTCACCACCTTCCCCGAAATCGGCACCGCCCCCGAACGCAAGGCGTTCCAGACCCTCGCGGCCCAAACCCGCCTCACCCGCTACGGGCTCGACTGCTATGCCTATGCGCTGGTCGCCGCCGGCCAGATCGACCTCGTGGTCGAAGCCGGGCTCCAGCCCTACGACATTCAGGCCCCGCTGGCCCTGATCGAGGCCGCCGGCGGCGTGGTCACCGACTGGCAGGGTGGCCCGGCACATAATGGCGGCCGCGTGCTCGCCGCCGCCAACCGCACCATCCATGCGGCCGCACTCGACATCCTCGCCGCCGCGCCAGAAAATCCACCGGAAAACCCGTAAAAACCAGCGGCCCCCTCCCCGGCCCCTTTTTCCTGGCTCAAATACTCAAAACCCCGCCGTCTCCACCGGCACCCCCCGTGGTCATACCTCCTCCACCCTCACAACCCCCGGCTGCGACCGCAACGCGCGTTCGATCTGCGGGTTGAGCGGCAGGGCCTCGCCAATGTCGATCTCGACCTCGCCGGGCAGCCCCGCCCCCATCAGGCAAAGCGACACCGACCCGGGCCGGGCACCCCTGGCCTGAGCGGCAGCATTGGCGAGCAGCGAGGCAAGCGTTGCGGGCGCCGCGGTCTCGTTCAGATAGACCTTCAGCGCCTGCCCCCCGGCATCACCCACCACGCTGTCAACCGGCGCCACCGACTTCCCGAGCAGCTTCAACTGCTCCGATTCCATATTGGCCTCGACGGTGATCACCACATTGGCACCGCTCTCCAGATGGTCCCGCGCCGCCTCGAGCACCTCCGAAAACAGCGTCACCTCATAGATACCCGTGGGCTCCGACAGGGTGACAAAGGCAAAGCGGTTGCCGCGCGCGGATTTGCGCTCCTGCCGCACCGCCACCGTGCCCGCCATCCGCGCCAGAACCGGCCCCCGCGCGGCCTTCGCGGTCACCTCTTCGAGCGTCATCACCTGCTTGCGCTTCAGCGCCGGCAGGTAATCGTCAAGCGGATGGCCCGAAAGGTAGAACCCCACCGCCGCATGTTCCTCGCGCAGCCGGTCGGCGGGCAGCCAGTCGGCCACCGGCGCCAGCCGCGGCTCCGGCAGATCGTCGCCCGCCTCGCCAAAGAGCGACACCTGCGCCGAGGCGCGTTGCTCATGGATCGCCGCCGAATAGGCCACCAGCGCATCGAGCGAGGCCAGCACCCGGGCACGGTTGCCGTCGAGCACGTCAAACGCCCCGGCGCGGGCGAGCATCTCCAGCGGCCGCTTGCCGATGCGCTTCAGATCTGCCCGCCGGGCGAGGTCGAACAGGGTCACGAACGGCTTCTCCACCCCGTCGACCATCCGCGCACCGACGATCAGCTTCATCGCCTCGATGCCGACATTCTTCAGCGCGCCCAGCGCATAATGGATCTTGCCCGCCTCCACGGTGAAACTCGCGTCCGACCGGTTCACGCAAGGCGGCACGATCTCGATCCCGAGGCCCCGGCGCACCTCTTCGGCATAGATGCCGAGCTTGTCGGTGAGGTGAATATCGCAATTCATCACCCCGGCCATGAACTCCACCGGATGGTTCGCCTTCAGCCACGCGGTCTGGTAGGACACCACCGCATAGGCCGCGGCATGGGATTTGTTGAAGCCGTAATTGGCGAATTTCTCCAGCAGGTCGAAAACCTCGGAAGCCTTTTTCGCGTCGACCCCGTGTTCGGCGGCACCGGCCTCGAATTTCGGCCGCTCCGCGTCCATCGCCTCCTTGATCTTCTTGCCCATTGCCCGGCGCAGAAGATCGGCGCCGCCGAGCGAATAACCCGCCATCACCTGCGCGATCTGCATCACCTGTTCCTGATAGACGATGATCCCTTGCGTCTCTTCAAGAATATGGTCGATCAGCGGATGCACCGAGGCGCGTTTCTTCACCCCGTTCTTGACATCGCAATAGGTCGGGATGTTCTCCATCGGGCCGGGGCGGTAGAGCGCCACCAGCGCCACGATGTCTTCGATACAGGTGGGCCGCATGCGCCTCAGCGCATCCATCATGCCCGAACTTTCCACCTGAAACACGGCGACCGTCTTCGCGCTGGCGTAAAGCTCATAAGTCTTTGCATCATCAAGCGGAATCGCGTTGATCCGGTTGACCGCGCCCTCCGCCGGCTCGTAGATCCGGCCACCATCAGGCGCGATATGCAGATCGCGCCCTTGCCCGTGGATCAGGTCGATCGCGTTCTGGATCACCGTCAGGGTCTTGAGTCCGAGAAAGTCGAATTTCACCAGCCCCGCCTGTTCCACCCATTTCATGTTGAACTGGGTCGCGGGCATGTCGGAGCGCGGATCCTGGTAGAGCGGCACCAGCCGGTCGAGCGGCCGGTCGCCGATGACCACGCCCGCGGCATGGGTGGAGGCGTTGCGCAACAGGCCCTCGAGCTGCTCGGCATAGTCGAGCAGCCGCCCCACCACCTCCTCTTCCGCCGCCGCCTCGGCCAGCCGCGGCTCTTCGGCGCGGGCCCGGGCGACCGACACCGGCTTCACCCCCTCCACCGGGATCATCTTCGACAGCCGGTCAACCTGCCCATAGGGCATCTGCAACACCCGGCCCACATCGCGCACCGCGGCCTTCGACAAGAGCGCGCCGAAGGTGATGATCTGCGCCACCTTCTCGCGGCCGTATTTCTCCTGCACATAATGGATCGTCTCCTCGCGGCGATCCATGCAGAAGTCGATGTCGAAGTCAGGCATCGACACCCGTTCGGGGTTGAGGAAGCGTTCGAACAGCAGCGAATAACGCAACGGATCAAGGTCGGTGATGGTCAGCGCATAGGCCACCAGCGAGCCCGCGCCCGAGCCCCGCCCGGGACCGACGGGGATGTTCTGCTCCTTCGACCATTTGATGAAATCGGCAACGATCAGGAAATAGCCCGGAAACCCCATCTGCTCGATGATCCCGAGCTCGAACTTGAGCCGCTCGTGATACTTCTCCACCGGCGCGGCATGGGGGATGACGGCGAGCCGGGCCTCCAGCCCCTCCCACGCCTGACGGCGCAATTCCTCCACCTCGTCATCGGCGAATTTCGGCAGGATCGGCGCGCGTTTGGCGACCTTGAAGGCGCAGCGCCGGGCGATCTCGACGGTGTTTTCCAGCGCTTCCGGCAGGTCGGCAAACAGCGTCGCCATCTCCTGCGGGCTCTTGAAATAATGCTGCGGCGTCAGACGCCGGCGCGGCTCCTGCTGGTCGACATAGGCCCCGTCGGAGATGCAGAGCAACGCGTCATGGGCCTCGTAGAGCTCCGCCCCCGGGAAATGGACATCGTTGGTCGCCACCAGCGGCAGCGCCATCGCATAGGCCATTTCGACGAAGCCCCGCTCGGTGAGGCGCTCGGCTTCGGGCAACTGGCCGGTCTCCACCGGATGGCGCTGCAACTCGACATAGAGCCGGCCGGGGAAGGCGCGCGCGAGCCGCTGCATCAGCGCCTCGGCCTCGGCGCGGTGGCCGAGCTGCAACAGCTTGCCCACCGGCCCCTCGGCCCCGCCCGACAGGCAGATCAGCCCTTCGGCATGGGCTTCGAGCTCCTCCAGCGTAACCTGCGGCACCCCGTCGTGCTTGTCGACATAGAGGCAGGTGTTGAGCTGCATCAGGTTTTCGTAGCCGGTTTCGTTCTGGGCCAGCAGGACCAGCGGCGCGGGCGGCTTCGCGGTCTCGCCCGGAGCGGGGCGGTCGTAGCCGACCGAGACCTGACAGCCGATGATCGGCTGCACCCCGGCGCCCGCGGCATAGGTGGAAAACTCCAGCGCGCAGAACATGTTGTCGGTATCGGTCACGGCCACAGCGGGCATCTGGTGATCCGCGGCAAGACCGGCGAGTTTCTTCACCCGCACGGCGCCTTCGAGGAGGGAATATTCCGTGTGCAGGCGGAGGTGGATGAATCGGGGCGTTCGGGACATGGGCGCGGAGTTTAGGGGCACCTGCTGCGGGGGCAAGGCGGGAAGCGGGGGGCGGCGCGACTCTTTGCTTGACGGGGCGCGCGCGCAGCACATCGCTTGGCACCATGACGAACTGAACCGCCTGTTCGCCGTCCCCGCCGATCCGAGGCGCCGGGTGATGATCGAACAGCTGGCCGATAGCGTTTGACAAAATACCTGATGGGTCATGCCTAGCTGAGTGACTGTTTTTTGTCACAAGGCTATGAAAAGGCATGAAGAACAGATACTCCTTCCGTTCACGCATTTCCGAGGCCAA
>PDRW01000011.1 GCA_002746935.1 Rhodobacterales bacterium
CTTTTCCGGCCAGCGCAACCGCTTCCGCCGCTCCAACCTCGCCGCCAGCGCCAATTTCGACTGGCGCGCGACCCTGCGCGAGAACCTCACCCGCTACGACCCCGAACGCCAGCGGATCGTCGCCGAAAGGCTGCGGTTCAACGCCCGGACGCGCCGCCACCTGCCCTGGACCGTGCTGCTCTGCGTCGACCAGAGCGGCTCGATGACCGACAGCGTGATCCATTCGGCGGTGCTCGCGGCGATCCTCACCGGCCTGCCGGGGGTGCGGGTGAAGATGGTGCTGTTCGACACCGCGGTGCTCGACGTGACCGACCAGCTGTCGGACCCGCTCGACACGCTGCTTTCGGTGCAACTCGGCGGCGGCACCGACATCGGCCAGGCGCTGGGCTATTGCGAGACCCTGGTGGAGGATCCGGGCCGCACGGTGCTGGCGCTGGTGAGCGACTTCTTCGAAGGCGGCAGCGGGCGGCGGATGCTCGCCGCCATCGCCCGGCTGGCCGAAGCGCAGGTGACGCTCCTCGGCCTCCCGGCGCTCGACAACAGCGGCCGGGTCTGGGTCAACGAGACGCTGGCGGCACAGGCGGCAGCGCTCGGCATGGAGGTCGGCGCGATGAGCCCCGAGTGTTTCGCCGACTGGCTGGCGGATGTGATGGCGGGCCGGTGAGGTGTGGCGATGAGCGGTGACACAGGCAAGATGGGCCCCATGCTGGCCGCGCTCGACGACGCAGGCCTCGTGGCGCTGGCCTCCAAAGGGCTGCTCCGGCGCGCCAGGGCGGCGCTGAAGACCCCCGGAGCGGTCAGGCTGTGCGAGGCGAACGAAACAGGCGCCGTGCTGGAGATCGAAGGCCATGAGGTCACGCTCGACCCGCGCGGCCTTCCCGCCGCCCGCTGTAGCTGCCCCGCAACCGGCCTCTGCCGCCATGTGCTGATGGCGGCGCTGACGCTCCGCGCCCGCGAAGCGGCGCCCGGCTCCGAAGCCTCCGCCCCGCGCCCCACCGCGCTCGACGAGATCAGGCGCCTGACCCGTGCCGAAATCGAGGCCTTTGCCGGGGCCGACTGGCCGCGGGCACAGCGGATCGCCGCTGCCTCGCGGCAAAGCCCGCAAGAGGCCGATGCCACCAGCCTCGTGGTCACGATGGAGGGCGCGCCGGGGCCGGTCACCTTTCTTGCGGGCGGCGGGCTCAAGGCGGCCCGGTTCAAGGGGCCCGACGCGCAGCGGCGGCGGTTCGTCGCTGCCGCGGCCCTGATCGTCAGCGGCCATGCGCCCGAAGCGCCCCCGGAGACAAGCGCCCCCGTCGACAAAGACCTGCTCAAAGCCTGCCACGCCGCCCTCGACGCCGCCCTGCACCACGGCCTTCGCGGCGACCCCGGCCTTGCCCGGGACCGCCTCTTCGACCTCGCAACCTCCGCCCGCGCCGAGGCCGCCCCCCGGCTCGCCGCCACCCTGCGCGATGCCGCCGCGCTCGCCGGACGCCTTGCCAACCGTGACCCGAAAACCGACCCCACCGCGCTGCTGCTGGCGCTCGCCACCTGCCACGCGCTCACCCGCGCCCTCGCCGCCGCGCCGGGCGACCCGGCGCTCACCGGACAGCTCCGCCGCGACTACCAACCGGCCCCGGCGCTCGACCTCGCAGTGCTCGGACTTGAGGCCTGGCGCAGCCCCTCGGGGGCGCGCGGGCTGACCATCCACGGGCTGGCCGCAGGGCGGTTCCTCGCCTCCGGCCCGGCGCGGCTGGCCGGCACCGACCCGGGCTTCGACCCGGCCAACGCCAGCCAGCTGCCCTGGTGGCCCGGCCTGACCCCTGCGGCGATGACCGGACGGGTGCTGCACCTGCCGCACCCGCTGATCGCACCCGACGGCATGTTGTCGCGCCAATGCGAGGTGGCCCCGGAGACCCGCGCCCTCGCCCCCGAAGAGCTCGGCTTCCACGACGACTGGCAGACGCTGCGTGCCGATATTGCGGCGCGGCGCGGCCTCGGCCTGCGAGCGCTCACCCGGCCCGTCCCGGCGCTCATCCGCTTCGCCGCCTGCGGCGCGCCGCGCCGCGACCCCGCCACCCGGGTGCATCTGCTGGATATCGCCGACCGGCGTGGCGCGGCGCTCGCCCTGGAGCTTCCGGATGCTGCGGCAGCCACGGCGATCGGTGCGATGCAACACCGGCTGCATGGCGCGCTGGTGGTTGCCGGGGGTGATGAGGCCGGCACCCGCTTCCGGCTGGTGAGCCTGTTCCATGACGGCATGCCCGCACCCTGGAACGTCACCCTCGACCCGGTACCGCCCGCCCTCGCCAGGCCCGGAAAGTTCGACCGCCTGCGCAGCCGCAGCCGCATCGTTCGGACGCCCCCGCAGACCGCCCCCGGCGCGGCCATGATCTTCGCCGACCGGGCGCTCAGAGCCCTGACCGACGCGGTTTCGGTGCCTCCGGACCCGAACGAATGCGCCGCCCTCACGACTGCGGCCGAAACCCTCGGCCTGGCCAGCCTCGCCCGTCGCCTTGCTTCTCTCGACGGACAGGACAGCGCCATGTTCCTTGCGCTCGCCTGGGAAATCACCCTGCTGCGGCGGGCCCTGACGAAAACATGACGGGGGCCCGGCGGGGGTCTGGGGCCGACGGGGGGCCGACGGGGGGCCGACGGGGGCATGCGCGGGGCTTGAGAGGGCAGGGCCGAGGGGGCCAGCCCCCTCGGGCTCCCCCGGAGTATTTCGGCCAGGAAAAGGACTTACCGGTGCAGGACGGATGCGGTGCCGCGGGGCGGGACGATCTGTTGCAGGATGCCCGCGATGAGCAGGTAGATCGAGGTGGCGACCATGCCCCATTGGGCCCAGCTGCCCGGCTGGAACTCTTCGAAGGCGGCCCATCCGGCAAAGCCTGTCCAGGCGATGGCGATGGGCAGTGAGGCCGGGCGCCAGCGTTCGGTGCGCACCGGGTGGATGAACTTGAGGGGGGTGAACATGGCCACCGCGAGGGCGAGCACCATGCCCAGCGTGACCCAGAAATTGGGTTCGGTCGCGAACAGGACGATCACCACCATGTTCCAGCAGCCGGGAAAGCCGGCGAAGGAATTGTCCTTCGTTTTCATGCGGGTGTCGGCGTAGTAGAGCGCTGACGTGAAGACGATCACGATGATCGCCACCCAGCCGGTCCAGCCCGGCAGGAGCCCGGACTTGAACAGCGCATAGGCCGGGATGAAGACATAGGTCAGGTAGTCGATGATCAGATCCATCAACACGCCGTCGATCTGGCGGGCGTAGGTTCTGACGCCGTAGCGCCGGGCGAGGGGGCCGTCGAGCCCGTCGACGACGAAGGCTGCCATCAGCCAGAGAAACATCAGCGCCCATTTCTCTTCCGCCGCGGCCAGCATGGCGAGCATGGCGCAGACGGCGCCGGTGGCGGTGAAAAGGTGGACGAGATAGGCCTTGATCTCACGGGTCATGGCCGCCTTCATGACCGATTTGTGACGCGGGTTCAACGGGATTGCGCGTTCCGGGGCCGGTTCGGCCGCGGTTCCGGCCGGTTCAGCCCCGGGCGCGGGGATGGGCGGCCTCGTAGACCTCGAGGAGTCGGGCAGTATCGACGGCGGTATAGGCTTCGGTGGTGGAGAGCGAGGCGTGGCCCAGCAATTCCTGAATCGCGCGCAAATCGCCGCCGGCGTCGAGCAGGTGGGTGGCGAAGCTGTGGCGCAGGGCATGCGGCGTGGCGGAGGCGGGCAGGCCGAGCTGGAGCCGGGCGCGTTCCATCGCCTTCTGCACGAGACGCGGGTTCAGCTTGCCGCCGCGGGCGCCGCGAAACAGTGGTGCCGCCGGGGTTTGCGGCCAGGGGCAAAGCGCGAGATAGGCGTCGACCGCGGCTTTCGCGGCGGGCAGGACCGGAACAAGGCGTTCCTTGCCGCCCTTGCCGGTGATCCGCAGCACGTCTTTCAGCGGGGCGTCGGCGCCGGTGAGGCTCAGCGCTTCCGAGATCCTGAGGCCGCAGCCATAGAGCAGGGTGACCACGGCGGCGTCGCGGGCGCCGGTCCAGGGGTCGGGGCTCTGGCTTTCGGTCGTGGCGATCACCTCGCTTGCGGCGTCGGGGGCGAGCGGGCGGGGGAGTTTGCGCCGGTAACGCGGCGAGCGGGTGGAGAGCACCTGGGTGGCGTCGAAATCGTCGCGGTCGGAGAGCCAGCGGTAGAAGCTTTTCACCGCCGAGAGGCTGCGGGCGAGCGAGCGGGCGGCGGTGCCGCGGGCGCGTTCATGGGCCATCCAGGCGCGCATCTCGGAGAGCCCCACCGTGGCCAGCGCGCCACGGCCCTGGGGGCCGCCGCGGTGGGCGGCGAGGAAGGCGAGAAAGCCGGTCACGTCGGCGCCATAGGCGGTGACGGTGGCCGGGGCGGCGCCCTCCAGCGCGGAGAGGTGGGCAAGCCAGCCCCGGAGCGCGTCACGGGCACCGGGACTGATGTCAAGGCTGTTGTTTTTCAACATTTACGGGTGAAAATAGCACCTTTCTTCGGTAATACTTACACTTATCGAACCTTAGCCCAGCCAGTGCCGCATGGCGCGCTCGAACACGCCGGCGAAGAAGCCCAGCAGATCGGTGCCCTGACCGGGCTTGAACTGATGCGGGTCTTCGGCGCCCAGAACCAGCATGCCCGGCAGACGGCCCTCGCCGAGGTCGAGCCGCAGGCAGGCTTCGGAGCGGATCCAGACGCCGCTTTCGCCATAGACCTTTGTGTCCTGTTCATGCACCTGACGCAGCACCACCGGGCGCGGCGAGATCGCGCGGGGTTCGCCGATATAGGCGGAGACGAAGCCCGGTTCGCCCACCACCAGCATCTCGCCGAGACGTTCCGCGATCGCCTTGCCCTCGTCGAGCTCGGTTTCCAGAACGAGGCGGATGCAGTCGACCTGAAGCACCTCGGCCACCTCACCGCCGAGATCCGTCATGAAGCTCTCGAAATCGCCCGGGTCGAGCATCCGCAGCACCGCGCGGTGGATCAGGTTCATGCCGGCGAGGTTTTCATAGGCCGCAGCGATCACCGAGCGGTGGGTTTCTTCGAGCCGGTCGAGGCGGCTTTCGAGCCGTTCCATGGCGATGCCGCGCAGATCGACGATATTCGCCCCCATGCTGCGTTCGTTGGCGGCGATGAGCGCGCGCATCATCTCGTGGTCATCGAGAATGACCTCGGGTTGCGCAATGATGCGCTCGCGCATTTCCTCTGTGATCGGTGCGGTACTCGTCATGTCTGCCTCGGGTGTTTTCGTTTTGGCGCGAGACTAGCACTTCGGATGTTGAATTTCTCCAACTATTTTTTCAATCCCGCCGGGTATGGCGAAAATGCCCCGGCACACCGGCACAGCCGCAAACCGGCGCGGATCAGGCGCCGGTTCCGGGTGCGGTTTGGGGGGCCGTTCGGGGGCGGGGTCAGATCTTCAGCCCGGCGGCCTCGGCATCCCTGAGGAAGGCGGCGAGGCCCTTGTCGGTCAGCGGATGCGCGGCCATGGCCTTGATCACCGCGGGCGGGGCGGTCATCACATCGGCGCCGATCAGGGCGGCGGCGCGGACATGGTTGACGCTGCGCACCGAGGCGGCGAGAATTTCGGTCCCGAAGCCGTAATTGTCGTAGATCTGGCGGATGTCGGCGATCAGGTCCATACCGTCGAGATTGATGTCGTCGAGACGGCCGACGAAGGGCGAGATGAATGTCGCCCCGGCCTTGGCGGCGAGCAGCGCCTGGTTGGCGGAGAAACAGAGCGTGACGTTGACCATCCTGCCCTCGCCGGTGAGCACCTTGCAGGCCTTGAGGCCGTCAAGCGTCAGCGGCACTTTCACCGCGATATTGGGGGCGATTTCGGCGAGCTTGCGGCCTTCGGCGATCATCGCCTCCGCTTCGGTCGCCAGCACTTCGGCCGAAACCGGGCCGGAGATGAAGGAGCAGATTTCGCGGGTGACTTCGAGGATGTCACGGCCGGATTTCTTGACCAGCGAGGGGTTGGTGGTCACGCCATCGCAAAGCCCGAGGTCGTCGAGTTCGCGGATGGCGTCGACGTCGGCGGTATCGGCAAAGAATTTCATCGCGGGTCCTGTCTGTTGGCTGCGGTCGGTTGGCTTTGTCATACAGGCTTGGGCGGGTTGCCGGAAGGTCGAATCGGTCGGGGCGGGGGCGCGGAGGCGGCCGAAGCGACCGGTGCGGCGCCTTGCAGGGCGCCGGTTGCGCGGGAGGTGGGCATGACAACAGCGTTGGAGAACGCACCGCGCCTGTTCGAAGGAGGCGCCCGGGTTGCGGTGCTCACCACCCAGCCGCTCGACCGGATGCTGACCTACCGCGCCCCCGAGGGCGGCTGCTGGCAGGGGGCCTTCGTCGAGGTGCCGCTGGGGCCGCGCAAGGTGATGGGCGTGGTCTGGGGGGCGGGGGAGGCGGGGTTTGACGCCGCAAGGCTCCGCCGCGTCGCCCGGGTGCTCGACGTCGCCCCGATGCGCGGCGAGATGGCCGCTTTCCTCACCCGCGCGGGCGATTACACGCTGACCCCGATGCACCAGATGCTGCGCCTCGCCACCCGCGCGCCGGGGCTGACCGATCCGCCCTCGATGCGCAAGGTCTACCGGCTGGGCACGGCGGTGCCGGAGCGGATGACCGCGGCCCGCGAAAAGGTGCTGGCGGTGCTGGAGGAATTCGACGGCCTCGCCTTCACCCTTGCGGAACTGTCCGCTCAGGCGGGGGTGAGCAGCTCGGTGGTCAAGGGGCTGGTGCAGCTCGGGGCGGTGCGCGAGGCGGCCACCCCGCGCGATCTGCCCTATCCGCCGCTCGACCCGGCCCTGCCCGGCAAGCCGCTCACGCCCGAGCAATCCGCCGCCGCCGCCCGGCTGGTGGAAGGCCAGCGGAGCGGGCGTTACGGCACGGTGCTGCTGCGCGGGGTGACCGGGTCGGGCAAGACGGAAGTTTATATGGAGGCGGTCGCCGAGGCGCTCAGGCTCGGCCGTCAGGCGCTGGTGCTGCTGCCCGAAATTGCCCTCACCGCCGATTTCATCGCCCGGGTCGAGGCACGTTTCGGCGCCCGCCCCGCCGAGTGGCATTCGGGCGTGACCATGACCGAGCGCCGCCGTCTGTGGCGCATGGCGGGGGAGGGGGCGGCACCGCTGGTGGTGGGGGCGCGCTCGGCGCTGTTCCTTCCGTTTCGCGACCTCGGTCTGGTGGTGGTCGACGAAGAACACGACCATTCCTACAAGCAGGAAGACGGGGTGCTCTATTCCGCCCGCGACATGGCGGTGATGCGTGCTTCGCTCTGCGATGCCCGGGTGGTGCTCGCCTCGGCCACGCCCTCGCTCGAAAGCTGGGCCAATGCCGAGGCCGGGAAATACACCCGCCTCGATCTGCCCTCGCGCTTCGGCCCGGCGGTGCTGCCGGAGTTGCGCGCCATCGACATGCGCGAAGAAGACCTGCCCGCCAACCGCTGGATCTCGCCGACGCTGGAAGCGCATCTGCACGACCGGCTTGCCAAGGGCGAACAATCGCTCCTGTTTCTCAACCGGCGCGGCTATGCGCCGGTGACGATCTGCCGCGCCTGCGGCCATCAGATCGCCTGCCCGCATTGCGACGCGCGCATGGTCGAGCATCGGTTCCTGAAACGTCTCGTCTGCCACCAATGCGGCGAGACCAGCCCGATGCCTGCCGCTTGTCCGTCCTGCAAGGTGGAGGGCAAGCTCGCCCCCGTCGGTCCGGGGGTGGAACGGCTGGCCGAGGAGGTGGGCGAGCGTTTCGCGCAGGCGCGGGTGGCGGTGCTGTCGTCGGATCTGTTCGCCTCGGCCCGCGCGCTCAAGGAACAGGTGGGCGTGATCGCCGGTGGCGGCGCCGACATCGTCATCGGCACCCAGATGGTGGCCAAGGGCCACAACTTTCCGCTGCTCACGCTGGTCGGGGTGATCGACGCCGACCTCGGGCTTCAGGGCTCGGACCTGCGCGCCGCGGAAAAGACCTTCCAGCTGATCCGTCAGGTGGCGGGCCGCGCGGGGCGGGCCGAGAAGCCGGGGCTGGCGCTGCTTCAGACCTTCCAGCCGGAACACCCGGTGATCCGGGCGATCCTCTCGGGCGACGAGGAAGGGTTCTGGCGCGCCGAGGCGGCGGAGCGCCGGGCGGCGGGGGTGCCGCCCTACGGCCGGCTTGCGGGGGTGGTGATCTCGGCGAGCAACGCGGAGGCGGCCTTCGACCTCGCCAATGCGCTGGCCCGCGCCGACGGGCCGCTGCGCGCCGTGGGGGCACAGCTTTACGGCCCCGCGCCGGCGCCGATCGCCCGGATCCGCGGCCGCCACCGGGTGCGGCTGCTGGTGAAGGCGGACAAGGCCACGCCGCTGCAACCGGCCCTGCGCGCCTGGATCGCCCAGTTCACCCCGAAGGGCGATACCCGCCTCAGCGTCGATATCGACCCGCAAAGCTTCTACTGAGACCGGCCTGACAGGTATTCGTTAAGCTTTTGTCAGGATTTCTGGTGCAAACCCGTTACCGGACAGCCGCCGCCCAGGGGCGGGTCCGGAACGGCCGCGCCCCGCTCGCCGGGGGCCGGCGCACAGGAGGCATTCGCTCATGGACCACCGGGTTCTCGAAATCCGTTACGACACCGCCGCGATCCCCGGCGGCAACCCGCATGACCCGGCGGACCCGCACCTGCTGCGGTTTCGCGACATGGCCATGCAGCAGATCGGTGCCGCGCTGGGCGATGACGGGCTTGGGGCCGAACTCGGCGCGGTGGTGGAGCAAAACGGGGTGCGGCTGAAATTCATGGTGATGGATTTCGACGCGGCAGAGGCGCGCCTCGGCGCGGCGCTCGGCCGGTCCGGCCTCGGCAAACCGGTCGAGATCCTGCGCTACTGGGACGACAAGGCGCTGATCTGAGCCCCTGCGGCACGCCACTCGGCGGTATTCTGCCAGGACAGGCCGGCCAAAGCCGCATTCCGGCCCGTCTCATGGCCTGACTATGGCGCACCGGTGGTTTTGTTTCCCGGGCAGGAACACTCCCATTTTCGGACAGGATTCCGACAGGGAAATGCCCGATTCCTCTGATCTGGTTATTTGCAGGTCACCCGGCCCCGCAACAACGCACAAATTCACAGAGGAGGAGAACGCGCATGGACCACAGGATAATGGAAATCTGCTATGATCTGAACACGATCCCCGGCCGCACCGCCGATGCCCTGCAGGATCCGCGCGTGATTCGCTTCCGCGACATTGCGGTGGCGCGGATCGACCAGGCTCTGGCGCCGGACGGGCTCGGCTATTGCGTCGGCGCCGAAGTCGAATATGACCGGCTGCGCCTGCGCTTCGTGGTTCAGGATTTCGACGCGGCCGAGATCCGGCTCGATTCGGAGCTGGACGGCACCGCCTGGAACCAACCGGTCGAGATGCTGCGCTATTGGGATGCGGCCGCCGCCGCCTGAGCGGCGCATTCCGCCTTGTCATCCTGCTCCCGGGCAGGAGCCGTTCCGCTCTGGCCCCGAAAGGCCGGTGTGCGACGCGGGCAATGCCGGGTCGGCAGCGGTCTGTCCGCCGGCGGCCCGGTGGTGACGCGCGCCCCGCATTTCGGGAGGATGCCGGGCGGAAACAGAGACAGGCGTGATCTCAAGCATGACCTGGGGGCCGCCCGGATCTGCCCGGGCCGCTCTTCCCCGTTTGCTCCCGTGTCACAGCCCCCGGGTGGCACGTTGCCTGTCGCCAAATCCGACCTCGCCTTCGCCCCCCGGCTGGCCCATAACGGGGCAAACGGAGGCATCACATGGTCCCACCCAGCACCAAAACCCAGATGGTCGACAGGGCAGACGCCCTGCCGGGCCGTAACCACCCGATCCCCACCGCCACACAGCACCACGTCTTCGGCACCGCGCTCGGCATGGAGGTGCCACCGGGCCATGAGGTGGCGATCGTGGCGATGGGCTGTTTCTGGGGCGTCGAGCGGCTGTTCTGGCAGATGCCCGGCGTGCGCATGACGATGGCCGGCTATACCGGCGGCTTCACCCCGAACCCGACCTATGAGGAAACCTGCACCGGCCGCACCGGCCATGCGGAGGCGGTGCGGATCACCTTCGACCCCGCCCGCCTTGCCTACGAAGAGCTGCTCGCCACCTTCTGGGAAAACCACGACCCGACCCAGGGCATGCGCCAGGGCAACGACCGTGGCAGCCAATACCGCTCCGGCCTTTACTGGACCTCCGAGCCCCAGCGCGCCGCGGCGCTCGCCTCGCGCGATGCCTTCGCACAGAGGCTGAGCGCCGCGGGTTTCGGCCCCATCACCACCGAGATCGCCGAAGCCGGCCCGTTCTACCCGGCCGAGGAATACCACCAGCAATATCTCTCGAAGAACCCCAACGGCTATTGCGGCCTCCACGGCACCGGTGTTGCCTGTCCCGCCGCCATCGTCCCTGGTTCCTGACCCGCCGCCCTCTCCACAGCCCCGCCAAAGGAGCCCCCATGCCCACCTTCACCGCGCTCACCACCCTCGAAGGCCAGACCGCCGCCCAGGCCCTCGGCGACGCGCTCGAACGCCTCGACCCCGCCCCCACCGGAATCGGTGTCTTCGAAGTGGAAGACGACAGCGGCCTCTGGGAGGTGGGCGGCTATTTCACCGAAGCGCCCGATACGATCGCGCTGGCGCTGCTCGCCAGGGCCTATGGGGCCGGGGATTTCACCGTGTCGGAACTGCCCGAGACCGATTGGGTTGCGCATGTGAAACGCAGCCTGGCGCCGGTCGCGGCGGGGCGGTTCTTCGTCTACGGGGCGCATGATGCCGACAAGGTGCCCGAAGGCGCGGTGGCGCTCAGGATCGAAGCGGCGATGGCCTTCGGCACCGGCCACCACGGCACCACGCTCGGCTGCCTGTTGAGCCTCGACGAGATGGTGCAGCACGGCGCGGTCAAGACCCGCGTGGCCGACATCGGCTGTGGCACCGCGGTGCTGGCAATGGCCGCCGCCCGCATCTGGCCGGGCCCGGTGCTGGCCTCCGACATCGACGCCGTGGCGGTCGAGGTGGCCGAAGCCAATGTCGCCGCCAACGGGCTGGGCGAGCGGGTCCGGGTGGTCGAGGCGGCGGGGTTCGATCACCCCGATCTCGCCGCCGGGGGCTTCGATCTGGTCTTCGCCAACATCCTCAAGGGGCCGCTGATCGCGCTGGCGCCGGACATGGCCCGTCACATTTCTGCCCGGGGTCACGCGGTCCTTTCCGGCATCCTCAACCCGCAGGCGGCGGAGGTGGTCCAGGCCTATGAAGCCCAGGGATTCAAGGTGAATACGCACCGGGAGATCGGCGACTGGACCACGCTCGTCCTCGAAAAGTCAAATGATTAGAAAAAGTTATTTTCCATTTTTTCCGGCCTGTGCCGCCTCATTGCCGCATTCTGACCCATGGTCCGCCACAATCTGCCGTATTCTGTCCTTAATCAAGGAACAGCCAAACGGGTCCGCAACGGGCCGGTGTTCACCGAGACGGAGTGAGACATGATGGATGCCAACTACGCCCGCTTCAATCAGCGGCTCAACACAATCGAAACCCGCCATGCGCGCCGGTCGTCGGGGTTTTTCCGCCGTAACGGTACTTTCGTGCAGGGCGAACCTGTCCGCGCCCGCCGCGGCCTGCCGATGCGCGGCATTGTCCTGAGCCTTCTGGCTTTCGTGGCCTTCAAGGGCTTCCTGTTGGCCAGCCTCGGCGAGGCCAGCTATGCCGAACGGGTCGCCGGGCTCGAGACCGGCAGCGTTGTCGAGCAGTTCGGCGCCTGGGCGATGCATGCCGACCCGATGACGATCTGGATTGCCAATCAGATCATTACCTATTTCTGAGCCCGCGTTTCCGAGCCCGCGTGGGCGCCCGCAAGGGGGATGCCCTTGCCGCGCCATGCTGGCCGGATGAAGGGATGACGGTTCCCGGTGGCGATGGGGCAGGGGGAGCCCCTGTGGCGGGTGCCTTTGTCCTGACGGCGCAGGGCATCGGCGCCCGCCTGCAGGCCCTTTTGCGGGGCGCGCAGCCTGCCCGCACCCACGATTCTTCCACGCCCGGCGCTTTCGGGTAGCCGGCCACCGGGGTCGGCCCGCGGGTCCGCCGCAGCCGGGCCGGAACCGCCAGATTGCCATGACCTCACCCGGAGCGCCGGCGCCTCCCCCCACCGTCATTCCCACATCTGTGTCCCGGCGCTCACTTTCCCGCGATGCGCTCCCCCTTTGCGCCCAGATCCCTTACATGCCGAAACGTGCAAAAGCGGTTCCCACTTTTGCGCGACATGCTCTAATACATGCGGGAATCGACATGGAGGGCCGGATGGCGAAAATCACCTATATCGAGCACAACGGCACCGAACATGTCGTCGAGGTGAAAAACGGGCTCACGGTCATGGAGGGCGCGCGCGACAACGGGGTGCCGGGGATCGAGGCCGATTGCGGCGGCGCCTGCGCCTGTTCGACCTGCCATGTCTATGTCGCCGAAGACTGGGTCGACCGGATCCCCGAGAAGGGCCCGATGGAAGCCGACATGCTTGATTTCGCCTGGCAGCCGGATCCGCGGCGCTCGCGGCTGACCTGTCAGATCCAGGTCACCGACGCGGTTGACGGTCTGGTGGTGCATCTGCCCGAAAAGCAGATCTGAGCCGCGATCCGCCCGAAAGGCGTCAGCCCGTCACGGCGGGGATGGCGAGGAACACCAGCACGAAGGCCAGAGCCTGCACCACATGGTAAAAGGCGTTGAAGGTCAGCCCCAGCCCGCTCACCTTGCGCATTTGCAGGAGGGCGGCGAGCAGCGCCACCGCGAGCCCCGCCGCGCCCAGCCAGTTGCCGGAGGAGGCAAAGGCGGCGGTGAGAACGAGTGTCGGCGGCAGGCTGAAGCCTGACGACAGCAGAAAGCTGCGGGTGACGAAGATTGCGAGCGCGGCGTAGAGTGCCAGTTGCCCCCAGGCGATCACATCCCCCAGAGGCGCGACCAGAGCCAGGATCTGCGCCGCGATCAGCCACAGGAAGCTGTTCGCCACGCCGATCGCCAGCATGGTGGCGAGCCAGTTGGCCTTGCCGAGCCCGCCGCTCCGGTCGGTGAACCAGCCATGCGACAGCGCCCCGGTGAAGGCCGCGACGCCAAGCGCGGCGTAGAGCCCCGCGAACAGCCCCTGAACGTCACCTTCGCCGAGCAGCAGGGCGGTGAAGCCGAAACAGAGCGCGGCCAGTCCGAAATCGGTGAGCGTGACGTCGGGTTCTCCCATGGCTCTCTCCTGTCTGCGCGCCTTGGTTGTAATAGTGATATTCGGGATGCGAACATCGCGCACTCACCCTCATAAAGGGTTGAAAAACTGAAGCCCGATCACAGGGCCCGCCAGCCGATGTCACGCCGGCAGAACCCCTCCGGCCAGTCGATCCGGTCGACCATCGCATAGGCCCGGTCGGCGGCCTCGCGCAGGCTTTGCCCACGCGCGGTCACGTTCAGCACCCGGCCGCCCGAAGCCGTCAGCTTGCCGCCAACCTCGGCGGTCCCGGCGTGAAACACCATATGTTTCGAATCTTCCGGCAACGCCTCCAGCCCGCCGATCACCGAGCCCTTCACGTAATCCCCCGGGTAGCCTTTGGCCGCCATCACCACCGTCATCGCGTGGTCATCGGCCCAGTTGACCTGCGCCTCAGCCAGACGCCCCTCGGCCGTCGCCAGCATCAGATCGAGCGCCTGCGCCCCGAGGCGCATCATCAGCACCTGGCATTCGGGGTCGCCGAAGCGCACGTTGTATTCCACCAGCCGCGGCTGGCCATCCTCGATCATCAGCCCGGCATAGAGCACGCCGCGATAGGGGGTGCCGCGGGCGGCCATCTGTTTCATCGTCGGTTCGACGATCTCTTCCATGGCCCGCGCCGCGACCGCCTCTGTCAGCACCGGGGCCGGGGAACAGGCGCCCATGCCGCCGGTATTGGGGCCGGTGTCGCCTTCGCCGACGCGCTTGTGATCCTGCGCGGTGCCGATCGGCAGCAGGGTCTCGCCGTCCGACAACACGAAGAAACTCGCCTCCTCGCCGGTCATGAAATCCTCGATCACCACTTCCGCCCCCGCGCCCCCGAAGGCGCCGGCAAACATCTCGTCGACCGCCGTGAGCGCGGTGTCCTCGTCCATGGCGACGATCACCCCCTTGCCGGCGGCGAGCCCGTCGGCCTTGACCACGATCGGGGCGCCCTGCGCGCGGATGTAATCCTTCGCGGGGGCGGCGGCGTCGAACCGCGCCCAGGCGGCGGTCGGCGCACCGGCGGCGTCGCAGATCTCCTTGGTGAAGCGTTTCGAGGCCTCAAGCCGCGCCGCCGCCGCCGAGGGGCCGAAACACAGCACCCCGGCTTCCGCCAGCCGGTCGGCCACGCCCCGGGCCAGCGGCGCCTCGGGGCCGATGATGACGAAATCCACCGCCTGTTCGGCGCAGAATTCCGCCACCCTGCCGCCGTCCTCGATATCAAGGCTCGCGCATTCGGCGATCTCCGCGATCCCGGCATTGCCGGGGGCGACGATCAGCCGGTCGCATTTCGGGTTCTGTTTCACCGCCCAGGCGATGCTGTGTTCGCGTCCGCCGCCGCCGAGGATCAGGATGTTCATCATTCGCCCATTTTTCGCCGCAAATCTGTGGCACCGGTCTAGGTACCCCGGGGGCCCAAGGCAAGGGCGCGCCATGCCCGGCACCGCCTTCTGCCCTTTGGCGAGGGGGCGAAGCGGGCAGGGGTCTGGTCCCCCGAAGGCCGAGGGGCTAGTCTCGCCGCCATGGATCTCATCGACGCCCCCGACCAGCCCGGCAATGCCCCCGAATTTTCCGTCTCCGAACTCTCGGGGGCGGTGAAACGCGCGATCGAGGGCGGGTTTTCGCATGTGCGGGTGCGCGGCGAGGTCGGCCGGGTCAGCCGGCCGCGCTCGGGCCATGTCTATCTCGATCTCAAGGACGACCGCGCGGTGCTCGCCGGGGTGATCTGGAAGGGCCAGGCCGCGCGCCTTGCCACCCGCCCCGAAGAGGGCATGGAGGTGATCGCCACCGGACGGCTCACTACCTTCCCGGGCCAGTCGAAATACCAGATCGTGATCGAAGACATCGCACCCGCGGGTGTCGGCGCGCTGATGGCGATGCTGGAGAAACGCAAGGCCGAGCTCGCCGCCGAAGGGCTGTTTGCGCCCGAGCGCAAGCGTCCACTGCCCTATCTGCCCGAAATCATTGGGGTTGTCACCTCGCCCTCGGGTGCGGTGATCCGCGACATCCTGCACCGGCTGCGCGACCGCTTCCCGCGCAAGGTGCTGGTCTGGCCGGTGGCGGTGCAGGGTGCGGCCTGCGCGCCGGAGGTGGCCCGCGCCATTGCAGGTTTCAATGCGCTCACCCCGGGCGGTGCGCTGCCCCGGCCGGATCTGCTGATCGTCGCCCGCGGCGGCGGCTCGATCGAAGACCTCTGGGGCTTCAACGAAGAGGCGGTGGCGCGGGCGGCCGCGGCCTCGGAGATCCCGCTGATCTCCGCCATCGGCCACGAGACCGACACCACGCTGATCGACTTTGCCGCCGACCGCCGCGCGCCCACCCCCAGCGCCGCCGCCGAAATCGCGGTGCCGGTGCGCCGCGAGTTGCTGACGTGGACGGCGGAACAGGAGGGACGGTTGGCCTCGGCGCTGACCCAGGCGATCAGCCGCCGTGCCCAGCGCCTCGCCGACCTCTCCCGCGCCCTGCCGAGGCCTGCGGACCTGCTCGACACCCCGCGCCAACGCCTTGACCGCGCCGGCGAAAAGCTGCCCGCAGCGCTCGCCCGGCGGGTAAGCGAGGGCGAGCTCCGGCTTCAGAGGGCGGCGGGCGGCCTGCGCCCCGGCCTGATCGACAGCCACCGCGTCCGGCTGGCCGACCGGCTCGCGGCGCTCGCCCGGAGGCTCGATGCCGCTCTCGCCCGTCCCACGGGCGAAAAGCGCCGCACGTTTGACCGCCTCGCCCCACGGCTCGACCCGACGCTGGTCACGCAGGCCGCAAAACGCAAAGCCCGCGAGACGGAGGCGCTTCTCCACCGCCTGACCCTCGCAGGCCAGACCCGCAACGCCGGTGCCCGCGCCCGTCTCGACGCGCTTGACCGCACCCGCCAGACCCTCGGCTACCGCGAAACCCTCAAACGCGGCTTTGCCGTGGTGCGTGGCGAGGGCAGGGTGGTCACCACCAGAAAAGCCGCCGCCCGGGCGAAAGCGCTCGAAATCGAATTCGCCGACGGCAGGCTCTCGCTCGATGGTCCCCCGGGCCGCCCGGGCAAAGCAAAACCCAAAACCCCGCCGTCCGGACAGGGCTCGCTGTTCTGAGCGCCACTCCGCCGCGTCACTCAGGGTTCTCCGCGGCTCCCCAACTGCATGACCCCGTTCCCCCTACCCCCACTTTTCTTGGGAAAGATACTCCGGGAGGTCCGGGAGGTCCGGGAGGTCCGGGAGGGGACGGGGGCTGACACAGCTGTCGATTGCACCTGAGCCGCTCCGGGTGCTGCTGATGTCCCTGTCTGGCAGCGTTGTCTTCGATGTTTCGGCAGGGCCTTCAAGCCGACATGTTTCAGGTCTCTGAACGTGGCCTTCCCTGGTGCCGCGGGCCGGTATGGCTGACGGGAGTGGATCCTGATCTCTCTGGCCCGAACTTCGAACCCCGTGTCGCCTGCTCCGCGTCGATCGCTCGCCCTGGCCGTGCGGCCATGCCGCGTCTTCGTCCCGTTTCCAGGTGAAGGCCCCCGCATCCCGCGAAAGGGTCTCGCGCCATATCCCCGCCCTCGCCGCGCTTCGGAACCGCTTGCTCTCAGCCGGAAAAGCCCCAAAGACAATCCTCCTCGCCGTCGCTTGTCAGCTCCTCGTCATCCTCAACGCCATGATCCGCGACAACCAACCTCTCAGGCTCGCCTGACCAACACAATTGCCCCCGAGGGGAGTGGCCCCGGGGCGGGGCTCCCTCTGGCAAAGCCGCGCGAAACCGGCTATCCCGCCCAAGGACAGCGCTCGGAGGGCACATGCTCAAGACCCGCATCATCCCCTGTCTCGACGTCGCCGAGGGGCGCGTGGTGAAGGGGGTCAATTTCGTCGATCTGGTGGATGCCGGCGACCCGGTGGAGGCCGCCAAGGCCTATGACGCCGCAGGCGCCGACGAGCTCACCTTCCTCGACATCCGGGCCACCCACGAAAACCGCGGCACGATGTACGATCTTGTCACCCGCACCGCGGAGCATTGTTTCATGCCGCTGACCGTCGGCGGCGGGGTGCGGACCCATGAGGACGTGCGCGATCTGCTGCTTGCCGGCGCCGACAAGGTGAGCTTCAACTCGGCGGCGGTGGCGAACCCGGATGTGGTGGCCGAAGCCGCCGACCGTTTCGGCTCGCAATGTATCGTGGTGGCGATCGATGCCAGGACCGTCACCCCCGGCAAATGGGAGATCTTCACCCATGGCGGGCGGCGCCCGACCGGGGTGGACGCGCTCGACTTTGCCCGCACCGTGGCGGCGAAAGGGGCTGGCGAGATCCTGCTCACCTCGATGGACCGCGACGGCACCAGGGCGGGGTTCAACATCGAGCTGACCCGGACGATCTCCGAGGCGGTCGACATTCCGGTGATCGCCTCCGGCGGCGTCGGCGAACTTGAGCATCTGGTCGAAGGGGTGACCGAGGGCAAGGCCTCGGCCGTGCTCGCCGCCTCGATCTTCCATTTCGGCATCTACACCATCCGCGAAGCCAAGGCGCATATGGCTGCCGCGGGCATCCCCGTGAGGCTCTGATGGACGTGTTGCAGCATCTGGCGGACACCATCGAGGCCCGCAAAAGCGCCGACCCGGAGACGAGCTGGACCGCGAAGCTCCTGGCCAAGGGGCCGGAGAAATGTGCCGGGAAGTTCGGCGAAGAGGCGGTGGAAGCGATCATCGAAGCGGTGAAGGGCGACCGCGCCCGGCTGACGGCGGAGGCTGCCGACGTGCTTTATCACCTGCTGGTCATGCTCGCCGCCCGCGGCGTGACGCTCGACGAGGTGCTCGCCGAGCTGGAACGGCGCGAGGGCGTGTCGGGCATCGCCGAGAAGGCGTCGCGGGGCTGACAGCGTGAAATGACGCGCCCGGGCCGCCGGAACCGCCGGGAACACACCTGAACCGGATGCCTGTCGGGGTATCGCCCCAGGGTATTGCCAAGGAAAGCGTTGGGAAAGTGGTGGGCGACCCTGGAATCGAACCAGGCATGGGTCTCCCCGGCGGAGTTACAGTCCGCTGCCGCACCTTGCAGCTCGTCGCCCGAACCGGTGCCTCGGCCCCGGAACGAGGGCGGATGTACAGGGGTGCCCGGCCTCCGTCAAGCCCTGTCGGGCACTGCCGGGGCGAAAACGCTTGCACCTTTCCGCAAGCCTTGCGCATTCTCCGCACCAAAGCCCGCGCGGGCCCGGTTGCGGACCCGTGGCGGACCCGGTGGCAGGCCCGGAGGCGGGTCGGGCGAAGGGATCGGGCGAAGGGATCGGGAAAGGAAACGAACGTGGCCAGAAAACCCTCCTGGGTGGTCGAAAAGGAGCGCGCCCGCAGCGCTGGCGCGCGCGAGACCCTGTGGCTTTTCGGCCTGCATGCGGTGCGTGACGCGCTGCTCAACCCGGCCCGCGAGAAGCGCCGTCTGGTGGTGACCAAAAACGCCGCCGACCGGCTCGGCGAGGCCATCTCCGCTGCCGGGCTGGAGCCGGAGATTGCCGATCCGCGCCGGTTTCCGGTGCCGCTGGACCCGGGAAGCGTTCACCAGGGTGCAGCGCTCGAGGTGAAACCGCTCGACTGGGGCCCGCTCGAGGCGATCTGCGCCGCGCCCCCCGGCACGGCTCCCCGTGTGGTGCTGCTCGACCGGGTGTCGGACCCGCATAACGTCGGTGCCATCCTGCGGTCGGCGGAGGTGTTCGGTGCCGCGGCTGTGGTGGCGACCCGGCGCCATGCCGCCCCCGAAACCGGGGCGCTCGCCAAGACCGCCTCCGGCGCGCTGGAGCGCCAGCCCTACCTGCGGGTGACCAACCTCGCCCGGGCGATGGAGAGCCTGCGCGGCCTGGGCTATGTGCTGCTGGGCCTCGACGGCGAGGCCGAAGAGGGCATCGGCGCGGCGGTTGCGGCGCTGCCCGGCGTGCCGCTGGGCCTGGTGCTCGGCGCCGAGGGGCCGGGCCTGCGCGACAAGACCCGGGCCACCTGCGACCGGCTGGTGAAAATCCCCTTTGCCCGCGGGTTCGGCTCGCTCAACGTCTCCAACGCCGCCGCAGTTGCCCTTTACGCTGCCCGGGCCGGGTGATCCGGCCGGGGACGAAATTCATGATGTGTTCACTTTTTGGCTACCCGCCCTTTTTCTGGCGCTATGTGTTCCTATCTCTGTAGGGAAAGCGGACTGTGGAGCGTCCGTTTTCGTGATCACTGTCCCTCGTTCCACGAAACTGCGCCCGGCATTCCCGGGCGCTTCTTTTTGGCGGTCTGGCCAGGCGGTATCCGACCCCGGGGGAAGGGGGGGCGTATCCGCACCGGAGCCGGAATGGGCAGGCAGGGGAGCCAGGGGAGCCAGGGGAGCCAGGGGCCAAATGTCGCGCTTCCCTTCGGGCCACGCGCCGCCTATGGCGTTTGGCGAAATACCTGATACAAAAAGAGCATCACCTGACGCGCCCAAAATCCATGATTTCAGGAAGCGTCAGGTGATTCAGGTTTTTCGCATAACGCCCCGGGCTGCCCTCATGACCACCGATACCGAACTCCGCCAGATCCTCGGCACCACGAAGACCATCGCGCTCGTGGGCTTTTCCAGCAACCCCGAACGCCCCAGTCACAGGGTTGCCGTGTTCCTCGCCGAACGCGGCTACCGGGTGATTCCGGTCAACCCCGGTCTTGCGGGGCAGGACTTCATGGGAGAGCCCGTTGTTGCCGACCTTGCTTCGATTCCGAAGGATGCGGGCGTCGACATGCTCGACGTGTTCCGCCGCTCCGAACATGTGCCGCCGATCGTCGAGACGGCGCTGGCGGAGCTGCCCGGGCTGAAGACGATCTGGCTTCAGATCGGTGTGACCAGCGAAGCCGCCGCCAGGATGGCCGCGGACAAGGGCCTTGCCTTTGTCGAGAACCTGTGCCCGAAGATGGAGCTTGAGCGGCTCGACGGCTGAGCCCGCGCCGCCCTTCCGGCATGGCCGCCGCCGCGCGGCGGTTCGTGCGGGTCTCCGGGGCCGCCATGGCTGTATTGTTTTCCATTGGCTTTCAAGGGGCTGGCCGCTTTTCTTGAAGTGATGCCAACAATATCCGGTTCCCGCTCCGCGTTCCCTTGAGCCCGGGTGCCCGGGGTGCACAGGCCGCGCCACCGGTGCTCCGTTCGGCCTGCCCTGTCCCGCCCGCTGGCAACAACCCGCAGGCCATGGGGTCTGGCTGCATTTGGACTCGACTCGCGGCTTCCGGTCGGGGATACCCGGTGGCTGGGCGCACCGGGGCCGGGGGCGTTCGGGTTCCGGTATGGGAACGGCACAGGGGCGGAATGGGGCAGGGGGCGGAATGGCGTTCAGAGAAATCACACCGGGCGATCTGCCGCTTCTGCCCGCTCTGCTCAGCGAGGGGTTTCCGGCGACCCGCCCGGAATTCTGGTCCCGGGCGCTCGATGTGCTCGACCGGCGGCCGCCGGTCGAGGGCTTGCCGCGCTATGGCCTCGTGCTGGAGGCGGAGGGCGGGCTTCATGCGGTGATGCTGATGCTGTCGCAGATGCGCGGCACGGTGCGGCTGTGCAATCTGTCGAGCTGGTATGTGCGCGCCAGTCACCGGGGCTATGCCTCCTTCATGCTTGCCCAGGCGCTGAAGGCGAAGGACGTGACTTGGCTCGACTGCTCGCCAACCCCGCCGGTGGTGCCGATGATCGAGAAATTCGGCTTCGAGCCCTATACCGGCGGGTCGGTGCTGCTGGATGCGCGGGCCTCTGTCCGGCGGGGTCCGGCAGTGGGTCCGCTCCGGCCCGGCACGCTGGAGACGCTGGAGGCGGCGGAGCGGGAACGGATCGAGGCCAATCTGCGCGCCGGGTGCCGCGGGCTGGTGGCGCAGGGCACCGGGGAACAGCCGCTGCTCTACCGGGTCGCGCGGGTCAAGCGGCATGTGCCGGTCGCGCGCTTCGTCTACGGGGCGCCGGAGGTGATCCTGGCCCATGCGGGCGCGATCGCCCGCCACCTGCTGGCCCGGGGGATCCCGCTGGCGCTGGTCGACCGGCCGGTCGGGGCCGCCGTTCCGCTGGGCCGGGAAATGCCCGGCTACGGGGTGCGCTACTGCCGCGGCGACGCCGCGCCGCCGGTGGGCGATCTGCTCGACACGGAATATGCCCTGTTCGGGATCTGAAGCGGGGGGAGGGCGCGTGCCGCCGGGGTTGCCCTTGTTCATACGACGATCTGCGTGCCCGCGCGCCCGGGATGACCGCAACCGCCGTGGCCGCGCGGCCCGCCCGGGCTCACTCGATGTCGATCAGGTCCGCCACGCCGTTTGCCAGCATCTCGAGCACGGGCGGATCGGTTGCGAAATGCTCCTTCGCGGTGGCATAGGCGGCTTCGGCCTTTTCGTAATCGCCGAGCACCGCGTAGGAGCGCACCAGCATGATCCATTTGTCCGGATGGGCCGGGTCTTCGGCGAGGCGGGCGGCGAGGCCGGCAACCATGGCGTCGATCGACGCGCCCTGTTCGGCCTCGGGCTGGGCGGCGCTCGCGGGGGCATCGGCCGTGGTGGGGCCGGAGGTGCCTGCGGGACTCTCGGGCTGGTAGATGTCCATTCCCAGCATGACCGCGGCCGCGTCGAACTTTTCCTGCACGAAGGGGGCGCCGGTGAAATGCGCAGCACCTTGAGTCAGCACGCTGGCGGCGCGGTCGTTGTCGCCCGCCCGGGCCAGCCGGGTGGCGAGCTCGATCCAGGCGGCATGGTCGAGCGGGTTTTCGGCGAGCTGCGCTTCCAGCTCGGCGATGCGGGCTTCTCCGACCTCGCCTTCGCTGGCCCCGCCGGCGGCGGCGATCTCGGCTTCGGTGGCGTCGGGCAGAACCTCGGTCAGATCCCGGCCGAGAAACCGCACCATGTTGACGATGTCGCGGCGCAGCAGCGCCATATAGGGGGCGTCGGCGGGGCTGTCCTGCTTCAGCCGGAGCCAGTCGTCCAGCGCGCCCGCGAAATCCTGCGCCTGCGCCTTGGCCAGCGCCACATAATAGCGGGCGCGCGGGTCCGGGGTTTCGGTGAGCACGGTTTCGAAGATGATCCGCGCCGCCGCCGGCACCTTGTTGCCGTTGGCGAGCACCAGCGCCTCGCCATAGGCCGCCTGCACCCCGGGCTCGTCGGGTTCCAGTTCGGCGGCGTGGCGATAGGCTTCGGCGGCGGCGGCGTTGTCGCCGATCTCGGCATAGGAGGTGGCGAGCACCCACCAGTCCTCGAAGCTTTCCGGGTTCTCGGCGGTGCGCCGGGTCATCAGCTGGATGCGGGCGGCCATGTCGCCCGAAGCGGCGCGGCGTTGGAGGATTTCGGTGCGTCGCTCCGCCAGCGGCCGGTCGGGCAGGCCGGGCTGGCCGGTGACGACATAGCCGCCGAGCGCCACCGCGGCGGCGATTGCGGTGAGCGCCAGCGCCGCCAGCGGCGCGCGGTCGGAGCGGCTGAACCCGCCGTCGAGATGACGCGCGGCGGCGAGGGTGCGGCGCTCGATCTCCTGGGCGGCGGCGTCGCGCTGGTCGGCGGTGATCAGCCCCTGGGCCAGGTCGCGGTCGAGCTCGTCGAGCTGGTCGCGGAACACCGAGATCGCGCCGTCGCTGTCGTCCATCTCGATCGTGCCCCTGCGCAGGAAGGGCCAGGCGATCCAGAGCGCGCCGGCCAGGGCAAGGGCGAGAGCGGCAGGCCAGAACATCATGTCTTCCCCTTGAGGATGCGTTGCGCCTTGCGGCGGTCGTCGTCGGAAAGCGCGGGCGCGGCGGGGGCGCGGGCCTGGCGGCGGCGGTAGCCATAGGCGCCGAGCGCGCCCAGCAGAAGGAACAGCACCGGGGCGGCCCAGAGCGCATATGTCCGCGCCGAGAGGGGCGGTTTCAGCAGCACGTAATCGCCGTAACGGTCATGGATATAGGCCAGCACTTCGGCGTCGCTGTCGCCCGCCGCCATGCGTTCGCGCACCAGCACGCGCAGGTCGCGGGCAAGACCGGCATTGGAATCGAAGATGCTTTCGTTCTGGCAGACGAGGCAGCGGAGTTTCCGCCCGATCGCGCGGGCGCGGGCCTCTTCGGCGGGGTTGTCGAACATCTCGGCGGCGTCGAGGGCATGGGCCGCGGGAATGAGGGCCGCAGGGATGAGGGCGAGGGCAAGCGCGAGGGCCAGAACAAGGCCCCTGGACAGGCTCGGAAGACGCGGAGCCGTTTGCAAACGGCCTGGAGCGGAGCGGCGGGCCATGGGCATCATCGTCCTATTCTGCCGGCTGGGCGGTGAAACGGCGGGTCGGGGCGCCGATCCGCAGCCGCCGGTCGGTGAGCGAGATCAGGGCGGAAAGCGTGAGCAGCAGCCCGCCGAACCACATCCAGGGCACGCCCGGGTTGTAGTAATAGCGCGTCACGAAGCCGCCCTGTCCGTCCGGGTCGCCCAGCACCGCGTAGAGATCGCCGTGCCAGAGGGTGACAATCCCGGCTTCGGTGGTCGGGCGTCCCTGCACCGGATAGAAGCGGCGTTCGGGGTGGAGGGTGGCGACGGGCTGGTCGTCGCGGCTGACGGTAACCGTGGCGATGGAGGTCTGGTAGTTGGGGCCGGCGTCGGCCACCACCTCGCCGAGGGTAAAGGCGTAGGGGCCGACCTGAACCGCGTCGCCCGGGGCGGAGGTCTGGATCTCCTCGACCTTCCAGACCGACACCGCCACCACGCCGGCCGCGGCGATGGCCAGCCCGAGGTGGCCGAGATAGAGCCCCCAGGCCGAGCGCGGCAGGCCGATGAGGCGCCTCAGCCGGGCCGCGCCGGATTTGCGGCCGCCGAGACGGGTCCAGAGATCCTGAAGCGTCGCCACGCCGAGCCAGATGGCGATGAGAATGCCGAGGAGGCCGACCGGGCTCTTGAGCCCGAGCGTGAGCGCGGCCAGCGCCGTCAGCCCCGAGGCGATGGCGAGGCCGATGCCGGCCTTCCTCAGCACCACCGCCGGGCGGGCGCGTTTCCACGACAGAAACGGCCCGATCCCGGCGGCGACCATCACAAGCCCGAAGACCGGCAGGAAGCTCTGGTTGAAATAGGGCGCGCCGACGGTGATCTTGGCGCCGTTCACCAGTTCGAGCACCAGGGGGTAAAGCGTGCCGACGAAGACCACGCCGGTGGCCGCCGAAAGCCCGATATTGTTGAACAGCAGCCCGGTCTCGCGCGACCAGAGCGCAAACACCCCGCCCTCGGCGATCGACGACCCGCGCCAGGCGTAGAGCGTGAGCGCGCTGCCGATATAGAGCGCGAGCAGCGCGAGGATGAAGGTGCCACGGTCGGGGTCGGTCGCGAAGGCGTGGACGCTGGTGAGAATCCCCGAGCGCACGAGGAAGGTGCCGATCAGCGAGAGCGAGAAGGTCAGGATCGCGAGCAGAATGGTCCATTTCAGCAGCGCATTGCGCTTCTCGACCACGATCGCCGAATGCAGCAGCGCGGTGCCGATCAGCCAGGGCATGAAGGAGGCGTTCTCCACCGGATCCCAGAACCAGAACCCGCCCCAGCCAAGCTCGTAATAGGCCCACCACGCCCCGAGCGCGATGCCCGCGGTTAGGCCCGACCATGCGATCAGCACCCAGGGCCGCATCCAGCGTGCCCAGGCCGGGTCGACCCGTCCGGTGATGAGGGCGGCGACGGCGAAGGAAAAGGCGGTCGAGAAGCCGACATAGCCGAGGTAAAGCAGCGGCGGGTGGAAGGCGACGCCCGGATCCTGCAACAGCGGGTTCATGCCCTGGCCGTCGAGCGGCGGGGTGGCGATGCGCAGGAAGGGGTTGGAGGTGAACAGGATGAAGGCGTAGAAGCCCGCGCCGATCATCGCCTGCACCGCCAGCACGGTGGAGCGCATCACCACCGGGATCATCCGCCCGAACACCGAGATCAGCACTCCGAACAGCGCCAGCATGAACACCCAGAGCAGCATCGAGCCTTCATGGTTGGCCCAGACCCCGGTGACCTTGTAGAGCATCGGCTTCAGGGAATGCGAGTTCAGCGCCACGTTGACCAGCGAGAAGTCGGAGACCACATAAGCATATGTCAGCGCGCCGAAGGCCAGCGCGGCGGCGGCGAATTGCACCTGCGCGGCGCTGTCGGCCACCCGCATCGCGGCGGCGGAGCGCGCGCGGGTGCCCCAGAGCGGCAGACTGGCCTGCACCAGCGATGCGGCCAGCGCGATCCACAAGGCGAGATGGCCCAGTTCGGCGATCATCAGGCGGTTCCCCCCTTGTCTTTGAGCTTGTCATTGAGCCCGTCGTGAATGACGGGGCAAAGGCCCGGGCCTCCCCCGGGCGTGCCGGCTTCGCCGCCGTGGAGCGCCGCCATCGGGTTGTGCGGCTTGCGGGCCACGGGCACCGGCAGCCGGCGCGCTACCGCGGCGGGGTCGGGCACCACATATTCGGTGGGCGAGAGGAATTTGAACAGCCCGGATTTCTTCAGCCGCGAGAAGATCCGGCTGACGGTTTCGGCGTTGAGGCCGAGATAATCGGCAATGTCCTCGCGTGACAGCGGCAGATGCACCGGGGCGTGGCCCGGGGTGAGTTCGGCAAGCTCGGCCAGAAACAGGGTGACGCGTTCGGTCGAATCGAGCCGGCCGAGGGTGGTCAGATGCCGGGTGGCGATCTCCAGCCGGGTGTGGACCACCTCGAACATCGTATACATGAAGCCCGCATCCTGTTGCAGCGCCTCGATGTCGTGGCTGAGGTCGATCTCGCAGATCTCCACCGGCTCCAGCGCTTCGAGCCAGGCGGGGCTGTCTTCATGGGCCATCGGCCCGCAGACGGTGGCGCCCGGGCGTTCGATCCCCGAGATCTGCCGGCGCCCGTCGCGCAGCGAAATGCAGATCGCCGCGGTGCCGGACAGCACCGTCCAGAGCTTCATGCAGGCAGCCGGACGGGTCTCGATCCGCTCACCGCGGACGAGGGCGATCCTGCGGGTGGCCTGCCGTCCTGCCTGTTCGGCGTAGCGGCAAAGCTTCGAGGCGCAGGAGAAGCATTCACCGGCATCGGCAATGGTCGCCATTTTGGCTCCGGTCGGGTGTGGCTCAAGATTGCCCTATCCGAAACGACCTCCGCCCGCGCCGCAATGACCAGGATCAAGCCGCGCCAAAAGGATGCCGTCCGCAAGACCGTCCGCAAGGCCGTCCGTATGGGCGGGTTTCCGCGGCAGGGCCGAATTTCTCCGCAAACCGCGAAATCCTGACAATTGTCAGGGCGGCGACATGCCGCGCCCGGTTACACTTTTCCTGAGCCGGCGCACCTGCGCGCGCCGGCGCGGCTTCCCGGCGGACGTCTCAGCGGCCGGTCCGGTCCGGCGCACCTGCGCGCGCCGGCATAACTTCCCGACGGGCGTCTCAGCGGTCGGGCCGGTCCGGTGCACCTGCGCGCGCCGGACCGGCTCTCAGAAGGGAGTGGATCATGAGAAACGCAATCACAATCCTGTTGCTGCTCCTCGGCACCACCGGCCTTGCCGTGGCTGAGAGCGCAGAGACGACAGGCCCCGGCGCGGAAACGGCCGTGCCCGACCGTGTGGACCCGGATGTGGCAGCCGAAAAGGGCTGCCTGTCCTGCCATGACGGCATCGAACAATTCACCACCGGCGACATGATGGAGCAGATCATGGACATCGGTGCCGAATACGGCGACCCGGGCGGTTGTGTCACCTGCCACGGCGGCACCCCGCAGGGTCTCACCGCCGAAGAGGCCCACCAGGGCGCGCCGGAAGATCTGGCCGACTACGGCCCCGACATGTTCTTCGCCGATCCGGGCTCGGTCTGGATCGCCGAGAAGACCTGCGGCCAGTGCCATTCGGGCTATGCCGACCGCCTCAGGCTCGCGCTGATGAACACCGAGGCCGGCAAGCTTCAGGGCAACCTGTGGTCCTGGGGCGTGCTCGACACCCACCGCGCGGTCTATGGCAACTATGATCTGACCGATGAAGACGGCCATGTGCCGAGCGTCGGCACCGAGGCCTATCAGGACTACATGGTCGCCTTTGCCGAAGCCCATCCCGAGCAGATGCCGCTGTCGATGGAGCAGGTGCCGGAGGTCGATGTGGATGCGGTCTCCGAACATCCGAACCTCGCCGGCATCACCTATTCGCGCCAGCAATGCCAGCGCTGCCACGTCGGCGTGACCGGCCGCGAGAAGCGCGGCGACTACCGCGGCACCGGCTGCTCGTCCTGCCACGTGCCCTATTCCAACGAAGGCTTCTACGAAGGCAACGACCCGACGATCGCGCGCGACCAGCCCGGCAAGCTGCTGACCCACCAGATGCAGGCGACCCGCGAGCGCAGCGTCACCGTGGGCGACGTGACCTATTCCGGGATCCCGTCCGAAACCTGCAACTCCTGCCACAACCGCGGCAAGCGGATCGGCGTGAGCTATCAGGGCATCATGGAATTCCCCTATGGCTCGCCCTACACCGCCACCGGTGGCAAACAGCCGAAGCTGCACACCAAGAAATATCTCTACATCAAGGACGACCTGCACCATTCGATCGAATCGCGCGACGGCAACCCCGAAGGCGGCATGCTCTGCCAGGACTGCCACACCACGATCGACATGCATGGCGACGGCAACCTGCCGGGCACCACGCTGGCCCAGGTCGAGATCGAGTGTGAAGACTGCCACGGCACGGTTGCCGAATTCCCGTGGGAACTGCCGCTGGGCTATGGCGAAGAGCACGGGATGGAGCTTGCGGATACCCCGCGTGGCCTGTCGGAAGACACCAACGACGAGAGCTACATGTTCGGCACCGAATATGAGGCGGGCGACGGCTACCTGCTCACCGCCCGGGGCAACCCGTTTGGCAACGTGGTGCGCCGGGGCGACAAGGTGATCCTGCATTCGGCTTCCGGTCTCGACTTCGAAGTGCCGGTGCTGAAGCAGATCGCCCTTGACGGCAGCTGGAAATCGCCCGATGCCGAGGTCGCGATGAGCCAGGTCGGCGCCCATATGGAAAGCATGGAATGCTACGCCTGCCACGCCGACTGGGCGCCGCAATGCTACGGCTGCCACATCACCGTGGATTATTCCGAGGGCAAGACCGACGTCGACTGGATCGCCAACGCCAATGCCATCGGCCCCGACGGTCTCGGCCCGGACAACGTGCTCGGCACCAACGGCCTGACCTCCGCCGGCAAGGTCTCCGAGACCCGCTCCTACCTGCGCTGGGAAGAGCCGACCCTCGGGATCAACGGCGAAGGCCGCGTCAGCCCGCTGATGCCCGGTTGCCAGGTCATCACCACGGTGATCGACAAGGACGGCCCCCCGACGCCGGCGGCACCAAGGGCCTCGACCACGCCGCGGTGCAGCCGCATACCGCCGGCCGTGAGGCGCGCGCCTGCGAAAGCTGCCACAACAACCCCAAGGCGCTTGGCTACGGGATCATGGGCGGCCGCTTCATGCAGGGCTATCAGGACGGCTTCATCGTCGATCTGGAAACCGCCACCGGCGAGGTCATCCCCGGCCAGACCCAGTTCCAGTCGGTGCCGATCCCCTCGCTCGACCACGACCTCAGCCGGATCGTGACCGAGGATGGCCAGCAACTGGTGACCATCGGCTCGCACTGGCCGCTGACCGGCCCGCTGCCGCAGGAGATGCGCGACAAGATGGAACGCACCGGCCTGTGCATGGGCTGCCACCAGAACATGACCGATGAGGAGCTCTGGAGCCGTGTCAATACCCCCGGTTTCGTCTCCAACGAAGAGCACCAGAAGATTCTGGACGCGGCGCTCAAGGCCTATGCCGAAACCAACCCGGCCGGGAAGTGATCTCCTGACCGGATGACCCCGGGGCCCGGCCGGTCATCCTGACCGGCCGGGTTCCTTTTTGGGGTGGGGCCGGTCATCCCGACCGGTCGGGGTCTTTTTGGGAAGTGGGGGCCGGTCATCCTGACCGGCCGGGGTTTTCCGAGTGGGGGCAGGGCCCCCGGCCGCCCCGGCCCGGACGGTCCCTGCCGGCCCGCACACCTCCCGCAAATCGGGCTTGCGCCCGAAGCACCCCCCTGCCTTCATGGCGTCAGCACCGATCGACCCCGGAGACCCCATGGCTCGCCTGAGATCCCTCTGCCTCGCCGCGCTTTGCGCCCTCACAGCCACCCCGGCCCCGGCCCCGGCCCCGGCCCCGGCCCAGCCGGTGCCGCTGCCGGTGCTCGCAAAAGACCTGCTCGGGCCCTGCCAGGACGCCGACAACGATGCCCGCGACGGGTTTCTGTCCGAGCTGGAATGTATCGGTTTCATCGCCGGTTTCGTGGCCGCGCTCGAAGTATCGGACGGCCCGCCGCTCTGCCTGCCCGACACCAACCGCGAAGACGCGATCCGCCGCGCCTATGTGCGCTGGGTTCATGCGTCCTTTTCGAAACGCGCGAAGCTGCCGGTGGGCGTGGCGCTCAAGGCGGCGCTGGACGAAAGCTTCGGCTGCGAGTAAGGCGCGCGAGGGGGGCGAATCACCCCGCGCGGGGCGTCAAGGGGTGCGCAAAACCCGACCATTTCGCTCAAAAATATAGTTGCATCAATATCTAAGCCCCCACGCGCTTTCTTGCGCAACACTTTCCCAACACAAGAAAACTTTCCGATGTTAGCGCTCGCGGCCTCGCTGGCTTGTCCCAGATCATGGCCGCTCAGGGGGGGCGGGGGTGACACTGACTCCAGTCCGGCAATCCGCAGATGCGCGCGGGGAGGAGGCTCCGGCCGGGCTCATGAACCCAAGGGACCCATCATGATCGAATACAGAATTCACGGACGTGGAGGGCAGGGCTCGGTGGCCGCTGCCTATCTGCTTGCCGCTGCCGCCTTCGAGGCGGGGTTCACCTGTCAGGCCTTCCCGGCCTTCGGGGCCGAGCGCCGCGGCGCCCCGGTGATGGCCTTCGTGCGGATCGACGACAAGCCGATCACCCGCCACAGTCAGGTCACCAGCCCCGACTTCATGATCGTGCAGGATGACACCCTGCTGCTCGACCCGAACCTCACCCAGGGGCTCAGCCCGAAGGGCGCGATGCTGGTCAATTCCCGCAACCCCGCCTCGCATTTCAAACAGTTCAAAACCCGGCTGATCGCCTTTCCCGCGACCGAACTGGCCGTCGAGGTGATCGGCCGGCCGATCCCCAACACCGCCCTGCTCGCGGCCTTCCTCGCGCTCACCGAACACGTGCCGCAAGAGGCGCTCGCCGCCGCCCTCAGGGGGCGGTTCTCGGGCAAGATGCTCGACAAGAACCTCGAACTGATCGCCCGGGCCGCGGATGCGGTCGAGAAAGGCGCATGGAAGGAGACAGCCGATGCGTGAAGCCCTTGAAGGCTCGCAAGCCATCGCGCGCGCGGTGGCGCTTGCCAGGCCCGACGTGGTCGCGGCCTACCCGATCACGCCCCAGACCCATATCGTCGAAAACATCTCCAAACTGGTGGCCGACGGCAGCCTGCACACCGAATTCGTGAGCGTCGAGAGCGAGTTTTCCGCCGCCTCCGTGGTGCTCGGCGCCGCTGCCGCCGGGGCCCGGGCCTATACCGCCTCGGCCTCGCAGGGCATCCTGCTGATGTCGGAGGTGATGTACAACATCGCCGGTCTGCGCGTGCCGCTGGTGATGACCATCGCCAACCGCGCCGTCGGCGGGCCGCTCAACATCTGGAACGACCAGTCCGACGCCATGGCGGTGCGTGACAGCGGCTGGATCCAGCTGCATTGCATGTCCAACCAGGAGGCGGTCGACACCACCATTCAGGCCTTCCGGCTGGCCGAGGAAACCGAGCTGCCGGTGGCGGTGAACATGGACGGTTTCGTCCTCACCCATACGATGGAAGTGATCGACATGCCGACCCAGGCCGATGTCGACCGGTTCCTGCCGCCGTTCAAGTTCGACCGCAAGCTCGACCCGGCCAAACCCGCCTCGCTCGGCACTCTGGTGGACCCGAACTGGTTCCCCGAAGTGCGCCATTCGCATCATGCGGCGATGGGCAGGGCGCTGGCGAAGATCGAAGAGATCGACAAGGATTTCGCCCGGGTCTTCGGCCGCGCCTCCGGCGGTCTGCTGAGCGTCGAGGGCGACAGCAAGGCCAGGGTGGCGATCCTCGCCATGGGCTCGGTGGTCGGCACGCTGCTGGCCGGCTTCGAGGAATACCCCGACATGCCCGCCCGCATCGTCAAGCTGCGCGCCCACCGGCCGTTCCCGGCCAAGGCTCTGCGCAAGGCGCTGAAGGGCTGCGAAAAGGTCATCGTGATCGACCGCGCGATCTCGCCCGGGATGGGCGGGGTGATCGGCACCGAGGTCTCGGCGGTGCTCTCGACCATGGCAAAGGCGCCGAAGGTCTACAACTACGCCCTCGGCCTCGGCGGCCGCGACATTCCGGTGTCCATGTATGCCGACCTGCTCAGGGCGGTCGAGAAGCCGAAAGCCCCGCGGTTTGCGGTGTTCGACGTCGATCTCAGGAAACTTCCCCCGGAGGACAGGTAATGGCCCCACGTTCCGACACGTCCACCCGTCTCAACGAACTCAGGATGAAACATGGCCGCCCGCCGGCCTCCCCGGGCGAGCCCAAGGCCGAGACCCCGCAGACCCCGCAGACCCTGCGCGAGGCGCAGCCGCGGTTCCGCGGGCTCGAATCCGGCCACCGCGCCTGTCAGGGCTGCGGTGAGGCGCTGGCCGCGCGGCTGGTGATGGAAAGCGCCGGCCCCGATGTGATGGTCGCCAATGCCACCGGCTGCCTCGAGGTCTTCTCCACCCCCTGGCCGCAATCGGCCTGGCGGGTGCCGTGGATCCATTCGCTGTTCGAAAACTCCGCCGCTGTGGCCTCGGGCATGGAAAGCGCGCTGAAGGCCCAGGGCAAGAACACCAAGGTGCTCTCCTTCGGCGGCGACGGCGGCACCTATGACATCGGCTTTCAGGCGCTGTCGGGGATGCTGGAGCGGCACCACAATGTGCTCTACGTCACCTATGACAACGAAGCCTATATGAACACCGGCATCCAGCGCTCCTCCTCGACGCCGCATTCGGCCACCACCACCACCTCGCCCGCGGGCAAGGAGCGGATGGGCAAGCGGCATCTGAAGAAAGACCTGCTGAGCATCATCGCCGCGCATCACATCCCCTATGCCGCTTCGGCCTCGGTGGCCTATCCGGCGGATCTGCAACGCAAGGTGCGCTACGCGATGGGGGTCGAGGGGCCCACCTTCCTGGTGATCCACTCGCCCTGTCCGCTGGGCTGGAAACACGATTCGGCGCTCACCATCGAGGTCGCCCGGCGCGGCGTCGAATGCGGGCTGTTCCCGCTGGTGGAGCTGGAGCGCGGCGCGCTCACCAACATCATGCCGATCCGCAACCCGCGCCCGGTGTCGGATTATCTCGAACTTCAGGGGCGGTTTGCGCATCTGTTCCGCAAGGACGATTACCGCGCCACCGAGGAACTCGACCACCTTCAGGCGCTCGCGGATCACAACATCGCCACCTATGGCCTGCGCGGCGAAGGGATCGACCCGGTAGACACCACCGGCGTTGCCCAGGTGAAGCGCGGCGGCCCGCTGGCGGGGAGGAACTGACATGGGTGAAATGACACGCGGCCAGTTTGCGAAGGCTGGCACATCGCTCAACTTCAAGACCGGCAACTGGCGCTCGACCCAGCGGCCCGTGCATGTGCATGCCAAGGCGCCCTGCCATGCGGCCTGCCCGGCGGGCGAGGATCAGCAGGCGTGGTTCGCGCTGCTGCAAGAGCACAAACCCGAGGCCGCATGGCGCGCGCTGGTGGCCGCCAACCCGATGCCGGGCGTCACCGGCCGGGTCTGCCCGCATCCCTGCGAAAGCGCCTGCAACCGTGCCCGGGTCGACGGGGCGCTGGCGATCCACAATGTGGAGCGCTGGCTCGGCGACGAGGCGGTGCGGCTGGGCTGGGATTATCCGGTGGAAGAGCCCGCGAAGGACGCGAAAACCGTCGCCATCGTCGGCGCCGGCCCGGCGGGGATTTCGGCCGCCTATCACTGCGTCCGGCTCGGGCTCAGGGCGGAGATCTTCGAGGCCCTGCCCGAGGCCGGCGGGCTGCTGCGTTCGGCGATCCCGCCGACCCGGCTGCCGCGCAAATCCCTCGATGCCGAGCTCGACCGCATCCTCGATCTGCCCGGCATCACCCTCAACCTGCGCCAGCGGCTGGGGCGCGACGTGACCGTCGACAGCCTCAAGGCGCAATTCGCCGCGGTGCTGCTGGCGCCGGGCTGCGAACAGGCGAAGCCCTGGAGCGTCAAGGGCGCGGTGCCGGCGGATCTGCACGAGGGTCTGGAATTGCTGCGCGAATTCCAGGACCACGGCGCGCTGCCGGAAGCCGCGAAGGGCGATGTGATCGTCCATGGCGGCGGCAACACGGCGATGGACATCTGCCGGATCATGAAACGGGCCGGGGCGAAATCGGTGACGCTGATCACCGCCTCGGGGCTGCCGGGGCCGGACACGGCGCCGGACGATCTGATCAACGTGGTGCCGCGCGAGCTGGAAGAGGCGCTGGAAGAGGGGATCGAGGTGATCGACCACGCCACCGTCTCGCGGCTCATCATGAAGGGCTCGCGGGTGACCGGCGTGGAAATCATCGCGCTGAAGAAGGAGCCGGGCAAGGACGGGCGCAAGCGCCGGGTCGAGTTCGAGGGCACCGAACGGGTGGTCTCGGTCGACATGGTGGTGCCCTGCGTCGGCGAACAGGTCGACCCGGAGGGCTATGAGGGCCTGCTCCATGGCGCCTATTTCTGGCCAGACAATCCCGGCGGCCGGATCGCCGACCGGGTCTATGCGCTGGGCGACGCCCGCGGCAACCGTGGCACCGTCTCGGCGGCGATCGGCGACGGGCGCAAGGCCGCGGAAGCGGTCTGGGCGGAGCTGAACGGCGAGGAAGACCCGGCGGAAGACGACCGCCCGACCATCGGCATCGACGGGCTCAACACCGCATATTATCCGGGCGCGCGCCGCACCCGGGTGGCGAAACTGCCCGCAAGCGAGCGCACTTTCGAGGCCGAGATCGAAGGCCCGATCAGCCGTGCCGAGGCGCTGGCGGAGGCGCAACGCTGCCTTTCCTGCGGCAATTGCCTCGCCTGCGACAATTGCTGGACCATGTGCCCGGACAATGCGGTGATCAAGACCGCCGCTCTGGCGGTGGACGGCTCGCATTACGTGTTCGACTACGACTTCTGCAAGGGCTGCGGTCTCTGCACCCATGAATGCCCGACGGGCTATATCCAGAGCGTGCCGGAAACCAGCTGAGGCGCCCGGTAGTCGGGCCGGATTTGCGCGCCGGATTTGCGGCAACCATGCGGAGGCGATACGGGGCCGGGGGCAGGGGCCTTCCGGCCCTTTCCATTGAGGTGAGTGCGCCTGCGGCGGGCGGGTCCGGGGGATTCAAGGTATCTTCGGATCAATTCGGTTCATATCCTGAGTTTGCAAAGCAATTTGCCCATTCGTCCGGGCTGACTGCCTCCAGGGCGGCGGCGATTGCGGTTTCGAGGGCTTCGACGGGTCGTGCGGCGGCCTTGCGCAGGAGGGCCTTGATCCTGGCGAAGGCCTGCTCGATGGGATTGAAGTCGGGTGAGTATGGCGGCAGGAACAGCAGGCTGACGCCGACGGCTTCGATGGCAGCGCGTGTAACCCGGAGACGAGGGTCTTCGGATAAAATCTGAGCCATACATGCTGGCCCCTCTCCCAGCGCGTATTGTGAATCAGAAATCCCGTCGAAGGGGAATCCCTTCGATTCACTACGACGCGGAAATGCTCAATATGGAGTCAGGGTAATGTCGGAGGTGGTCTTCATGCAGAAGACGCTGCGGCGGGCGGAAACGCCCGCATATCAGCGGCAGCGTTGCCATCTGGCTGTTCAGGGCGGAAACGGTGCCTCTTTTGTGCAGGACGTTTCCGCTCGAAAGGAAACGGGGCGTTTGCGGGTTATCCTTGATCCTGATCCGGAAACACGACGCAGAAGGTCAGCTGCATGTTGTCCGGGGAGGGGGTGATGATCACCTCCGCGCCGTGCATATGGGCGCAGCGGGTGATGATCGACATGCCGAGCCCGGTGCCGGTTTCGACCTCTCCCGCGCCGCGCACGAAACGTTGGTCCATATGTTCCACGAGGTATTGCGGCACCCGTTGGCGGCAATCGTTGGCGATGCGGAAGCGCACGCCGTCCGGCGCGCGCGTGAGCGCAATCTCCAGCCGCCCGCCGTCGGGGCTGTAGCGCACGGCATTGTCGAGGAGGTTCTTGAACATGATCCGCAGCGCATCCCCATGGCCCCGGAAGGGCAGGGCGTCGGGGATGTCGGCCGATAGGCGGATGGTCTTCGCCGCGAGCCGGTCGCCCGTCCCGGCCACGCTTTCACGCAGCAGTGCTGCAAGGTCGAGCGGCCCCGGTTCGGTGCGCTGGTTCTCGGGGTCGAGCCGGGCGAGGGTCATCAACTGGTCGACCGTATGGCTGGCACGGTCGACGCGGGTGCCGATCTCGTCGAAAACGGCGCGGGTGTCGTCATCGCGGGCCAAAGATCGCTGCAACTGCACTTCGGTCTTGATCGCGGCCAGGGGGGTGAGAAGCTCATGGGCCGCATTGGCGGTGAACTGCTTTTCGCCCTCGAGCCGGGCGTCGAGCTTGTCCACCACGGCGGCATATTCCACCTCCAGCGCCATGATCTTTTGCTGGAGCGGCAACAATTCGACCGGACAATCCACAGGGCTCTCCCCCGGCCGCCCCTCGGCAAGGCTCTGCACCGGCCGGAACCAGACCCCGCTGCGGTGCCACAGCAGAACACAAGCCCCGACCAGCCCGAGAAGCGGCCAGATCAGCCTTGTGAGCACGGTGGCGATGAAAAACTCCCCCGGTTCGGGGTGTTCCGAGGTCAGGACGATCCGCCCCGCCTCCACCGGATAGGCGTGGTAGCGCAGATGGATGCTGTCGTCCTCGTAATCCGGCAGCTCCAGCCCCGCGCCGTCGGGCGGCGGTGCAATCGTGCCATAGCGCCCGACCAGCTTCCCGTCGCAATAGGCGAAGATGCTGAGCGCCGAGGCAAGCTCCATCTCCGGGTTCAGCCTCTCCAGCGCGATCGCGGGGGCCGCCGCGCAACCGCCGGCCTGCTCCCAGACCGAGGCCACAAGCTGCGCCTTGACCATCATGTCGGCCTCGTCGCGGTCTTCCAGCAAAAGCTGGAACCCGTCGGTCAGCACCGCAAAGCTCCACACGAGCAGCAACATCGCCACGACCCCGGTGGCGGCGGTGAATTTCAGGCGCAGCGATGTCATGGCAGGCTCCGCTCCAGACGGTAACCGATGCCCCGCAGGGTCGAGATGCGGCCCTTGGCGAGCTTCTTGCGCAGCCGTGAAATCTGCGCCTCGATCGCATTGGGGGTGATCTCGCTGTCCCAGTCATAGGCGGCGGCGGCGATCTGGTCCTTGGAGAGGAAGGCGCCGCTGCGCGCGGCGAGCGCGCGCAGCACGTGAAATTCCGAGACCGCCACGGCGACCGGCTTGCCGTTTTCGGTGACGCTCATTCGATCGAGGTCCAGCACCACCTCGCCCGCGGTGACCAGATTGCTGGTCTGCACCACCCCGCGCCGCAACAGCGCCCGCAGCCGGGCGAAAAGTTCTTCCAGATCAAAGGGTTTGGGCAGGTAGTCGTCGGCCCCGGCGTCCAGCCCGCTGATCCGGTCGCGTGTCTCCGACCGGGCCGAGAGCATCAGCACCGGGGCGTCCATCCCCGTCCGGCGCAGCTCGGCCAGAAGCGCGGGGCCGTTGCCGTCCGGCAGCATCCAGTCGAGGATCAGAAGGTCGAACGCCTGATCCCCGACCGCAAACCGCGCATCCTCGCAGCCGGTGACCCAATCGCAAAGATAGTTGCGGCTGCGCAGGGCCCGTTGCAGGGAATCCCCG
>PDRW01000060.1 GCA_002746935.1 Rhodobacterales bacterium
CGTTCGGGAACAGTTTCTTTTCCTTGAAATACGGGTCCGACAGGGCGATGCGTTCCAGCTCTTTCGCCACCTGCAACAGCGGGTTGTTTTCCACGCCCAGAAGCTCCAGCACCTCGTCGGCGCTTTCCTTCATCACCGTCGCGCGCGGGTCCATGTTCTTGTAAACCCGGTGGCCAAAGCCCATCAGGCGGAACGGATCGTTCTTGTCCTTGGCGCGGGTGATATATTCCGGGATGCGGTCGACCGTGCCGATCTCTTTCAGCATCTCGAGGCAGGCCTGGTTGGCGCCGCCATGGGCCGGCCCCCAGAGACAGGCGATCCCGGCGGCGATACAGGCAAACGGGTTGGCGCCCGAGGAACCGGCGAGGCGCACGGTCGAGGTCGAGGCGTTCTGCTCATGGTCGGCATGCAGGGTGAAGATGCGGTCCATGGCGCGGGCCAGAACCGGGTCGACCTTGTATTCTTCCGACGGCACCGAGAAGCACATATGCAGGAAGTTCGCCGCGTAATCGAGCGAGTTTTTCGGGTAAACGAAGGGCTGGCCGATGGAATATTTATAGGCCATGGCGGTGATGGTCGGCAGTTTTGCGATCATGCGAATCGCGGCCACTTCGCGCTGCCACGGGTCCGAGATGTCGACCGAATCGTGGTAGAAGGCGGACAGGGCGCCAACCACGCCGACCAGCGTCGCCATCGGGTGTGCGTCGCGGCGATAACCGGAGAAGAACTTGTTGATCTGCTCATGCACCATCGTGTGCCGGGTCACGCGGCGCTCAAAGGCTTCCAACTCGGTCGCGGTGGGCAATTCGCCGTAGAGCAGCAGGAAACAGACCTCAAGGTAATGCGATTTGGAGGCCAGCTGGTCGATCGGGTAGCCGCGGTGCAACAGCTCGCCCTTGCCGCCGTCGATGAAGGTAATGTTCGATTCGCAGGACGCGGTCGAGGTGAAGCCCGGATCGAAGGTGAACACGCCGCCCTGCGCGTAGAGCCTGGTGATGTCGATCACGTCCGGCCCGGCGGTCGGCGAATAGATCGGCAGATCCAGTTCCTTGTCCTTGAAGCTCAGTTTCGCCGTTCCTGTCTGATTTACCATTCTGTTCCCTTTTCTTTCGGACCCCGCGCGGGGCGTTTTGCCTCTCGGATCGCCTTGCGGCGCTTAGCCCAGCCGAGGCCCGTTTTCTGCCGCATCCTGAATGCGTGCGATGCTTTCTTCGCGCCCGAGAACCAGCATCATGTCGAAGACGCTGGGGGTGGCGGCGCGTCCGGCGAGGGCGGCGCGCAGGGGCGCGGCCAGCTTGCCGAAGGTTATGTCGTGGCGTTCGCAGGCGGTGTTCAACACGCCTTCCAGCCCATCCCGCTCCCAGCTAACATTTTGCAGCTGCGGCGTCAATTCCGCCAGTATACCACGGGATACATCCTCCAGCGCCTTCGCGGCCTTTTCATCGCAGCTAATCGGCCGGTCGGTCAGGGCAAAGCGGGCCTTTTCAAGCACTTGCCCGAGCTTCTTTGCCCCCTGCGCGGCCAGCGGCGCGGCCGGGGTCAGGCGGGCGATTTGTGCCGCGTTCAGCGGATCCGCGCCGGTGGCGGCGAGGAATTGTTGCAGTTGCGAGACAATCTCCCCCGCTTCCATCGCCGCGAGATGCTTGCCCGACAGGTTGTCCAGCTTCTTGAAGTCGAACCGGGCCGGGGATTTGCCGATGCCGCCGAGATCAAACCATTCCAGCGCCTGCGCATCGGTGAAAAACTCGTCGTCGCCGTGGCTCCAGCCGAGGCGGGCGAGGTAATTGCGCATCGCCGCCGCCGGGTATCCCATGGCCTGATATTCCTCGACCCCGAGGGCGCCGTGGCGTTTGGACAGTTTCTTGCCATCCGGCCCGTGAATCAGCGGAATATGGGCGAAAACCGGCTGCTCCCAGCCCATCGCGCGGTAAATCAGCGACTGGCGCGCGGCATTATTGAGGTGATCGTCCCCCCGGATAACATGGGTCACGCCCATGTCGTGATCGTCGACAACAACGGCTAACATATACGTGGGTGTACCATCCGAACGTAAACAAATCGTATCATCGAGCTGATTATTTTTGATCGTGACCTCGCCCTGCACCTCGTCGCGGATCACCGTTTCGCCCTCCCGCGGGGCCTTTACGCGGATGGCGAAAGGGGCGTCCGGGTGCGTTGCGGGATCGGCGTCGCGCCACGGGCTCTGGAACAGGGTCGAGCGGCCTTCGGCGCGCGCCTCATCGCGAAAGGCCGCGATTTCTTCCTGCGTTGAGAAGCACTTATAGGCCCGCCCGCTGGCCAGCATCGCTTCCGCCACTTCCCGGTGCCGATCCGCGCGGGCAAACTGGCTGACCGCCTCGCCGTCATGCTCCAGCCCGAGCCACGCTAAGCCGCGCCCGATTGCTGCCGTGGCTTCCGGGGTCGAACGCTCGCGGTCCGTGTCCTCGATGCGCAGCAGGAATTTACCGCCGCGCCCGCGGGCATAGAGCCAGTTGAACAGCGCCGTGCGCGCCCCGCCGATATGCAGGTAGCCGGTGGGCGAGGGGGCGAAGCGGGTGACGACTTGCGCGGGATCGGACATGAAACGCGGCCTTTCTTGCTGGCGTTAACCTTTTGGAAACCACTTTTGCACTATGCTGGGTCGGGCAGGATGTAACGGCTTGCAAGGGAGAGAACAAGGGTGTGGCTTCTGGCACGGATTTCGGGGCGCCTTGAGGGGCTTTACGGGCAGCGTCTGGTGCTGGCGCCGGTGCCGGTGGGGCTTGGCATCTGGGCCTATTTCGCGCTGCCGGTCGAGCCGGGGCGCACAATCTGGATCGCGCTGGTGCTGCTGGCGGCGGGGCTTTTGGCGGGCGGCTGGCGCCTGTTGCACTCGCGCTTTGTCGGGGTGAGCTTCGCGGTTTTTGCGCTGCTTTTGCTGGTCACGGGCTTTCTGGCCGCCGGACTGCGCACGCAACTGGTGCGCGCGCCGGTGCTGGAATTTTGGTATTACGGCCCGGTGGAGGGCAGGGTGGTCGGCATCGACCGCTCCTCCTCCGGCCTCGTGCGCCTGACGCTGGACCGGCTGCGCCTCGACCGGATGAGCGCGGCGCAAACCCCTGAAAAGATACGGGTTTCCCTGAACGGCCCCGCCGGGTTTGTCGAACCGGAACCGGGGATGCGCGTGCAACTTACCGCCAATCTCTCGCCCCCTTTCGGCCCCGCCGAACCGGGGGGCTATGATTTTCGCCGCCACGCCTATTTCGACCGCATCGGCGGCATCGGCACCAGCCGCACCCCGCTCCTGCGCATGGGGCCGCAATTTGATGGCGGCTCCGGCGTGTTGGTGCATGGCTGGCGCCGCGCCATTGCCGAGCGGGTGACGGAGGTGCTGCCCGGCAAATCCGGCGCCTTTGCCGTGGCGATCACCACCGGCCTGCGTTCGGAGATCCCCAAGGACACCCTGACCGCCTTGCGCGAAGCCAATCTGGCGCATCTGTTAGCCATTTCCGGCCTGCATATGGGGCTGCTGACCGGCTTTGTCTTCATGCTCGCAACCTACGGCCTCGCCGCCATTCCCGGCCTTGCTAACGCCTATCCCCTGCGCAAAATCGCCGCCGTGCTGGCCATGCAGGCGGGCGCGATTTACCTCGCCCTGTCCGGCGGCGCGGTGGCGACCGAGCGGGCCTTCATCATGGTTTCGGTGATGTTCGTTGCGGTGATTTTGGACCGGCGGGCGGTGACGCTGCGGGCGGTGGCGCTGGCGGCGCTGTTTTTGCTGCTGACCCAGCCGGAAAGCCTGCTGGAACCGGGCTTTCAGATGTCCTTTTCCGCCACCGCCGCGCTGGTCGCCACCTTCTCCAAACTGCGCGACCTGCCCCTGCCGCCGATGCCCGGCTGGGCGAACTGGCTGGTTTCCGTCGTGCTGTCGAGCTTCGTCGCGGGCATGGCCACGGCCCCCTTTGCGGCGGCGCATTTCAATATGTTCGCCCATTACGGGCTTCTGGCCAACGTGGTGAGCGTGCCGCTGATGGGCGCGATCATCATGCCCGCCGCCGTCGCCGCCGCGCTGCTGGCGCCGTTCGGGCTGGACTTTCTGGCGCTGAAACTGATGCACTACCCGATCCTCTGGGTGGTCGGCGTGGCGGAAGAGGTGACCAGCTGGCCCGGCGCGGTGGGGCAGATCGTCAGCCCGCCGGGGGCGGCGATGGCGGCGATTTCGCTGGGCGGGGTGGCGCTGGTTGCGGGGATCGGGCGCTGGCGCATCGCGGGAATTGCGGCGATCCTGCTGGGCTTCGGCCTGTGGGCGGATCACGAGCGACCGGACCTGTTGGTCTCACGCAGCGGCGGTATGCTGGGCCTGATGACGCCGGAGGGCCGCGCCCTGACACGGGCCAAGGGGGATGCGTTCACTGCCGAAATCTGGCTGGAAAACGATGGCGACGGCGCGGATCAGGCGCAAGCGGCGGCGCGGCGCGCCTTCACCACGCAGGACGGCGTGCGCTTCGCCCATCTCGGCGCGGTACAACTGGCCCATGTCACCGGACGCGGCGCGGCGCAAAAAGTGCGCGACCTTTGCGAAACCGTGCCCTTGATTTTCACCACCGCCGACCTGCCAACCCGCCCAACCGGCTGCCAGATTTTCGATAAATCGACCCTCGCACGCACCGGATCGCTGGCAATCGACGCCACGGAAGTAGGCTACAGCGTAACCACCGCCGCCGACACCGCCGGAGACCGCCCCTGGAGCCGGGTTCTGGAGCGAGGGCCGGGAGAGCGGTGAGGGCGGGCCCGCCGGTGCCCGGCGGGGTTTTCATGCCCTGCGGGCGGCGAGTATTTATGCTAAAGAGAAATAGATTTAAGGCGCCCGACCTTAAACATGAGACACGAATACCCTGTCATGCCTTCGGCATTCTCGGGACATTCGTGTCGCTTGATGCTTCAGGTTAACGGCGGGACGCTTTAGGACCAATCGACATTCAGGATTCCCAAAGGGTGTGTTTGTGTGATTCATAGAGCCCCATATTGAGCAATCTGGGG
>PDRW01000091.1 GCA_002746935.1 Rhodobacterales bacterium
GCACGGCACGCTGACCGACAACGGCGACGGCACCTTCACCTACACGCCGGACCCGGACTACAACGGCCCCGATTCGGCGACCTACACCGTCTCCGACGGCAACGGCGGCACCGACACGGCGACGATCACCTTCGACGTGGCCCCGGTCAACGACGATCCGGTTGCCGAGAACGACAGCGAGACGACCATCCTCAACACGCCGGTCATCATCCCGGTGCTCGGCAACGACAGCGACCCGGATGGCGACCCGCTGAGTGTGATCGAGGCCACGACGCCCGATGGCACCGTTGCGATCCTGCCCGATGGCACGCTGGAGTTCACCCCGACCACCGGTCTCGACGGCCCGGCCCAGGTCACCTACACCATCTCCGATGGCAACGGTGGCACCGACACGGCGGTCGTGGACATCATGGTCCGTGACGGCATCGTCGAGGGCACTGGTGGCAACGATGTGATCGACGTCGACTACACCGGCGACCCGGAAGGCGACCTTGTCGACAACAACGACGAGTTCCTGCCCGGCGAAGGCCCGAACGACGACATCATCGAAGCCTATGGCGGTCCGATACCGTCCATGGCGGCGAGGGCGACGACGTGATCGACACCTCCGGCACCGACCCCGCGTCGGATTACGGCTGGGGTCCGGTCCCGCAGGATGCCAACCCGGACGACGACCGCGACACCGTTCATGGCGGTGAGGGCAACGACACCATCACCACCGGCGACGACGCCGACATCATCTACGGTGACGAGGGTGACGACGTGATCGACGGCGGCCTTGACGACGACACCATCGACGGTGGCGAAGGCGACGACGAGATCATCGGTGGCCACGGCTCCGACGAGATCGACGGCGGCGAGGGTGACGACGTGATCTACGGCGGCCTCGGCGAGCCGGACGATCCGATCAACATCCCCGACGACGAGGATCCGCGTCCCGACAACGGCATGGATGTGATCCATGGCGGCGAGGGCAACGATACCATCTTCGGTGAGGACGATGCCGACGAGCTGTATGGCGACCAGGGCGACGACACCATCCACGGTGGCATCGACAACGACACCATCGACGGCGGCGCCGGCGAAGACACGCTCTTCGGCGACGAAGGCGACGACACCATCAGCGGCGGTGCCGGCAACGACACCATCGACGGTGGCGACGGTGAGGACACCCTCTCCGGCGGCGATGATCGTGACACCTTCGTCAATGTCGGCATCAACGATGTGATCGACGGCAACGAAGGCGGCGATGACTGGGATACGCTCGACCTCACCGGCTCCGCG
>PDRW01000061.1 GCA_002746935.1 Rhodobacterales bacterium
TTCATCGACTTGCGGGTCGGTGTCGAAGCCGTAGGCCTTGAGACCGGCGTTGACCGTGCGCAGGCCGCCGTTGGGCATGATCGCGCGCTTCAGCGGCGCGTCGGTTTGCAGGCCGACCACCAGCTCGTTGTCACGGTCGATATAGCCCGCGTCATGGGCGGTGATGCTGGAGGGAATGTGCGAAACGTCAAGCACGCCCTTTTCGCGTTCGAGTTTCAGCAGCCCGGCGATCTTTTCCCAAAGCGCGGTGGTGCGCGCCGTGGGACCGGCGAGGAAGGAAGCATCACCTTCAAAGGGGGTGTAGTTTTCCTGAATGAAGCCACGCAGGTCGATCTTCTTGCGCCATGCGCCGTCGCTGAACCCCTCCCAGGGGTCGGAAACCGCATCGGTCACGGGGGTGGCGGAGGTGGTGTCGGTGAAGGCGTTCATTCGGCGTTCCTTTCCTGCGGGGCGCCACAGTGGCACCCTTTCCCGGCCGGGCTGGCCGGCGGTGAGTGATGATCGCTGTCGGAGGGATCCACGGGGCGCCCGAGCGGGCTGTCTGCGTCTCCCGTCGGGCTCAGTCTAGTCGGGCAGGGCCTCCAAATCAATGTCGGAGCGGTTAACCTTTTTATATTTTATCATTTATTTTCAAGTGGTTACACTATAGTTTCTGACAGGGTTGCATCTGCCGCAAAGCAATATCCTTGCGTCGCGATCCAGATTGACGACAGAAATTTGCGGGCCGAAAGAAAGGAACCCTGCGCAGGTGTCATGCGACATTTCGTTGCAGGGCGAACAGTTCCACAGGCGCGTGGTCCAGAATCGGGTGACCCTGGAGCTGCCTCGCATCACGGATGGAAATCCACTTCCAGGTGACTGAATTGAAAGCCAAACCTGGAGAAACCGGATAAAGCGTCATGCGAAAAACCTGACTCACCTGACGCTGCCTGAAATCAGAGATTTCATCGCGTCAGGTGATGCTCTTTGTATCAGTATTTCGTCAAACGCTACAGGTTACGTTGTCAGCGACCAGCTTTGCGCCTGCGACTTGCGGGTGAAGAGGCGGTGATAGATGCCGCCCTTTTCGAGCAGCGTCTCATGGGTGCCGATCTCGGCGATCCTGCCGCCATCAAGCACTACGATCTGATCCGCCGCCTCGATGGTCGAGAGCTTGTGCGCCACCACGATCAGGCTGCGGTGCGACACCAGCGCCGAGAGCGCCTGTTGCAGGGCGCGTTCGTTGATCGGGTCGATCGCCGCCGTGGCCTCGTCGAGCAGCACGATCGGCGCGTCCTTGATGATCGCACGGGCGATGGCGATGCGCTGGCGTTCGCCGCCGGAAATCCGCGCCCCGCCCTCGCCGACCTGAGTGTCATAGCCCTCCGGCAGGGCGAGGATGAACTCATGCGCCTGCGCCTTTTTCGCGGCCTCGACGATCTCTTCCTCCGTCGCCCCGTCGCGGCCGATGGCGATATTGTCGCGGATCGTGCCGGAGAAGAGATAGACATCCTGAAACACGAAACTCACCAGCCCCTGCAACACCTCCGGCGCGATCTGCGACACCTCCGCCCCGCCGATCTTCAGGCGACCGCCCGACACATCCCAGAACCGCGCCACGAGGTTCAGAAGCGTCGACTTGCCGGAGCCGGAATGGCCGACGATGGCGGTCATGGTGTTTTCCGGCACGGTGAAGCTGATATTGGAGACCACCGGCGTGCCGGTGCCATAGTCGAAACTCACCTTGTCGAACACCACCTCATGGCCTTTCGGCGCCACCGGATTGGCCGCCACCGGTAGCGGTTCGGCATCGAGCATACGGTCGATGCGGATCATCGAGGCATCGGCCATGCGCAGCAATTCGATCACCCCGACAAAGGCCGAAATCGGTGCATACATCGAGAACACCAGCACCAGCACCACGATGGCGACCCCGGGCGCAAGGCTGTCGTAGAACAGGTTCACGCCGAGATAGGTCGCGGGGATGCCGAGCATCACCACGATGATGAACAGCATGAAGGGCGCGACGAGGCTCGCGACCATCTGCCGGGAAATGTCGCGGAAATCGGTCAGCGCTTTCTCGAACCGCGCATTGCCCTCGCGGATCCGCCCGAAGGCGCGGATCACCTTGATGCCCAACACATATTCGATCATCCGCGACGAGGCTTCGGCCTGTTTGTCCTGCCGCTCCAGCCCCAGCCGGGCGAGCCAGCGGCTGGTGAGCGCCATGATCGGGAAGCCGAGCACGATCGAGGCGCCCATGATCAGCCCGAGGCGCCAGTCGGTGTAGCACATGAAGGCGAAAACCGAGAGCGGCAGAGCGAAGGCCTGCACCAGCCGGAGCAGCGCGTCGGAGATGAACCCTTCCAGCATGGTGACGTCGGTGGTCAGCATGTTGACCATGTCGCCGCGCTGACGCGAGAGGTGGAAACCGAGCGGCAGGCTCTGGAGGTGGTCGAGCAGCGCAAGGCGCAATTGTCCGGCGGTCTCGAAAGAGACCGACCACGCCAGCCGCACCGACAGGAAGGAAAACAGCAACTGCCCGCCGAGTGACAGCGCCATCAGCCCGGCGACCTGTGCGATCCAGGCGCCGGTGACCTCGCGCCCCTCGGCAATACCGACGATCACCCAGAGCACACCGCCATAAGCGAGCCCCAGCGCCATCGACTGGAACACCCGAAACACCATCGCCCAGATGAGCTTGCCACGGTCCTCACCGAGCAGCGACCAGAGCCGCGGCAGACCGGAGGCCTGTTTCTCCTGCCGGGTTTTCACCGCCGGGTTCACATCCATCGCCGCACTCATTTCCCCGCCTCCTCATCGCCCGCATCCCGGATACTGCCCTCGCGCACGGCGACATAATCCGCCCACATCCGCGCGTAGAGCCCGCCCGCGGCCAGCAACTCCTCATGCGTGCCCGCGCCGACCAGCTCGCCATTGTCGAGCACCAGAATCCGGTCGGCCCCGGCCACCGAATGCAGCCGGTGCGCCACAACCACGAGGGTCTTGCCCGCCGCCATGGCCGAAATCGCCTTCTGGATTTCGGCCTCGCTGTCGGGGTCGGCAAAGGCGGTGGCCTCGTCGAGAATGATGATCGGCGCATCCTTGAGGATGGCGCGGGCAATGGCGATCCGCTGGCGCTCGCCGCCCGAAAGCGTGCCGGCGCCGTCGCCGATCATGGTGTCGTACCCCTTTGGCAGCGCGGCGATGAAATCATGGGCATGGGCCGCGCGGCAGGCCTCTTCAAGCTCGGCCTGACTCGCCTCCGGCCGGGCAAAACGGAGGTTCTCGGCGATGGTGCCGGTGAAGAGGAAGGTGTCCTGAAACACGAAGCTGACCGTCTGCATGAGTTGTTCGCGGCCCATCTCGGCGATGTCCTGCCCGCCGATGGTGATGCGCCCGGCCTTGAGATCAAAGAACCGTGCGATCAGCGAGGCAATGGTCGACTTGCCCGAGCCGGACGGCCCGACCAGCGCCGTCACCGCACCGGCGGGCGCGGTGAAACTCACCTCCTTCACCACCTCCTCCGCCCCATAGGCGAAGCGGACGTGATCAAAGACGATGTCGGTGTTTTCCAGCGGCAAGACCGCGCCGGTGTCGCGCTGCGGGATTTCGTCGAGCACGTCGGTCAGCTCCGTCGCGGCGACGCCCACATGGGCGAAATGGTGAAACAGGTTGAACAGCCGCGTCAGCGGTGCGGAGTAGTTGCCGCCGAGGATCACGAAGAACAGCAGCGCCGAGAGCGACAGCGTGCCCTGGGCGTAGAAATAGAGCCCGAAGGGCAGGATCAGCGTCACATTGGCCAGCACCAGCGCATAGAACGTGCCGCCGAGCGGCACGAAGGCGCGGCCCCATTCGACCTCCAGCTGCGCCATGTGGCGGATCGCGTTTTCGGCCTCGTCATGGCTGCGGGCCGCGCCGCGAAACACTTTCACCGCACTGATCCCGGCCAGAAACTCGCCAATCGCGCCGTTCATCCGCCGTGTCGCGTATTGATAGGCCGTCATCTTGGGGGTCGAGCGCGCCATGGCGGTGAACATCATCGCAAACGACACCGGTGTCAGCACGATCGACACCAGCGCCATGCGCCAGTCGACCACGAACAGCCAGACCGACACCACGATCCACATCACCACCGCCGACACCCCTTCGGGCAGGGCGTGGGCAATGGGGATCTCCAGCCCCTCCGGGTCGTCGATGATCAGCTTGCGCACCGAACCGGATTGCTTGCTGGCGAGGTAGCCGAGCGGCAGGGCGGTCATGTGGTTCACCACCTGTTTGCGCAGGTCGTAGAGCACGCCGAAGGCCACGTTATGCGCCAGCGTGGTGGCGACGCCGAACAGGCCGTAGCCCACGGGCACCACGATCAGCAGCGCGAGCCCGAAGCGCAGGAATTCCGAAGCCTCTGCGGTGCCCGCAACCAGCGCGTCGATGAGCTGCACCGTCATCCAGATCGGCACCAGCTCCAGCCCCACCGAGGCCATCGCCGCCAGGAGCGACAGCGCCATCCGCCCTTTGTGCGGCCCAAGCTGCCGCGTGATGATACGCAAGGCGATGGAGAGATCGGCCTGTTTTTCCTCCGGTTGCGCGGCGGGCGCGTTTGACGGCTTTGTGGTGGTGCTTTGCATGGTAGATCCCGGGGCGCGCGTGGTCCGATCCTGTCGGACGGTCAAGCAGTCTGGCCAAAGTGAAACGGCTTTGGCGTCAGGCTACGTTCGTACGCTCCACGTCAGGACTATGCGCCTCCGGGCGGCGGGTGTTCAAGGGTGGAATTGCCGCGTTCCCCGGCACTTTCTTTGCATGAGCTGCGCTCGGTCTTTGAGTTATTCTGAGGGATATTTTCATCGTTTTGAGAGACACATGGTTTCTTT
>PDRW01000012.1 GCA_002746935.1 Rhodobacterales bacterium
GTCAGCACCACCTCGTTGTAGCCCGCCCCGACCAGCCGTTTGATCTGCTCCACCACCACCCCCGCGGGCACGCTGCGGGAATTGCCGCGCCCGAAGGGGATGATGCAGAAGGTGCAGCGATGGTCGCAACCGTTCTGCACCTGCACATAAGCCCGGCTGCGGGTGCCGAACCCGTCGATCAGATGGCCCGCGGTCTCGGTGACCGACATGATGTCGTCCACCCGCACCTTTTCGGTCGTCTGCATCAGCCCCGCCCATGTGGCGGGCTGCATCTTCTCGGCATTGCCGAGCACGAGATCGACCTCCGCCATCGAAGCGAAGGTCTCGGGCTCGGTCTGGGCGGCGCAGCCGGTGACAATGAGCTTCGCGCCCGGGTTCTCGCGCCTCAGCCGGCGGATCTCCTGACGGGCCTTGCGCACCGCCTCCGCCGTCACCGCACAGGAATTGATCACCACCGCGCCCTCGAGCCCCGCCTCTTCGGCGAGCGCCTTCATCGCCTCGGTCTCGTAGGCGTTGAGCCGACAGCCGAGGGTTGCGAAGACAGGCGGTTTCAGGGCCATTGGAGCATGTCCAGGAACGGACGGCTGAGGCGGGCGGAGAAGACATAGGTGGTCGGCCCGGTCATCCAGACCCCGTCCTCGCGCCAGTCGAGCGAGAGCCAGCCGCCGTCCATTTGCACCCGGACCTTTCGTCCCGTGAGCCCGCGCGAGGCGGCGGCGACGAGCGTGGCGCAGGCGCCCGAACCGCAGGCCAGCGTGATCCCGGCGCCGCGCTCCCAGACCCGCACCCGGATCTCGTCGCGCGCGCGCACCTCGGCAAATTCCACGTTGGTGCGCGCGGGAAACAGCGGGTGGGTCTCGATCTGCGGGCCGAGGCGCGCGAGGTCCACCGCCCCGGCCTCCTCGACGAAGAACACCGCATGCGGATTGCCCATGCCGACGGCCATCGGGTCGCCCTCGAGCGGCAGATGCGCCGGGTCCGTGCCCGCGGCCAGCGCCTGCTCCCCGGCGGCCAGTTGCGGCTGCCCCATGTTGACGCTCACCTCGCCCCCGGCCAGCCTGGCCTCGAGCAGACCGCTCCCGGTGCGGATGGTGAGGCCGGTCTTGCCGGTCTGATCCATGATGTAGCGCGCGGCACAACGGGTGGCGTTGCCACAGGCCTCGGCCCGGGTGCCGTCGCTGTTCCAGAAGTCGAGCGCGATGTCGGCCTCTTCGCTCGCGCAAATCTCCGCCAGCTGGTCGAACCCGACCCCGCGGTGCCGGTCGCCCATGCCGCGCGCGATCGCCGCGGTAACGATCGCCTCGCGACCGCGCGAATCGATGAGCACGAAGTCGTTGCCGGCACCGTGCCATTTCATGAACGGCAGGCCGCTATCTGGGTGCATGTCTGTCATACTGCCGATATAGGCCCGGGCAGCAGGGTTTGCCAACACACCGCGGCCCGGGGCCCCGGCGCAGTTTTCCCCCGGATCGGGAATTTTGTCTTGACCCCCCCGCGCTGCCGTTCTACTCACCCCGCCACAGTGGGCCGTTAGCTCAGTTGGTAGAGCAACTGACTTTTAATCAGTGGGTCGCAGGTTCGAATCCTGCACGGCTCACCACTTGTCATGAATTATCGTTTCCCTGCTTGGGGTTTGTATTGGATTTGGCGAACCTCCTGGCAAGGTTCGCCAAATTGCGCTCGCCATTGGGGCGGGCGATCAGTTGCTCAATCGCGGAATTGGCCATGCCTTCGTGGCCAGCGGCCTCGGTGTAGCGCTGCACAAGGGCCAGTGTTTTGTGCCCGGTGACCGCACCGATCTCGTGCGCGGTGGCCCCAGCCTCGGCCAAGCGGCGCGTGCAGGCCTTGCGCAGGCTTTCCGAAGCCCGTGAGAGGTGCAAGCCGGCAGCTTGGCGCTGTCGCACCATTTGCGCATGGCGTTGCCCAACCCCTCGGCTGAGCGCGTCTTGCCGCGTGTCGTGGCAAGGAAGGTGCGGTCGTCGGGCAGATCCGCCAGCACCTCGGCGAAGTCGGGGTGGATCGGGATCGGCACCAGCTTGCCTGTGCTGCGGATCGTCTTTTGCCGCCGGTATTCGAGGCGATCGCCTTTGACCTTGCGCGGGCGAGCTTTACGGCATCAATGCCCGCGAAAAGATGGAGCATTGGCGCGGAGACGACGACGAGATCAGACCCCACAGCGCGATCGGCTACAACGTCCCGATCGGGCGGCACATTGCCGCCAACCTGCGACCGGCCCGTCATCGGGGCAAGAGCCGGGAAATTCCAGCTCCCGGCGGTCCGGGGGGCGGGAGCAACGCAACATCGGTCAGACTCCGGTCGCGGCTGGATGAGGTTTCGGCGGCAGCTCAGGTGCAATCGACAGCTGTGTCAGCCTCTGCACCCACCCGCAGTATTTCCCCAGGAAAAGTGGTGTTTCTTTGCATCGGGGTCGTTTGAAGCGCTGTTTTCGGGGGCCGGGCGCGTCTATATCACGTGCATGACACCTTTTGCCTTTGTGCTTTCCTTGCCCGTGCGCGCCTATCGGATGGTGCTCAGCCCCTGGGTCGGGCATTCCTGCCGTTACCAGCCGACCTGTTCGGCCTATGCGCTGGAGGCGTTGGAGAAGCATGGCGGGATCCGCGGCGGCTATCTGGCGACGAAACGCATCCTGTCGTGTCATCCGCTGGGCGGCTCGGGTTACGATCCGGTGCCGCCGGCCCGTGACGCGGATAAGCGGGAGTGACCGGCGGACGGGATCCCCTATTTTTTCAGCATCTTGGCCATGCGGTCGACCATATGGGCATGGGCGCTGATCGTCACGGGCCCAAGGGTCTTGACCGGCAGGAACCCTTCGCGCAGCCAGAAGCCGCGGGCGCCGGTATTGGCCTGGATCACACCGGCGAACAGCCGCTCGGCGCCGCGGGCGCGCGCCTCCTCTTCCAGCAGCGCCAGCAGGGCCTTGCCGAGCCCTTTCCCGCGCATCTCCGGGGCGAACAGCATCAGCCCGATGTAGCCGTCACCTGCCTCCGGGTAGCCGAAGGCCATATCGGCAATGCCGATGAGCGCCGCGCCTTCGAACAACCCCACCTTCACCGACCGCGCGATGTCGCATCCCGGTGGCACACCCTTGAAGAACCCCGCGACCTGCGCCGGGCCGGCATCGACCCCTTCGGTGAGGCGGACGAAATCGTTTGACTTGAGGAAAAGCCCCGCCACCAGGGCCGCATGTTTCGAAGGATCGAGTTTTCTCAGTTCCATATCGCTTGCTCCCGGGGTGGGCTTGGCCCTATGCACGGCAGCATGTTCGACAATACCGACGACATCCACCCGCTGCTTGCAGATGCGCCTTCTTCGACCGGGTTCAAGAAGCTGCGCAAACGGATCGTGCGCCATGTGCGCGAGGCGGTGGAGGCCTATGGCATGGTCGAGCCGGGCGCGAGGTGGATGGTGGCGCTCTCTGGCGGCAAGGACAGCTACACCCTGCTGGCGGTCCTGTTCGAGCTGAAATGGCGCGGGCTGCTGCCGGTGGACCTGCTCGCGGTCAATCTCGATCAGGGTCAGCCGGGGTTTCCGGCGACGGTGCTGCCGGAATTCCTCGAACGCATGGGGGTACCGCACCGGATCGAATACCGCGACACCTATTCCGTGGTGATGGACAAGATCCCCGAGGGGCGGACCTATTGCGCGCTCTGTTCGCGGCTCCGGCGCGGGCATCTTTACCGGATCGCCCGCGAGGAGGGCTGTTCGGCGGTGGTGCTCGGGCATCATCGCGATGATATTCTCGAAACGTTTTTTCTCAACCTGTTCCACGGCTCGCGCCTCGCCACGATGCCGCCGAAACTGCTGAACGAAGAGGGCGATCTGTTCGTCTACCGGCCGCTGGCCTTTGTGGCCGAGGCGGATTGCGCCCGGTTTGCCACCGCGATGGGCTACCCGATCGTGCCCTGCGGGTTGTGCGGCTCGCAGGACGGGCTCCAGCGCCAGCAGATCAAGGCGATGCTCGACCAATGGGAGGCGCAGAGCCCCGGGCGGCGGCAAAAGATGTTCAAGGCCCTCACCAATGCGCGTCCGTCGCATCTGCTGGACCCGGTGTTGTTCGATTTTGCCGGTCTGGACCGGACCGGGAACAAATCGGACAAAAGGTGAAAATTTCCGCTCCCTGTTAACCGCCGGTTGAAGCTCTCGCCCTATGGTCGCCCTCGTTCGCAGCCGAGCGACACAACCCAGCGGTAGGGGATGCACCATGGCCAGAGCCAGCGGAATCAAGTCGGGTACAAGAGCGGCACTGATTCACGATACGCTTGCCGGACCACAGGTGGTGGCTTTCCTGCCTGCGCTGATGCTCGGCACCTATTGGTTCGGCGGCGAGGGTCTGTTGCTGACGGCTGCGGTCATCTTCCCGGCACTCTTCGCCTTCCTGGTCGTTGTCGCCCGCCGGGAGGTCCGTGCTGCGGGCCGCGATCCGGTAACCGGGCTGCCGGGACGGGAAAGCCTCATTGATGTGCTCGAGCACTCCCTCATGGCGACATTGTGGGAAGACGCCGGGGCGCGGGTCGCCCTGGTGATCGAGATCGACGGGTTCTCGCGGCTGCGCGACCAGTTCGGCGAGGACGGAACAGAGGCGATCCGGCGTCAGGCCGCCGACCGGCTGATCGGCGTGCTGCGCGAGGGAGACATGGTCGCCGCGCTTGGCCCCGGGCTCTTCGGCCTCGCCCTCGCCAAGACCCCGCGGGTCGATCTCGAAACCATGATTCAACTGTCTTCGCGCATGCAGGATGCGCTGGCCGACCCGATTTCGCTCGACGGGGCGCGGATACTGGTGACCGCCTCGGTCGGATTCGCGCTGCCTGCCCGGGTCGAGGATCAGACCGGCGAGGCCCTGCTGGCCGCGGCCGAAAGCGCCCTCGATGAGGCGCGCAAGGCCGGCCCCGGCGCGGTGCGCGCCTATGCCCGCGGCATGCCCCCCAGAATCACCGTACCCGATGACATGACCCGCGAAGTGGTGCGCGCACTCGACAACGGCGGCATCCGCCCCTGGTTTCAGCCGCAGATCTCGACCGATACCGGCGCTCTTACCGGTTTCGAGGCGCTTGCGCGCTGGCAGCATCCCGAACGCGGCATGATCTCGCCCGGCGCCTTCCTGCCCGCGATCGCCCGCGGCGGGCTGTATGACCGGCTTGGCGAGGTGATGCTCTACCAGTCGCTGACCGCCCTGCGCGACTGGGACCGCGCCGGTTTTGACGTGCCCGGCGTCTCGGTCAATTTCTCCGCCGACGAGCTGCGCAACCCGCGGCTGTTCGACAAGGTCCGTTGGGAACTCGACCGCTTCGACCTGCCACCGTCGCGGCTTACCGTCGAAATCCTCGAAGACGTGGTGGCCCGCTCCGAAGATGACACCACCACCCGCAACATTGCCGCATTGTCACGGCTCGGCTGCCCGATAGACCTCGACGACTTTGGTACCGGCCACGCCTCGATCGCCAACATCCGCCGCTTCGACGTCAACCGGATCAAGATCGACCGCAGCTTCATCACCCATGTCGATACCGACCGGGACCAGCAGAACATGGTAGCGGCGATCCTGATGATGGCCGAACGGCTCGGGCTGGAAACGCTTGGCGAAGGGGTCGAGAGCCACGGCGAACATGCGATGCTTGCCCAGCTCGGATGCGGCCATGTCCAGGGCTATTCCATCGCCCGCCCGATGCCGCTTTCCGAAACCATCGGATGGATGACCGCACATCGTGACCGGCTGGCCGGACCGCCCGGATTGCCCCGCCAGACCGGATGATTTCCACTCCACGGCCCTGCATCCCATGCCCGTTGCGCAACCGGCCGGGCCGGCCGGTTCACAAACCCGCCCGGGAAAACCGCTTGACCTTTGAGGCCCTCCCCTGTTGAACCGGCCTGACCGGAAACTACCAGGGCGCGGGCCATGAACAATCAGACATCAAACACCGTGATTGCGCTTGTTCTGAGCTTTCTCGTGATCACCGTTTGGTACATGCTGTTTCCACCGCCCGAACCGGTGCCGGCCCCGTCTCAGCCCGTTGCCGGGCAGAGTGCCGATGCACCTGGTGCCAGTGGCGTGACCGCCCCCCCGGCAGCCCCGGGCGCTACCGTGCCGGCCGCACCCACCGCCCCGGCCATTTCCGAAGCCCTCGCAAACAGCCCGCGCATTGCCATCGAAACCCCGGATCTCTCGGGCTCGGTCGCGCTGGTCGGTGGCCGGATCGACGATCTGCACCTCAAGCGCTACCACGTGACCCAGAAACCCGGTGCCGAGACCGTCACCCTGTTCAAACCCGCAGGCAAGGACCACGCCTATTACGCGCTTTACGGCTGGGCGCCTGGCGGCGATCTCGGCCTCGCCGACGTGCCGGGGGCCCTTACGGAATGGACCCTCGAAGCGGGTGAGACCCTCACCCCCGAAACCCCGGTCACCCTGGCCTGGACCAACAACAGCGGCATGACCTTCCGTCGCACCATCGCGGTCGACGAGAAATACATGTTCACGATCAGCCAGTCGGTCGAAAACGCTTCCGGGGCCGCGCAACGGCTCCAGCCCTACGGGGTGATCGCGCGCCACGGCAAACCCGACAATCTCAAGGGGTTCTTCATTCTGCATGAAGGCATCATCCGCGAGGCCGACGGCGAACTGGGCGAGATCGACTATGACGAGGTCGCCGAGATGGAGCGCGACCCTTACGAAGGCACCCCTGCCGAGCGGATCGATGTGACCGGCAGCGGCTGGATCGGCTTTACCGACCATTACTGGATGACGGTGCTCGCCCCCCAGGCCGGCCAGGCCTTCACCTCGGTGGCCAAATACGCCACCGGTTCAGACATTTTCCAGACCGAGATGCGCCTGCCCACGGTCGAGCTTGCCGATGGTGCCAGCACGCAAGTCACCACCCGGCTGTTTGCCGGCGCCAAGGAATGGGAAACGATCCGCGCCTATGAGGCGAATGACGGTATCACCAATTTCATCGATTCGATCGACTGGGGAATGTTCTTCTTCATCACCAAGCCGATGTTCTGGCTGCTTCACAACCTGCACGGTCTGATCGGCAACATGGGCTGGGCGATCATCGGGCTGACCATCGTCATCAAGGTGATCCTGTTCCCGCTGGCCTACAAATCCTATGTCTCGATGGCGCGCATGCGCGAGTTGCAGCCGGAAATGGAGAAGATCCGCGAACGCGCCGGCGACGACAAGCAAAGGCAGCAAGTCGAGGTCATGGAACTCTACAAGCGCGAGAAGGTGAACCCCGCCGCGGGCTGTCTGCCGATCTTCCTTCAGATCCCGATCTGGTTCTCGCTCTACAAGGTGATCTTCGTCACCCTCGAGCTGCGTCACGCCCCCTGGATCGGCTGGATCACCGACCTCTCGGCGCCGGACCCGTCCTCGGTGCTCAACGGCTTCGGCCTTTTGCCCTTCGCCGCCCCGGGCCCCGAGAGCTGGTTCGCCTTCTTCTCGCTCGGCCTGTTGCCGATCCTGCTCGGCATCTCGATGTGGCTCCAGCAGAAGCTGAACCCGCCGGCAACCGACAAGACACAGGCGCAGATCATGGCCTGGATGCCCTGGGTATTCATGTTCATGCTCGGCAGGTTCGCCTCCGGCCTCGTGCTTTACTGGATCTCGAACAACGTGCTGACCTTCATCCAGCAATACTCTATCATGTGGAGCCATGGGGCACGGCCGGATCTGTTCGGCAACATCCTGTCGGGCCTCAAGCGCACCAGAACCGAGGGCGCCAAGGACAAGCCAGGCAAGAAACCGGGGAAGAAATGAGCGCCTATCTGGCAGAAATCTGGCGGCACCCGATCAAGTCCTGCGGCCGTGAAACCCTGACCCGGGTGCTGCTCACCGAGAACCGCACCCTGCCGTGGGACCGCCGCTGGGCCATCGCCCACGAGGTCAGCCGGTTCGACCCGGACAACCCGGAATGGATGCCCTGCGCCAACTTCGCCCGTGCCGCAAAAGCGCCGGAGATGCAGGCGATCACGGCGTCTTGCCAGATGGATTACGGGACGGTGACCCTGTCGCACCCGAAACTGCCCGATCTCACCATCGACCCCGACAAGCGCAAGGACGCGGAGGAGCTGATCCGCTGGCTCCTGCCGCTCAGCCCCACCAACCGCGCGTTGCCATCGCAGCTGGTACGCAACGGCCTGCGCGGCATGACCGACACCGATTATCCCTCGATCTCGATCATCAACCTCGAATCGCACCGTGCGGTGGAGGCAAAACTCGGCCGGCTGATCTCGCCCGGCCGCTGGCGCCCCAACCTGATCCTCGACGGCCTCGCCCCCTGGGCGGAGCGCGACTGGATCGGCAAGCGCATCCGGGTCGGCCTTGCGGAGCTTGATGTGCGCGAACACATCACCCGCTGCGCCGCCACCAACGCCTCCGTCGCCACCGGCCAACGCGACACCGACATGCTCGGCACGCTGGAGGCAAACTGGGGCCACCAGGAATTCGGCGTCTACGCCGTGGTCACCAAGACCGGCGGCATCACCCAGGCCGATACCGTCGAGGTCATCGGGTGACCGCCCCGCCCTTGCCCTTTCCCGAGGCCGAACCGCCCGGCGATGCGGCCCGCGAGGCCGGGCGGCTGCTGTTCGCCGGGCAGACCGGCTTTCTCAAGGGCGTGGTCGCGATGGACGGCCTGCCGCCCGCCGACCGCCCGGAGGTCTGTTTTGCCGGGCGCTCCAATGTGGGAAAGTCCTCGCTGATCAACGCGCTGACCGGCCGCAAGGGCCTCGCCCGGGCCTCGAACACCCCCGGCCGCACCCAGGAGATCAACTTTTTCACCACCGAGGGCGGCCCCTTCCTCGTCGACCTTCCCGGCTATGGCTATGCCAACGCGCCGGTGAAGGTGGTGGAGAAATGGCAGCGCCTGCTGAAAGCCTATCTCGCCGGCCGCGCCACCCTGCGCCGCGCCTTCGTGCTGATCGACAGCCGCCACGGGGTGAAAAAGGTCGATGAAGAGATCATGGCGCTGCTCGACCGCGCGGCGGTGACCTTCCAGACCGTCCTGACCAAGGCCGACAAGGTCAAGGAAAAGGACCGCGCAAAGGTGCTCGCCCAGGTGCGCGCCGCGCTTGCGAAACACCCCGCCGCCTATCCGGAACTGGTGGTGACCTCATCGGAAAAGGGCCAGGGGATCGAAACCCTGCGGGCGCTGATCGCCACCCTGGAGTGAGGCGCGCCATCGCCACCACCGGCGGCCGCCCACGGCCCGGAAAGCGCCGCCCTTGGCAGCGCCCCCCGGAAAGCGCTACAGATTGTCCGCGCAGCCCGGAGACCGCCATGAGAACGCAAACCACCAACCGCGACTGGATCGCCACCGCCCGCACCCTCAACGAGGCCCTGCCCTACCTTCAACGCTACGAGGGCGCCACGGTGGTGGTGAAATTCGGCGGCAATGCGATGGGCGACCAGGACGAGATGGCGCGTTTCGCCCGCGACATCGTGCTGATGCGGCAGGTGGGGGTAAACCCGGTGGTGGTGCATGGCGGCGGCCCGATGATCAACGAGATGCTCGCCCGGCTCGGCGTCGAAAGCCGGTTCGTCGACGGCAAACGCGTGACCGATGCGGCGACCATGGAGGTGGTCGAGATGGTGCTCGCCGGCCGGGTCAACAAGCGGATCGTCCAGGCGATCAGCGATGCCGGCGGCCGCGCGGCCGGGCTCACCGGCAAGGACGGCAACCTGATGGTCTGCGAACAGACCAACCCCGATCTCGGCTTTGTCGGCACGCCCACGGAGGTGGACCCCGCGATCCTGCGCAAGTTGTTCGAGGCGGAGGTCATCCCGGTGATTGCACCGATCGGCATGGGGAAGCAGGGCGAGACCTTCAACATCAACGGCGACACCGCCGCGGGTGCCGTGGCCGAAGCGCTCGCCGCCGACCGGCTGCTGCTGCTGACCGATGTCGCCGGGGTCAAGGATGCGGATGGCACGGTGCTTACGGAACTGGTGAGCCACCAGGTGCGCGAGATGACCGCGACGGGTGTGATCGCAGGCGGCATGATCCCGAAAACCGAGACCGCCGTTCACGCGGTGGAAAACGGCGTGCACGCCGTGGTCATCCTCGATGGGCGCGTGGCCAATGCGACGCTGCTGGAATTGTTTACCGCCCATGGCGCGGGCTCGCTGATCCGCTGTGGCTGAACCGCCGGAGCCACGGCTTCTGACTGGACTTCAGCGGCGCGCTTGTCCGATCACCACCCGTTACGGCACAAACAAGGCACAATCCCGTTTCCGGAAGCGAGCGTTTCACCCGTCATGAGCCTGCGCCTGATCCTCACCCGCCACGCCAAGTCGTGCTGGTCAGACCCCTCGATGGAGGACCACGCCCGCCCGCTCAACAGGCGCGGCGAAACATCGGCCGCCGCGATCGGAAAATGGCTGACAGCGCGGGGATATGTGCCCGAAGTCGCGCTGGTGTCATCGTCAGAACGGACGAAACAGACCTGGGAGCTGGTCTCGCAGGCCTTCGACGCGCCGCCGCAAGCCAGGTTCCTTGACGCGCTGTTCCATGCCGAACCGGATGTGCTGATGGACCATCTGCGCCGCGCCGGGGCCGGATGCGTCATGTTGATCGCGCATAACCCGGGCATTGCCTTCCTTGCCCGGGGGCTGGTGCGGCAATTGCCAGAAGATGCACGGTTCGAACGCTACCCGACCGCAGCGACCGCGGTGATTGACTTCAGGGCCGAAGACTGGGGAAAGGTCGGCTGGAACAGCGGCGAGGTCACCGACCTCGCCTTTGCGCGCGATTTGATCTGAAGCCCTCGACCTCTTGGAACAGAGCATCATGGGCCGTCGGGAATGTCCAGTAGTCCGGAATTCCGGACAAATGGACCTTTGCAAGAGCCAGCCCGTCATGCTCCTTGCGGACCTCCGCGGATCAGCGGATCACTGGCCACAAATCCGCACCTTGCGGCATGGCGTGATCATGTCGCCGGAGCTTGCGCGATCTCAGCGATCCGGGGCGCCGTTGAGTGATGCAGCAAGCGGCAGATCCGTTCCGGCGCCCAACTTGCTGCGGACAAGCCGCCTGCTGCCTGCTCCGTGTCCGGAGACAGAAAGAGGCGGCCGGATTGTCCGGCCGCCCCGTTTGGGTCACAACGTCTTGCTTCGACGCCCTATTTCGGCGCATCCGCCGCGTTGGCCATCAGATATTCCATGACCAGCGCGCGTTCGTCTTCATCGAGCCCGGCGCGTTCGAACATCGACGGCACGATGCCTTTCCACTGCTGCTGCGTGTAGTGGGTCACTTCACGCGGGGCGTGGCAGACGGTGCAGCGCTCGAAGAACATCTTCTCGCCCGGGGTCATGTCAGCATAGAGCTTCTCGGTCAACGCTTCGAGCCGGTCGAGGCCGAGCAGGTCTTCGTCGATCTCGGCGATCTCCATGTCTTCGATGATCGCCGGCTTCTCGTAGGCCATGTTCGGACCTTCCGGGTCTTCGCACTTGCGCATCTCGACCAGCACCGTGTTGGCGGTGGTGGCTTCGGACAGGCCCGACGAGCGCTGGGTGGAGGTGACGAAATTCACCAGCCCGGAGTTGTCGCGGCCCTTGCTGTCGAGCTGTGGCCAGCAGCCTTCATAGAGCGACACCACGCCCGGCATGATCTCGTCGCTCACCACCGCGCCGACGATCACCGTGCCGCGCTCGTTGTAAAGCTCGACCAGATCGCCGTCTTCGATACCACGCTCGGCGGCGTCCTGCGCGTTGATGCGCACCGGTTCACGGCCCTGGATCGTATAGAGCTCACGCAGACGCTCGGAGTTGGCCATCTGGCTGTGCAGCCGGAACCACGGGTGCGGCGAAACCACATGCAGCTGGCCGGGCCTGGCGTTGCCGAGATATTCGTGCTTCTCCAGCCACATCGCGGTGCCGGGGCAATCGTCGATATCCATATCGGCGATGTCCTGGCAGAACATCTCGATCTTGCCCGACGCGGTGTGCAGCGGGTTGGCTTCCGGGTCTTCGTAGAAGTCGCCGTGACGGGTCCACTTGCGGGCCTCGGCCGGGACGGGCATGCGGGCATAGCCCTTTTCCCAGAACTCCTCGAACGGCACCTCTTCGGCCGCCCCCGAAGCCTCATAGGCGAGCTTGATGTGATACATCTTCTCTTCGCTGTCGGTGAACTGCGCCCAGAGGCCGAGCTTGTCGGCGAGACCTTCGAAGATCTCGTAGTCCGGCAGGCTCTCGCCAATCGGTTCGATCACCTTCTTCATCGCGTAGACGCGGTCGTTGGAATAGGTGCCACCGGAGGTGATGTCGTCCTGTTCCAGCGTCGAGGCGGCGGGGAAGACGATGTCGGCCCAGCGGGTTGCCGCGGTCCACCAGACGTCGACCGAGATGATCGTCTCGACCTTCTTCAGCGCACGGATCAGCCGGTTGGTGTCCTGCTGGTGCGACATGAAGTTGTTGCCGGAGTTGAAGATCACCCTGATGTCCGGGTAGGTGTTGTTCTGCCCGTTGTAGAAGAACGCCTTGCCGGGGTTTTCCAGCGCTTCGGTGATGCGCGAGGCGGGCACGATCTTCTTCACGAAGTTGCGGCCCTGGCTCATGCCGACCGGGGTGCGGTTGCCGCCCTGAGGCATGCCGCCGTTGCCGTAGTGCCAGCTGAAGCCGACGCCCTGGCCCGGCTTGCCGATCTTGCCGAGAAGCGCGGCGAAGTTGATGATCGACCAATAGGCCATCTCGCCGTGCTGCGCCCGCTGGATCGCCCAGGAGCCCGCGATGCAGGTGTTGTGGGTGGCCATCAGCTCGCTCAGATCCCTGATCTGCTGCGCGTCGATGCCGGTGATCTTCGCGGCCCAGTCCGGGGTCTTCGGCGTGCCGTCGGTTTCGCCCTTCACATAGGCGATCCACTTGTCGGCGCCGACGGTGTATTTGTCCATATAGGCCTTGTCTTCCCAGCCGTTTTCCAGCGCGTGATAGGCCATGGCGAGGAACAGCGCGGTGTCGGTGTTGGGAATGATCGCGGTGCGCTCGGCGTTGAGCACCTCGTCGGTCGCGGTCTGCTGCGGGTTGATCGAGATGAACTTCACCCCGGCGTCGCGGATCTCTTCCCAATGGGCATACATGCCGTGGTCGGCGACGCGGTATTCGATGCGGTTGTTCTTGATCGGGTCACAGCCGACCAGCACGAAGACCTCGCAATGGTCGCGGATGGTCTCCCAGGCGGATTGCGCCGAATAGACCTCCATGTCGCCGATGATCCGCGGCAACACGACCTGACCGGCACCGGCCGACCAGTCGCCGGCGGTGTTGGTGCAGCCGCCCATGAGGTTGAGCAGACGGCCCTGAAGCACGTTGGGCCGGAAGGCGCCGGCGTTGGACCAGCCGCCATAGGACGAGCTGAAGATCGCTTCGTTGCCGTGGTTGGTGGCGGTGTCCAGCAGCGCCTTGGCGGCGAGCGACCAGGCGGTGTCCCAGTCGACCTTCACCCATTCTTCCTTGCCGCGCAGCTCGGGCTTGGTGTCGCCGGTCTGCCAGCCTTCGAGATAGGATTTGCGCACCATCGGGTAGTTGATGCGGGTCTTGTCATAGGTGCGGTCCATGACGCCATAGGCCAGCATCTCGGTGGGGCGGGCGTCGAGCTCCATCATCGTGTTGATGCCCACCAGCTTGCCCTCTTTCACCACCGCTTCGAACGGCCCGTAGTGGGTGGCATGGAAGACACGGCCGGGGAAGCTGTTGGGGTCGATCGAGGCGAGCGCCGTGGTGCTCCAGAGGCTGGAAAGGCCAACGGCGCCGGTGCCGAGCAGGAAGCCGCGGCGGGTCGGGTTGATCATGTTCATGGGGGTCTCCTTCGGGCAGGTCGAATCTGTCTGGCTCCAGTGTAGGGGGCGGGTGTGAACCGGTCTTGCTGCTGACATGAACGGCATGTAGGAATATGTAACAGGATGTAAACGGGCTGGAGAGACGTTGCAGAGACGTTGGAGAAACGTTGCCGGACGCCGCAACGAGGGAAGGACATGAGCCAGCATATCGTCATCGTGGAGGACGACGAGATCACCCGCCGCCGCCTCGCCGCGTCGCTGAAACAGCAGATGTACCGGGTGAGCGAGGCCGAGGATGCGATGGCGATGGAAGCGATCCTTGCCCGCGATCCGGCCGACGTGCTGCTGGTCGACATCAACCTCGACGGCAAGGACGGGCTCACCATCACCCGCGAGCAGCGCGCGGCCTCTGCCGTGGGGATCATCCTGCTCACCGCGCGCACCGACCAGATCGACCGCATCGTCGGGCTGGAGCTCGGCGCCGACGATTATGTCACCAAGCCCTTTGACAAGCGCGAATTGTTCGCGCGGATCAAGAACCTCGCCGCGCGGGTCGCCGCCTGCCGCGCCGCCCGGCAGGCGCAGGTGCCCGAGGCGGAGGTGTTCGGCCGCTGGCGGCTCGACCGGGCGCGGCGCCGGCTGGTGGGCGAAGATGGCCGGGTCGAGCCGCTGACCCGCGCCGAGTTCGATCTTCTCGCCGCCTTTGCCGCAAACCCCGGGCAGATCCTCAGCCGCGACCGGTTGCTCGACATGATCCAGAACCGGGGCTGGACGCCCGACAACCGCACCATCGACGTGCTGGTGGGGCGGCTGCGCAAGAAGATCGAACCCGACCCGGGCAGCCCCGAATGGATCATCACCATCCACGGTGAGGGCTACATGCTGGCCGATACCGGCGGCTAGCAACCGTATGTCTCACGCAGGGTGGTATTGAAGGGCGATATTGCCTGCGATCGTCACGGGTTCCCTGCGACAGCTGTCATGATGACGTCATGTGCCTTGCCCGTCGCCTGAATACGGCCGGCGAAGACCTTCAGGCGCGCTCCCCGCTCCGGCGGAGATGAGCCGGACGACAGTCTGACCTTCGGCGAATGCGCCAGGGGCTTCGGGCCCCCTGGAGTTCTCCCCACTGCCATGATTGGGCGTGTCATGTCTGTCGGGGTTCCGGTGGGCCGATCGGGTTGCTCGCTGGCATCCATGAGTTTGCGGGACGCCCCCTTGAGGACAAGTGCACTCGCCAGTCTCGGCCGGGTCATCCTGCCGTTTCTCATATGCCGCGCCGATCCCCCGGACCTTAGCCGTTTACGCTGCACCGAACCCGCTGTAGCGTCGGCGCGACAACAGGAGAATCTCCCATGAGCGGTTTCGAACAGCGCCTTGCCGAGCTCGGCGTCACCCTTCCCGATGCCCCCGCCCCGGCGGCAAATTACGTACCCTGGATCGTGCTTGACGGCATGGTCCATGTCTCCGGCCAGGTGCCGCTGCGGGACGGCGCCTTCGTCACCGGCAAGCTTGGCGAGGACATGAGCGTCGAAGACGGCGCCGCGGCGGCGAAGCTCTGTGCCATCAGCCTGCTTGCCCAGGTGAAGGCCGCCGCGGGGGGCGATCTCGACCGGCTGAAACAGGTGGTCAAGCTCACCGGCTTCGTCAATTCCACCGCCGATTTCGGCGACCAGCCGAAGGTGATCAACGGCGCCTCGGATTTCCTCGTCGCGGCGCTGGGCGAGGCCGGACGCCACACCCGTTCGGCCGTCTCCGCCGCCAGCCTGCCCTTCGGGGTAGCGGTGGAAATCGAGGGGATTTTCCAGCTCAAATGACCCTCCCCGACGCCTTTTTGCGGATCCCCATCGCGCACCGGGCGCTGCATGGGGCCGGTGCCCCCGAGAACAGCCTTGCCGCCGTGCGTGCCGCGGTGGCGGCGGGTTACGGGATCGAGATCGACGTGCAGCCCTCTTCGGACGGGGTGGCGATGGTGTTTCACGATTATGTGCTCGACCGGCTGACGGCCGAGAGCGGGCCGGTGGAGGCGCAGAGTGCCGCCGAGCTGGGGGCGATCCGGCTCGATGGCACCGCCGAGGGCATCCCGACGCTGGCCGAGGTCTTGCAGGCCGTGGGCGGTGCGGTGCCGCTGCTGATCGAGATCAAGGATCAGGACGGGGCGATGGGGCCCGAGATCGGCGGGCTTCAGGCGGCGGTCGCCCGGGCGCTGAAGGGCTATGACGGCCCGGTCGCGGTGATGAGTTTCAACCCGCATGCGGTGGCCGAAATGGCCAGGCTGGCGCCGGAGATCCCGCGCGGGCTGACCACCTGCGGCTGGGACCATGGCGCGCGGCGCGCCCTGCCGGCGCAGCGGCGCGACGAGCTGGCGTCGATCCCCGATTACGACCGGGTCGGGGCCTGTTTCATCAGCCACAACCGGCACGACCTCACCCGCCCGCGGGTCGCGGAGCTGAAGGCGCGCGGGGTGCCGGTCATAAGCTGGACGATCCGCTCGGAGGCCGAGGAGGCCGAGGCCCGCAAGCTGGCGGACAATATCACCTTCGAAGGATTTGCCGCCGCGCATCCGGCTTGACGGCAGGTATGAGCGGCAACCTCGAAATCCGTCTCCACACCTCGCTTGCCGGGATTTCCCCGGACGCGTGGGATGCCTGCGCCGCGCCCGAAGGCGGCGGGCGGGCGGTTGATCCGTTCACCAGCTACCGGTTCCTCTCGGCGCTGGAACGCTCGGGCTCTGTCGGCGAGGGCACCGGCTGGGCACCGCGTCATCTCACCCTGCATGACGGCGGGGCGCTGATCGCGGTGGCGCCCGGCTATCTCAAGAGCCACAGCCAGGGCGAATATGTGTTCGACTGGGGCTGGGCCGAGGCCTGGGAACGCGCGGGCGGGCAGTATTATCCGAAGCTCCAGATCGCGGTGCCCTTCACCCCGGTGACCGGCCGGCGGCTGCTGGTGAAACCGGGGTTTGAAGCGCGCGGACGGGCCGCGCTCCTGCAAGGGGCGGTGCAACTGGCCGCCGAGGCCGGGCTGTCTTCGCTGCATGTGACCTTCTGCACCGCGGAGGAGGCGGAGGCAGGCGAGGCGATGGGGCTCATTCACCGGCTCGGCACCCAGTATCATTGGCAGAACGCAGGCTACGGCTGTTTCGACGATTTCCTCGCCACGCTTTCGAGCCGCAAACGCAAGGCGATCCGCCGCGAACGGCGGGCGGCGCAGGGGTTTGGCGGCGAGATCCTCCGGCTCACGGGCGATGCGCTGAAGCCCGAGCATTGGGAGCATTTCTGGGGCTTCTATCAGGATACCGGCGCGCGGAAATGGGGCACGCCCTATCTCACCCGCGCGTTTTTCGACATCCTCCAGCAGGAGATGCGCGAGGATGTGTTGCTGGTGCTGGCGATGCGGCAGGGGCGGCCAGTGGCCGGGGCGCTCAATTTCATCGGCCGCGAGGCGCTGTTCGGCCGCTATTGGGGACAGGCGGAGGTGCATCCGTTTCTACATTTCGAGCTGTGCTATTATCAGGCCTGCGATTTCGCCATTGCCCGGGGTCTCGCCCGGGTCGAGGCGGGGGCGCAGGGCGATCACAAGCTGGCGCGGGGCTATCTGCCGCGCCAGACGCATTCGCTGCACTGGATCGCCGATCCCGGCTTCCGGGCGGCGGTGGCGGATTTCGTGGCGCGCGAGGCGGAGGCGGTGGGCGAGGACATCGGGGCCCTGACGGCGATGGGACCGTTCCGGCGCGGCCCCGGTTGACCGGAGCGGCCGCGGGCTCCACATTCCCGGCAGTGAATATATGGAGAGCCTCATGAGCTACAGCCTCGACCGCGCCTTTCCCGGCGCCACATTCGACGAGATCGAAACCCGCACCCGCGCGGCGCTTGTGGCGCAGAATTTCGGGGTGATGACCGAGATCGGCGTCTCGGAAAAACTGAAGGCGAAGCTGGACGTGGACATGCCCCGCTATCTGATCCTCGGCGCCTGCAAGCCGGCGCTCGCGCAGCAGCTGATCGAGGCCGAACCGAAGGTGGGGGTGATGCTGCCCTGCAACGTGGTGCTGCGCGAGGTTGAGGGCGGGGTCGAGGTGTCTGCGGTGGACCCGGTGGCGTCGATGATGGCGATCGGCAACCCGGCGCTGGAGGGGATCCTCACGCAGGTGCGCGGGATGCTGGAAGAGATGATCGCGGCGATCTGAACGGGCTGTGAGCTCCGGGCCGGGGGTTTGCCACCCCCAGACCCCCGGCGAGTATTTGCGCCAGGAAAAAGGGGTGCGGGCCGGTGGTGGATCGGCCTTGACCCGGGCGGCCGGGGCGCGGAGGCTGGTTCGAGACAGGAGGAAGCGCGATGAAGGATGTGGTTGTTGTCGGGGCCGGACAGGCGGCCGCGTCTTTGGTGGCGAGGCTTCGGGCCAAGGGGTTCGACGGCGCGATCACGCTGATTGGCGCCGAGCCGGTGCCGCCTTACCAGCGGCCGCCTTTGTCGAAGGCCTATCTCTTGGGCGAGATGGAGCTCGAGCGGATGTTTCTGCGGCCCGAGGCGTGGTATGCGGAGAATGATGTCACGCTGAAGCTCGGGGCGCCGGTGGAGCGGATCGACCGGGCGGCGCGGCTTGTGGAGTTGGGCGGCGAGGCTGTGGCTTACGACAAGCTGGCGCTGGCCACGGGGGCGCGGCCCAACCTTTTGCCGGCCGCGATCGGGGGCGATCTTGGCGGTGTCTATTGTGTCCGCAGTCTGGCGGATGTGGAGGCGATGGCGCCGGAGTTTCGCGCCGGTGCCCGGGTGCTGATCGTCGGTGGCGGTTATGTCGGGCTGGAAGCGGCGGCGGTGGCGGCGGCGAAGGGGCTGAAGGTGACGCTGGTCGAGGCGGCGGAGCGGATCCTGCAACGGGTGGCGGCGCCGGAGACCTCGGCGTGGTTTCGCGATCTGCACCGGCGCCATGGGGTGGATATCCGCGAGGGCGTGGGGCTTCGTCGGTTGCTGGGTGGCCCGCGTGTGCATGGCGCGGAACTGGCGGATGGCGGTGCGCTGGAGGTGGATTTCGTCATTGTCGGGATCGGCGTGACCCCGGAGGTGGGGCTGGCGGAGGCGGCCGGGCTCGCGCTCGACAACGGCATCGCGGTGGATGCGGAGGGGCGCAGCTCGGACCCGCATATCTGGGCGGCGGGGGATTGTGCGGCCTTTCCGATGGAGAATGGCAGGGCGCGGCTCGAAAGCGTCGGCAATGCGATCGACATGGGCGAGCTGGTGGCCGACAACATGCTGGGCGCGGGCCGGGCCTATGTGCCGAAACCATGGTTCTGGTCGGATCAGTATGATGTGAAGTTGCAGATCGCGGGGCTTTGTGGCGCGCAGACGGAGGTTGTGGCGCGGCAGGGCGCGCGGGCGGTGAGCTTCTGGTACTATGCAGGTGACAGGCTGATCGCCATCGACGCGATCAACGATCCGCGGGCCTACATGGTCGGCAAGCGGCTGATCGAGGCGGGCCGGAGCGCCGACAAGGCGCTGGTGGCGGACCCGGAGGCGGATCTCAGGCCGCTGCTCCGGGCGTGAGGATCATTGCCGGAGAGTGGCGCGGGCGCCCGCTGGCCGCGCTGGGCAAGGGGGATGCGGGGGCGCATCTGCGTCCGACCACGGACCGGGTGCGCGAGAGCCTGTTTTCGATGCTTTCGGGCGGACGCTTCGGCGATCCGGTGACCGGTCGGCAGGTGCTCGATCTGTTTGCGGGCACCGGGGCGCTGGGGCTGGAGGCGCTGTCGCGCGGGGCGGCGGGCGCCACCTTCGTCGATGACGGAAGGGTCGCCGGGCGGCTGATCCGGGAGAATATCGCGCGGCTCGGGGCCGGGCAGCGGGCACGGCTGCTGCGGCGCGATGCGCTGCGGCTCGGGGCCTGTCGCGGCGCGCCGGCGGGGCTGGTCTTCTGCGATCCGCCCTATGGACGGGGGCTGGGTGAGCCGGCGCTGGCGGCGGCGCTGGCGGGCGGCTGGGTGGCGCCGGGGGCGCTGGTGGTCTGGGAGGAGAGCGCCAGGGTGGCGCCGGTGGACGGGCTGGCTCTCCTCGATGAGAGGCGCTATGGCGACACCGTGATTCATGTTCTGGAGGCGGAATGAACGAGATTACCTTGGCGCTCGACTGGAGCGAGGTCGACGTGAAACGGATAGGGGCCGAGCTGAGCAAAAGGTTCCACGGCCGTTGGGCCGGGGTTCTGACCGTGTTTCTGTTTGTTTTTGCGACCGTGGTTACGTTTGGCGTGGCCGAAACCGTGTCACCGGAAACGGGCTCATCCAACGGCATTTGGGCGTTGTTTGTCGGGGCTCTGGTTTTCAGCCTGCGCGCCCGGCAGATGAACCGGAAGCTGATGAAGGCGTTCCACGCCGCACCGGTCCGGCAGGAGGTCAGCACCATCACCCTCAATGCCGAAGGCATCACCGCACCCGGGGCGATGATCGCCGGGCAGATGCCGTGGCGCTGGATCACCGAAATCGTCGAGCGGGAGGATGCGCTGTTGCTGCTGTTTTCCCCGGTCGAGTTCATTCCGCTGCCCGACAAGGGGTTGCCGGAGGGAATGACCCGCGCGGCGCTGAAGGCACAGCTCGAGACATGGCACGCGGCCGCGAAAACGGAGGCGGGCGCGGCGTGACCCCGCAGGCGGTGCTGTTCGATTGTGACGGGGTGATCGTCGACAGCGAGCCCGTCGGGCTGGCCCATATCACCAGGGCACTTGCCGCGCTTGGGCTCGATATGGCGCCGGAGGCGGTGGCGCGGCTCTTTATCGGCAAGACCTTGCCGGGCGTCGCCGGGATGTTGCGCGCCGAGGGGCACAGGATCCCCGAAGGCTGGGAGCGCGCGACCTATGACGCGCTCTACGAGAAGCTCGCGGAGGGCACGCCGCTGATCCCCGGGATCGAGGCGGTGCTGGATGCGCTGGATGCGGGCGGGATCCGCTATGCCATTGGCTCCAATGGAGAAATGCGCAAGATGGAGATCACGCTGGGGCAGCATCCCGGCGTCTGGGCACGGGTGAAAGACCAGCTCCATTCGGCGCGGAAGACAGGCGCGCCCAAGCCCGATCCGGCGGTCTATCTGCGCGCGGCGGAGGCGCTCGGGGTGGCGCCCGGGGCTTGCGTGGTGGTGGACGACAGCCCGTCGGGGTGCCAGGCAGGCGTCGCGGGCGGGATGCGCACGCTGGGCTTTGCCGCCGGGTTCCACAGCGCGGCGGCGCTGGCGGCTGTCGGTGCCGAGGTGTTCAGCGAGATGCGGGATTTGCCGGGGCTTTTGGGACTGGCGCCTTGAGGGCATTGCGGGCGGGGGAGACGGTTCTCTGAAGAGCCGGTCAACGCGGTGTCACAAGGGCGCCCGCGTTAGCCCCCCCAAGCGCGGGAGCGTATTATCCCCACGTCGGGTAGAACTTGCCTTCCGGGCTCAGGGTGAAGATCTCGCAGCCGGTCGCGGTCACGCCGAGAGAATGTTCGAACTGTGCCGAGAGCGACTTGTCGCGGGTCACGGCCGTCCAGTCGTCGGCGAGGATCTTGGTTTCGGGCCGGCCGAGGTTCACCATCGGCTCGATGGTGAAGAACATGCCCTCCTCCAGCACCGCGCCATGGCCCGCGCGGCCGTAATGCAGCACGTTGGGGGGGGCGTGGAACACCTGTCCAAGCCCATGGCCGCAGAAATCGCGCACCACGCTCATGCGGTTCTTCTCGACAAAGCTCTGGATCGCGTGGCCGATGTCGCCGAAGGTGTTGCCGGGTTTGACCACCTCGATCCCGCGCATCAGCGCCTCATGGGTGACGTCGATCAGCCGTTCCGCCTTGCGCGACAATTTGCCCGCGACATACATCCGGCTGGTGTCGCCGAACCAGCCGTCAACGATGACGGTGACGTCGATGTTGAGGATGTCGCCGTCGTGGATCACCTTGTCAGACGGGATGCCATGGCAGACCACATGGTTGATCGAGATGCAGGTGGCGTGTTTGTAGCCCTTGTAGCCGATGGTCGCCGAGGTGGCACCAGCCTCGTTGACCATGTCTTCCACCAGCTTGTCGATCTCGGCGGTGGTCCTGCCCGGCTGGATATGCGGGATGATCCTGTCGAGGATCTCGGCGGCGAGCCGCCCGGCTTTGTGCATCCCCGCGAAATCCGCGTCTTCGTAGATGCGGATACCGTCTTTCGTGACCCGGCCTCGCATGGCGATCTTGTCTCCCGTTTTTGGCGCCTCCCTAGATAGGACATGCAAGGGCAAGACGCCAGAGGGGCCAGATCATGGCCCTATTCTCGCCGGAATGCCTTGCCATGACGGGAGAACCAACAAGGACAAGCAGATGTTTTTTCGCAAGAAGAAAAAGAAACCGGAACCTCCGCGTGACCCGCAGACCAGCCCCGGCGTCGAGGCGATGAAACGCACGATTGCCGAGCGGGAGCGCGACGACCCCTTGTTGCGCGCCCATGTCACGCAGATGGACATCGTTCTGAACCTCTCCGAATGGCTGAAGGACGAACGCGGCTTGCGCGTCGAAACCATTCTGGGGGCGCTAGGGGCGCTCGCAGGTTTTGCCGCCGTGGTCGAGGTGTCAAACGCCGTGAAATCCGGGAAACTGGCGATGGAAATGCCCGATGTGGTGATCCTGACCACCGGGCGCGGTGAAAAGCTGTGGTTCGGCAACCGGATCAATCACTATGTGGCCGAAGACAAATACTCGCTTTGGTCTTTGGTCGCCGGGAAGGCGCAGCACATGGGCGCCACGCTGCCCGATATCAGAGAGATATTCGAGCACACGGCCGCAGTCGGCGGCACCGATGATTTTGCCGTGCCCCGTCTGCCCGCGGAACACATGCCGGGGCACTCTCCAGTTGCATTTGCCAAACACCTCTATCCCCAGATCCTCCCGATCCTGACCCGCTATGATCTGCCGCCACAGCAGCACACGCTCGCCCTGGCCATTGCGGCCTGTGACATCATGGATCAGGCAAAGGGCCATCTGGACCCGGGGCTGATGACCAGAATCGTGATGGAATGCGCGATCCCGGCCTCCAAGCTGGACCCCGATCAGCTGTTGGGCTCGACCAAAGCGGCCTGAGGGTCAGGTCTCGTTTCAGACCTCGTGTCGGGCCTCGTATCGGGCCACCGGCAGGCACGGCCCCAGCCATATGCCCTCGGGCGTGATCCGCGTGCCATGGGCGATGACCTCGACCCCGGCGGCGCGGGCGGCGTCGAAGGCCCGCGCATAGGCCGGGTCGAGGTCTGCGGCGAGTCGCACCTCGCGCGCATCGGTGCGCTGGACGAGAAACAGCACCGCGGCCCGGTGGCCCTGGCGCGCCATCTCTGCGAGCTCTGCCATATGGCGGGCGCCGCGTGCGGTCACGCTGTCGGGGAATTCGGCCAGTCCGGGCTGGCGGCAGAGGGTGACGGATTTGACCTCCACATAGGCGTCGGGAAGGCCCTCGGCGGAGAGCAGGAAATCGACCCGGCTTTTGTCGCCGTATTTCACCTCCGGCATGACGCGATCATATCGCGCGAGCGCGGGAACGTCGCGGGCCTCGAGCGCGGCTTTGAGCAGCCGGTTGGGCAGGGCGGTGTCGATGCCGGTGAAATGGCCGTCAGAATGTTCGACCAGCCGCCAGCCCCAGTCGAGCTTTTTCTTCGGGTCGTCATTGGGTTCGAGCCAGACCCGGGTGCCGGGCGCAGCAAGGCCGAGCATGGAGCCGGGATTCGGGCAATGGGCCGTGATGTCGGTGCCGTCGCCAAGGCGGCAATCGGCGAGGAAGCGTTTGTAGCGTCGGATGAGCGTGGCGGGGACGAGCGGGGTGAGGAAGTCCATTGCGGGTAGATGCGGCGCGGGGGCACGATTGTCCAGCGGCGTTTGGGGGCTGCATCGTTGGCAGGCTCTGCCCCCACCCACACGATCCCTGGGTGGCTTTGCCCGCACGCGCCCATCCTTGGGGGCGCTGCCTCCCGACACAGCTTACAATTGCCGGTTTCCGGAGAACCTTTCGGCGAACAGGGCTGGAGCCCCCGCGAACAAAAGCCAACCGCTTGGGATCAGTGAGGATCTGAGCGGTGTGGGCATCCGGGTCGGGTGTGAGCCGGATACTTCGGTACACGACTCGCTGCATTTTCAGATCATCTTGTGGGCTCGTCTCGGGCATGTACTCATCCATGCCTGGAGCGCACGGCCCGGGCGATGGATGATCCGGTTTCGCAGAGCGTCGAGGCCTGTTCGGAACCAGGACTTTTCGCGCCTTCCGTGTCCTTTTCTCCGAATGGCGCCTCGTCCGACAACGCGTGTTGCGCGGCGGCAGGCCTATGTGACGGCGAAGGCGACGGACTGGGTCGACAGCTTGTCGGGGTCAGTGATGTGCTGTCTTCACTGTTGAGCCCGCCTGTCTTTGTGTCAGCGAACATGCATTCAATCCGCCACCGCTTGCAACAGAGAACAAGGCCACGCCCGGCATGATCCAGGTTGGTGGCAACGACGAGCCGTTCTCCGCTCCTGATGCGCATAGAGCTTGCCCGCGCAAATCGGCATCGGTTTTGCGCATTTCGACATGCGAAAACAAACGATAGAGCATGTGGCGTGCATGCGAATGAACGCGACACGCTCCACCGGTGCAGTGCAGTCGGTTGTCAGGCGAGGCATCCATGCCCGTGATCCTTGTGGCAGAGAATCTTCGAAATCGAATCCGGATCGCCCCTCAACGCAACTGCGTCGTGTCCCGCGACCGGGGCGTTTGTTCCGCGGTCCGACCTCGATATCCTGTTCCTCGGGGCCATCGGCGAACGCGGCGGATGACGGGCGCGGGGAGCGGCCTTACTATTACCGCATTTTTCTGAAATGAGTGTTGGTTTCTGCAATGAGTGTTGAACCGCCTGCCGTTCGCCTCAGCCTTCGGATGCCGCCATGTCTCACAAAGTCCTCCCCCGGAAACCCTCGCCACAAGCCGGCCACATCAAGCGCCGCTGCCATCGCTGCCACGGAACCGGCAGGGCGCCCTGTCCGATCTGCTCAGGGAGGGGTGAGGTGATGCAGGGCACGGATGTGAACGGCAGGCCGGCCTTCGGGAAATGCTCGGGCTGCTTCGGGCTGAAGCACGTGCGCTGTTCGAACTGTTCGGGCGAGGGCTGGGCCTGACGGGGCGGCGCTCTGGCGCCGCTACACCCACTTGTAGTTGAAGCTCACCGAAATCCGCTCCTCGTCGTCGGTGAGGTTGAGCGGCACTTCGTGGCGGAGCCAGCTTTCCCACAGGAAGAGATCGCCGGGTTTCGGCAGCATGTAGAGGAACATGCGCAGCTCTTCGCGGGCGTCTGCCTTGCGCGGCGGGGCGGTCATCATCTGGGCGGCGCGCGGGTCTTCGAGCTTCAGCGCCGCGGCGCCTTCGGGGAGCGACACGTAAGTTGTGCCGGAAATCACCGAATGCGGGTGGATATGGCTCGCATGGGTGCCGCCTTCGGGCAGGATGTTGATCCAGATATCCTCAAGCTCCAGCCGGCCGCCGCCGAGATCCCAGTCGAGCTCTGCGGCAAAGGCGGCCACATGTTTGTCGAGCGCCTCCTTCAGGTCGGCAAAGACCGGTGAGCGCCAGGGCAGATCGGCGAGAGAGGCGTAGCTGGTATAGCCCGGATAATTGTTTTCTTCCGACCAGCGCTGGCCGGCCTCGTCGTCTCCGGCAATGGCGAGGCATTCGGCTTCAAGCTCTTCGGTGGCGACGGCGGGCCCGTGCTCGGAGAGGCGGGCGCGGTAAAACGGGGTGACGAACAGGTTCTTGATCTCGGCCATGGGAGGGTGATAGCGCGGTGGCGCCGGGAGTGCCAGCGCCTTGACATGGGGCAAAGGCGGGCGGGGGCGGATCTGCCATGATTACGACGACAGAGCCCGCAGGGAGGAAAGCAAGATGCCCGCCGCCACCACCAAGGCCGATCTTCTGAGCGTCACCCGCAAGGAATATGACAAGCTCGTGAAGGTGATCGACAGGATCCCGGACGCGCTGGCCATGGTCAGGGATGCCGACGATACCTCGGTGAAAGATGTGATCGCCCACCGCGCCCATTGGATCGGGCTGTTTCTGGGCTGGTATGCCGATGGTCAGGCCGGCCGCGAGGTGCATTTCCCCGCCGAAGGCTACACTTGGGGCGATCTCAAGCGCTACAATGCCGATCTCAGGGCGCGTCAGGCGGGGATGGGCTGGGAGGCGGCGAAGGCCGCGCTGGCCGAGGCCCATGCGACGCTGGAAAGCTTCATTGAGGCCCATGACGAGGCAGCGCTCTACGGCGGGCCGATGAAGGGCGGCCGCAACGCCTGGACCACCGGCCGCTGGGCCGAGGCCTCCGGCCCGAGCCCCTACCGGTCGGCGGCGAAATACCTGCGCGCGCGGCTCAGGACGGGCTGAAAACCCCGCCCGGCACACGGCCGACCCGAAACCCCTTGCCTTCCCGCCGGAACCCGCGTAGGGAGCAGCCTTCACACGAACTCCACCGGATTCGGCGTGACCCGTACGTTTGCGGCCGGAACATGGCGGCAGACGCGTGGCAGCGGCAGATGCCGCCGGTCATGATTGGCAGCGGCAGATGCCGCCGGCCAGGGGGCGCCCCGGTGATGTTGAAAGGAACAGGCGGATGAACGCCAGCGAATTGCGCGACAAGACCGCGGACCAGCTCAGGGAAGAGCTGGAAAGCCTCAAGAAAGAAGCCTTCAACCTGCGTTTCCAGCAAGCCTCCGGCGCGCTGGAAAACACCGCCCGCATCCGCCGGGTGCGCCGCGACGCCGCGCGGGTGAAGACGATCATCAACGAAAAGGCCGCCCAGGCGGCCGGTGCCGAGTAAGGGAGGCCCGACAGATGCCCAAACGTATCCTGCAAGGCACAGTGACCTCGGACGCCAACGCTCAGACCGTCACCGTTCTGGTCGAGCGCCGCTTCAAGCATCCGCTGCTGAAGAAAACCGTCCGGCAGACCAAGAAATACCGGGCCCACGACGAGAACGACACGTTCAGGGTCGGCGACAAGGTGCGCATCCAGGAATGCGCGCCGAAGTCGAAAACCAAGCGCTGGGAAGTGATCACCGCCTGAGCGGTTCACATCCCGGTTTGATCGAAACCATGAGAGCAGGCTCTCAAAGGTCAGGAGAAACCCCATGATCCAGATGCAGACCAATCTGGATGTCGCTGACAACTCCGGCGCTCGCCGGGTGCAGTGCATCAAGGTCCTGGGTGGTTCGTGAAGAAGGGCGACGTGCGCAAGGCCGTCGTCGTGCGCACCGCCAAGGAGGTGCGTCGCGAAGACGGCACCGCCATCCGTTTCGACCGCAACGCCGCGGTGATCCTCAACAATGCGGGCGAGCCGGTCGGCACCCGTATCTTCGGCCCGGTGGTCCGCGAACTCCGCGCCAAGAACTTCATGAAGATCATCTCGCTCGCCCCGGAGGTGCTCTGATGGCCGCGAAACTGAGAAAAGGCGACAAGGTCGTCGTGCTCACCGGCAAGGACAAGGGCAAGCAGGGTGAGATCACCCAGGTGATGCCGAAGGCCGGCAAGGCCGTTGTCAACGGGCTCAACATGGCCGTGCGTCACCAGCGCCAGAGCCAGACCGCCCAGGGCGGCCGGCTGCCGAAGGCGATGCCGATCGACCTCTCGAACCTCGCGCTCGTCGATTCCAACGGCAAGGCCACCCGCGTGGGCTTCCGCGATGAAAACGGCACCAAGGTGCGCTTTGCCAAGACCACCGGGGAGGCGATCTGATGCTCGATTCTGCCAGCTACACCCCGCGTCTCAAGACGCTCTACAAGGACACGATCCGCGCCGCGCTGAAGGAGGAATTCTCCTACAAGAACGAGATGCAGATCCCGAAGCTCGACAAGATCGTGCTCAACATCGGCTGCGGCACCGAGGCGGTGAAGGACACCAAGAAGGCCAAATCGGCCCAGGAAGACCTCACCAGGATCGCCGGCCAGCAGGCGATGATCACCAGGGCCAAGAAGTCGATCGCCACCTTCCGGCTGCGCGAAGGCCATCCGATTGGCGCCAAGGTGACCCTGCGCGGCGACCGGATGTATGAATTCCTCGACCGGCTCATCACCATCGCGATGCCGCGCGTGCGCGACTTCCGCGGCGTGTCCGGCAAGGCGTTCGACGGCCACGGCAACTATGCCATGGGCCTCAAGGAACATATCGTCTTCCCCGAGATCGACTTCGACAAGGTCGACGAGGTCTGGGGCATGGACATCGTCATCGGCACCACGGCGCGCAGTGACGCCGAAGCCAGGGCGCTGTTGAAGGCCTTCAACATGCCGTTCAACAGCTGAGCCTCGGGAGGAATTTGCACAATGGCCAAGAAATCCATGATTGCCCGCGAGGTGAAGCGTCAGAAGCTGGTGGAGCAATATGCCGCCCGCCGCGCCGCCCTCAAGGAGATCATCAACGATCAGGAGCGGCCGATGGAGGAGCGTTTCCGCGCCTCGCTGAAGCTCGCGAAACTGCCGCGCAACAGCTCGGCAACCCGGCTGCACAACCGCTGCCAGCTCACCGGGCGTCCGCACGCCTATTATCGCAAACTCAAGGTCAGCCGGATCGCGCTTCGCGACCTCGGCTCGCAGGGGCAGATCCCCGGCCTGGTGAAATCGAGCTGGTAAGGGAGGGAGCACAATGAACGATCCTATCGGCGATATGCTCACCCGCATCCGCAACGCCCAGATGCGCGGCAAGTCCAGTGTTTCGACCCCGGCGTCGAAGCTTCGCGGCTGGGTGCTCGACGTGCTGGCCGACGAGGGCTACATCCGCGGCTACGAGCCCGGCAAGGATTCCAACGGGCATCCGACCCTCGAAATCGCGCTCAAATATTACGACGGCACCCCGGTGATCCGCGAACTCAAGCGCGTCTCCAGACCAGGCCGCCGTGTTTACATGGGCTCCAGGGAGATCCCGCAGGTCCGCCAGGGTCTTGGCGTCTCGATCGTCTCGACGCCGAAGGGCGTCATGTCCGATGCAAGCGCACGCAGCCAGAATGTTGGCGGCGAAGTGCTCTGCACCGTGTTCTGAGGAGGGTCCGATGTCTCGTATTGGCAAGAAACCGGTCGAGCTTCCCGGGGGCGTGAGCGCCACCGTGAGCGGCCAGACCGTGGACGTGAAAGGGCCGAAAGGCACCCGCAGCTTCACCGCGACCGACGATGTGACCCTCGCGGTCGAAGACAATGCGGTGAAGGTCGAGCCGCGCGGCAAGTCGAAGCGCGCGCGTCAGCAGTGGGGCATGTCGCGCACCATGGTGCAGAACCTCGTGACCGGCGTGACCGACGGCTTCAGGAAGGAGCTGGAGATCACCGGTGTCGGCTACCGTGCCCAGATGCAGGGCAAGATCCTGAAGCTGAACCTCGGCTATTCGCATGAGGTCAACTTCGAACCCCCCGAAGGGGTGAGCGTCACCGCGCCCAAGCCGACCCAGATCGTGATCGAGGGCATTGATCAGCAACTCGTCGGCCAGGTCGCGGCCAATATCCGCGAATGGCGCGGCCCCGAGCCCTACAAGGGCAAGGGCATCCGCTACAAGGACGAGTATATCTTCCGCAAGGAAGGCAAGAAGAAATAAGGACGCGACCCATGGCAAACAGCAAAAGAGCCCTGTTTCTGAAGCGCCGCCAGCGCGTTCGGAACAGCCTTCGCAAGGTCAATCGCGGCAAGGCGCGGCTTTCGGTGCACCGTTCGAACAAGAACATCTCGGTGCAGCTGATCGACGACGTCGCGGGGCGGACCATCGCTTCGGCCTCCTCGCTCGAGAAGGATCTCGGCGTGGTCGGCAAGAACAACGTCGAAGCCGCCGCCAAGGTGGGCGCGGCGATCGCCGAACGGGCGAAGAAGGCCGGTGTCGAGACCTGCTACTTCGACCGTGGCGGGTTCCTGTTCCACGGCAAGGTGAAAGCGCTCGCCGACGCTGCCCGTGAAGGCGGGCTGAAGTTCTGAGCATGTCGCGGAAAAGCGGGAACCGGTTTTCTCGCTTTTCGACATGCGACCACAAAGACCTGGAGCGCGGGGCGTGAATGCAAATGAACGCGTCGGGCTCTGAACAATTGTGGGCGGCGTTCGCGCCGCCCCGATGATCCGGGACCGGGCCTTCGTCGCCCGGCCACCAGGGATCGAGTTTGACCGGCGCCCCCGAAACCGGGCCCGCGCCATCCTGAACAAGGAGTGCCAATATGGCAGAACGTGACCAGCGCCGCGGCCAGCGCCGCGACCGCCGCGACCGGGACGAAGCGCCCGAATTTGCCGATCGTCTGGTGGCGATCAACCGTGTGTCCAAGACCGTGAAGGGTGGCAAGCGCTTCGGCTTTGCGGCGCTCGTGGTCGTGGGCGACCAGAAGGGCCGCGTCGGCTTCGGCAAGGGCAAGGCCAAGGAGGTGCCGGAGGCGATCCGCAAGGCCACCGAACAGGCCAAGCGCCAGATGGTGCGGATCCCGCTCAAGGAAGGCCGCACCCTGCACCACGATGTCGAGGGCCGTCATGGCGCCGGCCGCGTGGTGATGCGCACCGCGCCGGAAGGCACCGGGATCATCGCCGGCGGTCCGATGCGGGCGGTGTTCGAGATGCTCGGCGTCAAGGACGTGGTCTCGAAGTCGATCGGCTCGCAGAACCCCTACAACATGATCCGCGCCACGCTTCAGGGCCTCGGCTACATGGCCTCGCCGCGTTCGGTCGCGCAGCGCCGTGGCAAGAAGGTCGCCGACATTCTCGGGGCCAAGCCGGAAGCCCCGGCCGAAGCCGAAGCCTGAAGGAGTAGAGAGACATGGCCAAAACCATCGTCGTCAAACAGATCGGCTCCCCGATCCGCCGCCCGGCCATCCAGCGCGAAACGCTGAAGGGCCTCGGCCTCAACAAGATGCACCGCACCCGTGAGTTGGAAGATACCCCGGCGGTGCGCGGCATGGTCGCGAAGATCCCGCATCTGGTCGAGATCGTCGAAGAGCGCGGCTGAACGTCGGCACGCGCCGACGCCGCTCGCGGACGCGCGTCCGCGAAGGCCCCGAGAAATTGAAATGCCCCGGTCGATCTGGCCGGGGTTTTTCCGTTTCAGGGCAGGCGTTTCCGGGCAGGATATGGGCCCGGCGGCCGAAACCCCGCCGTTGAGCCCCCTCCGGCGAGGGGTTAGTCTCCCCGGACAAGTCAAGGAGCCCCCAACCGCCTCATGCCCCTGCGCCTTCTTAATGTCGCTGCCCTTCTGGGCATCCCCGTCATCGGTCTGGTGCTCTGGGCCTGGGGGCAGCCGATCGTCAGCACCTCGGGGGAGATCCGCCTCTGGGTCAACTCGATCTGGTCGCCGGAAAACTCGCAGCAGGTCGCCGACTGGTACACGCTCAGCCATATGGTCCACGGGTTGCTGCTCGGGCTCATTGGCAAGACGCTGTTGCGCCGGAGCGGGTTTGCGCCGGTCTATCTCGTGGCGATCGCTACCGGCGTCGGATGGGAGATCATCGAGCATACCCATTGGGTGCTGCACCGTTTCCGGGCGGTGACGCTTTATCAGGGCTATATCGGTGACACGGTGCTGAACGCGACCATGGATTATGTGTTCATGATGTGCGGCTTTTTCCTTGCCAGCCGGGTGCGGCCATGGCCGACCTTTGGCGTGATCGTCGCCATGGAGCTTACCTCGGGGTTCATGGCGCGCGACAACCTGACGCTGACCACGCTCAACACCCTCTTTCCCAACCCGGCCATTCAGGCCTGGCAAAACGCGATCAACCCGCTGAGCAAGGCGCCGCCCCCCGAACCGGCCACAGCGGCGGGCAAGTGAAGCGCCCGCCCTTGCATTGCCCCTCACGCAGGCGTATACGCCCCCGGTGGCCCGTCAGCCGGGCCATGGCCGCACCCTGGCCACAACCACAACGCCCGTGTCTGTCCCGTTCGCTTCGGGGGCATGTCCGGCAAAGGAGAAGCGACATGAAACTCAATGAACTGCGCGACAACGCAGGAGCTGCGCCGAAGAAAAAGCGCGTCGGCCGTGGCCCGGGTTCGGGCAAGGGCAAGACCGCCGGCCGCGGCATCAAGGGCCAGAAATCCCGGTCGGGTGTGGCGATCGCCGGATACGAGGGCGGCCAGATGCCGCTCTACATGCGACTGCCGAAACGCGGCTTCAACAAGCCCAACCGCAAGAAATTCGCGGTGGTGAACCTTGGCCTGTTGCAGAAATTCGTCGATGCCGGCACGCTCGACGCCTCCGCCGAGATTACCGAGGATATGCTGGTCGAGACCGGCGTGGTCCGCCGCAAGCTCGACGGTGTGCGGGTGCTGGCCAAGGGCGAGGTGACCTCCGCGCTCAGGCTCAGCGTCACCGGCGCGTCGAAACCGGCCATCGAGGCGGTCGAAAAGGCGGGCGGGTCGCTGACGCTCGTTGCGCCCAGGGCACCGGCGGCCGGGTAAGGCGTAAGGCGCTTGTCCGGGGCCGCGCGGTCCCTTACATGAGCCAATAGATTTCCTCAAAGCGCCGCCAGGTCGGAAATCGGCCCTGGCGGCGCTGGTTTGAACAGGGGGCCTCATGGCATCTGCTGCGGAACAAATGGCGTCGAACCTCTCCTGGGGGGCGCTCGGCAAGGCGACAGAACTGCGCCAACGGATTTTCTTCACCGTCGGCCTGCTGATGATCTACCGGCTCGGCACCTACATCCCGGTGCCGGGGATCGACGCGGGCGCGCTTCAGGATTTCATGGAGCAGGCCTCCGCCGGGATCGGCGGGATCCTGTCGATGTTCACCGGCGGTGCGCTGGGGCGGATGGGGGTGTTTGCCCTTGGCATCATGCCCTACATTTCGGCCTCGATCATCGTGCAGCTGCTCGCGACCATGATCGAGCCGCTGAAGCAGCTCAAGAAAGAGGGCGAGCAGGGCCGGCGCAAGATCAACCAGTATACCCGTTATGGCACCGTGGCGCTGGCGACCGGCCAGGCCTTTGCGCTGGCCAACTCGCTTCAGGCGGGCGACCTCGCGCATTCGCCGGGGATCTTCTTCGTGATCTCGGCGGTGGTGACGCTGGTGGGGGGCACCATGTTTCTGATGTGGCTCGGCGAACAGATCACCGCGCGCGGCATCGGCAACGGCATCTCGCTGATCATCTTCGTCGGCATCGTTGCGGAAATCCCCGCGGCTCTGGTGCGGTTCCTGAGCCAGAGCCGTGCGGTCGCGGCGAGCCCCGCGGTGATCATCGGCGTGCTGGTGATGGTCGTGGTGGTGATTTGCTTCGTGGTGTTCATGGAGCGGGCGCTCAGGAAGATCCACATCCAGTACCCGCGCCGTCAGGTGGGCATGAAGGTCTATGACGGCGGGTCGTCGCATCTGCCGATCAAGGTCAACCCCGCGGGCGTGATCCCGGCGATCTTCGCTTCGGCGCTGCTGCTTCTGCCGACCACGATTTCGACCTTCAACACCGCCGGCACCACCGGCCCGGTGATGTCGACCATCCTTGCCTATTTCGGCCCCGGCCAGCCGCTCTATCTGCTGTTCTACGCCGGCATGATCATGTTTTTCACCTTCTTCTACACCAGGGAGGTGAGCTTCAAGGTCGACGAGGTGGCAGAGAACCTCAAGAACCAGAACGGCTTCGTTCCCGGTATCCGCCCGGGCAGGAAAACCGCCGAATATCTCGATTATGTTGTCACCCGTATCCTGACGCTGGGTGCGATCTATCTGGCCGCCGTCTGTCTGATGCCCGAGATCTTGCGCTCGCAATTCTCCATCCCGTTCTATTTCGGCGGTACTTCGGTGCTGATCGTCGTGTCGGTGGCCATGGATACGATCAACCAGGTGCAATCGCACTTGCTTGCCTATCAGTATGAAGGTCTGATCGAGAAGTCGCAGCTGCGCGGCAAGCGCGGGGCGGCGTCGAAAAAGGCGAAGAAAAAGAAGGGACCGGCGCGTCGATGAACATCATTCTGCTAGGACCGCCGGGTGCCGGGAAGGGCACCCAGGCTCAGAGGCTCACCGAACAGCGGGGCATGATCCAGCTTTCCACCGGCGACATGCTGCGCGCGGCGAAAAGCTCCGGCACCGAAATGGGCCGGAAGGTTGCCGCGATCATGGACGGCGGCGGGCTGGTGACCGACGAGATCGTCATCGGGCTGATCGAAGAGCAGCTCGGCGCGAACCCGCAGGGCTCGTTCATCTTCGACGGTTTCCCGCGCACCCTGCCGCAGGCCGATGCGCTGGGGGCATTGCTCGAGAAACACGGCAAGGGGCTCGACGCGGTGATCGAGATGCAGGTGGATGACGATGTGCTCGTCGGCCGCATCGTCGGCCGTGCCGAAGAGGCCCGCAAGGCCGGCCAGCCCGTCCGCGCCGACGACAACGAGGAAAGCCTCCGCGTGCGGCTGATGGAATATTACAAGAAGACCTCGCCGCTGATCGGCTATTACTGGGCCAAGGGCGATCTGAAATCCGTCAATGGCCTCGGCACGATCGACGAGGTGGCGGGCGAGATCGCCGACATCCTGGGGTAAGGCCGGGGCCCACCGCTCCGGAGCCGGAAAGCGGCTTCGGGGCAACGCTTCCGGGTACCACTGATGGTTGAATGTCCTGCTCTTGCGCAGCCCACTTGACGCGGGCGGGAATCCCTCGTACAGCACCCCATCCTGCAATGGGAATCGGTGCATTCGGGGGGGCTTGCTCCTCTACACCAGATCAGACTTCAGCTGCGGCCCGCGGGGAGGATCCCGGCGGGCTTACGTTGTGAAAAAAGGTTCCGGAACTACGGAACCGCAACGAAAGGACATATCGACTTGGCACGTATTGCCGGCGTGAACATCCCGACGCACAAGCGCGTCCCGATCGCCCTCACCTATATCCACGGAATCGGCCACACCTCCGCGAAAGCGATCTGCGAGGCCGTGAACATCGACGCCACCCGCCGCGTCAACGAGCTTTCCGACGCCGAAGTGCTGGCGATCCGCGAATTCATCGACGCCAACCACCTGGTGGAAGGCGACCTGCGCCGCGAGACCCAGATGAACATCAAGCGCCTGATGGACCTCGGCTGCTACCGCGGCCTGCGCCATCGTCGTTCGCTCCCGGTGCGCGGCCAGCGCACCCACACCAACGCCCGCACCCGCAAGGGCCCGGCGCGGCCGATCGCCGGCAAGAAGAAATAAGGGGAACGGACAATGGCTCGTGACAAGCGCGCTCCCAAGCGCAAGGAACGCAAGAACATCGCCGCCGGCGTGGCGCATGTGAATTCCTCGTTCAACAACACCAAGATCCTGATTTCCGACGTGCAGGGCAACGCGATCTCCTGGTCGTCGGCCGGCACCATGGGCTTCAAGGGCTCGCGGAAATCGACCCCCTATGCCGCCCAGATGGCCGCCGAAGACGCGGGCAAGAAGGCGCAGGAACATGGCGTCAAGACCCTCGAGGTCGAGGTTCAGGGCCCGGGGTCGGGCCGCGAATCGGCGCTGCGCGCGCTGGCCGCGGTCGGGTTCAACATCACCTCGATCCGCGATGTGACCCCGATTGCCCACAACGGCTGCCGCCCGCCGAAGCGGCGCCGGGTCTGACCTGGTTTTCAAACCCGGGCCGGGGGACGCTCCGGCCCGGTTTCGTCAATTTACCTCGGGCGTTCCGCTTTTTGGACATGGAGGCGGGACAGGAATGGAGGGACGCATGATCCACAAGAACTGGGCAGAACTGATCAAGCCGACGCAGCTGGAGGTGAAGCCGGGGGCCGATCCTTCGCGCCAGGCCACCGTCGTTGCCGAACCGCTGGAACGCGGCTTCGGCCTGACGCTGGGCAACGCGCTGCGCCGGGTGCTGATGTCTTCGTTGCAGGGGGCGGCGATCACCTCGATCCAGATCGACAACGTGCTGCATGAGTTTTCCTCCGTGGCCGGGGTTCGCGAGGATGTCACCGACATCGTGCTCAACATCAAGGGCGTGGCGATCCGCATGGATGTCGAGGGGCCGAAGCGGCTGTCGATCTCGGCCAGGGGGCCGATGATCGTGACCGCGGGCGATATTTCCGAAAGCGCAGGAATCGAGATCCTCAACAAGGATCACGTGATCTGCCACCTCGACGACGGCGCGGATCTGTTCGTCGAACTGACCGTCAGCACCGGCAAGGGCTATGTCGCCGCCGATCGCAACCGTCCGGAAGATGCGCCGATCGGGCTGATCCCGGTGGATGCGATCTATTCGCCGGTGAAGAAGGTTTCCTACGACGTGCAGCCGACCCGCGAGGGCCAGGTGCTCGATTACGACAAGCTGACGCTGAAGGTCGAGACCGACGGTTCCGTCACCCCGGACGACGCCGTGGCCTATGCCGCGCGCATCATCCAGGATCAGCTGTCGATCTTCGTGAATTTCGAGGAGCCCGAAACCGCCGGCCGCGAAGCGGAAGACGACGGGCTGGAATTCAACCCGCTGCTGCTCAAGAAGGTCGACGAGCTGGAGCTTTCGGTGCGTTCGGCCAATTGCCTCAAGAACGACAATATCGTCTATATCGGCGATCTGATCCAGAAGACCGAAGCCGAGATGCTGCGCACCCCGAACTTCGGCCGCAAGTCGCTCAACGAGATCAAGGAAGTGCTCTCGGGCATGCAGCTGCACCTCGGCATGGATGTCGAGGAATGGCCGCCGGAAAACATCGAAGAGCTGGCGAAGAAGTTCGAAGACCAGTTCTGAGGAGCGGGGCCGCCGCGGTGGCCCCGACATGCCCGCGCTGGCGGGGAAACCGGGCAATCACGCCCCCCCCGGGCATTCATGCCCCAAGGAGAGCGGCTCACACGCATGGGCCGCCGGACAAAGCATAAAACCCGAAAGGAAGACAGATGCGTCACGCAAGAGGCTACCGCCGCCTGAACCGCACCCACGAGCACCGCAAGGCGCTGTTCGCCAATATGTCGGGCTCGCTCATCGAGCATGAGCAGATCAAGACAACCCTGCCGAAGGCGAAGGAGCTGAAGCGGGTGATGGACAAGCTGATCACCCTCGGCAAGCGCGGCGATCTCCATGCCCGCCGTCAGGCCGCCGCCCAGCTCAAGCAGGACAAACACGTCGCCAAGCTGTTCGAGGTGCTGGGCCCGCGCTACGCCGAGCGCAAGGGCGGTTACACCCGCGTGCTGAAGGCCGGCTTCCGCTATGGCGACATGGCGCCGATGGCGATCATCGAGCTTGTCGACCGCGACGAGAGCGCCAGGGGCGCCGCCGACAAGGCCCGTGTCGAGGCCGAAGAAGCCGGGCTCGACGAGGCATAAGCCGCCGGCTGAATGAGTTCAGGAAGGCCTCGCCGGCATTTCGGCGCGGGGCCTCCACTTGGCATTGGTAGCGGTCTGTTACCGATGCCGCTTTCCGGGGTGCGATTGTTTCCCTTGGGGCAAGACCGCCGGATTTGCCCGGATTTGCCAGGCAAGTGTTGTCCCGGGGCTTCGACTGGTGAGGGGTTGGAATGACGGAAATGCTCGGGCTGGAACAGGGGCTGGCCAAGCTGTCGGACCTTGCGCCGCGGGGATATGCGCTCGCGCTGCATATCCGCTTTGCCGCCGCGCATCTGATGATCCAGACCTACGACCCGCGCTGGACGGAGATTTACACCGAAAACGGCTATATGCTGGCCGATCCGACGGTATTCTGGGGCTTTGGAAATGATGGGACGATCCGCTGGTCGGAGATCGACTTGCCAGACCAGCAAGGGATTCTCACACAGGCCGCCGAGTTCGGGCTGAAATACGGGGTGGCAGTGGCCTTTGGTCCGACCTCGTCGCGCACCATTGGCGGGTTTGCCCGCGATGACCGCGAGTTTGCCGACGACGAGATTGCCAGAATCTCCGAAATCGTGGCCCGGTTGCACGAGGCCTCGACCCCTCCGGAGCAGCTGACCCCGGCTCAACGCATGGCCCTGCGGCTCATCGCCCGCGGCAACCGCTACGCCGAGGCCGCTGCCCGGCTCGGCATATCCGAAAGCGCGCTCAAGGCGCGGCTGCGCTCGGCGCGGGAGCGGTTGTTCGTGCGCACCACGGCAGAGGCCGTGCAGCGGGCACAGGAATACAAGCTGCTTTGAGTGCAGGCGCCCGTGCCGGGGGATTTTGCCCCCGGCCCCCCTCGAAGGTATCTTCAGAACGAAGAAGGGCGCGCTGGCGAAGAGGGGCCGGCGAGACTAGATTGGTCCCATGGCCGATCTGTTTGACAAACTCCCCGGTGACACCCCCGAAACCGAGACCGCGCGGCGCCCGCTCGCGGACCGTTTGCGGCCACGGAGCCTTGCCGAGGTCATCGGGCAGGACGAGATCCTCGGGCCGGACGGCCCGCTCGGGACCATGCTCGCCGCCGGCTCGCTCGGCTCGCTGATCCTCTGGGGGCCGCCCGGCGTGGGCAAGACCACCATCGCCCGGCTGCTGGCCCGCGAGACCCATCTGCATTTCATCCAGATCAGCGCGATCTTTTCCGGGGTGCCGGAGCTGCGCAAGGTGTTCGAGGCGGCGAAGCACCGGCGGGCAAACGGCGAGGGCACCTTGCTGTTCGTCGACGAAATCCACCGGTTCAACAAGGCGCAGCAGGATGGCTTCCTGCCGCATATGGAGGATGGCACCATCCTGCTGGTGGGGGCGACCACCGAAAACCCGTCGTTCGAGCTTAATGCCGCGCTTCTGTCGCGGGCGCAGGTGCTGGTGCTCAAGCGCCTCGAACCGTCCGATCTGGAGCGGCTGATCCAGCGCGCCGAGCAGGAACTCGGCCAGGCGCTGCCGCTCGACGGCCCGGCGCGCGACGCGCTGATCGAAATGGCCGATGGCGACGGGCGCGCGGTGCTCAACCTCGTCGAGCAGGTGATGGCGTGGCAGAGCCGGGGCAAGCTCACGGGCAAGCTCGATCGCGACCAGCTCGCGACCCGGCTGATGCGCCGTGCGGCGCGCTACGACAAGTCGGGCGACGAGCATTACAACCTGATTTCGGCGCTGCACAAATCGGTGCGCGGCTCCGACCCGGACGCGGCGCTCTACTGGTTCGCGCGGATGCTGGCGGGCGGCGAAGACCCGCGCTTCCTTGCCCGGCGCCTGACCCGGATGGCGGTGGAAGACATCGGGCTGGCAGACCCGCAGGCCAACGGCATCTGCCTCGATGCGTGGCAGAGCTATGAGCGGCTCGGCAGCCCCGAGGGCGAACTGGCGCTGGCGCAAGCGGTGATCTACCTCGCCCTCGCGCCGAAATCGAACGCCGGTTATGGCGCCTACAAGGCGGCGCGCCGGGCGGCGAAGAAGACCGGCAGCGCGCCGCCGCCGAAACATATCCTCAACGCGCCGACGAAGCTGATGGAAGATCAGGGCTATGGCGCGGGCTATGTCTATGACCACGACGCGGAAGATGCCTTCTCGGGGCAGAACTACTTCCCCGACGGGATGAAACGCGGGGTCTATTATGTGCCGGTGGAGCGCGGGTTCGAGCGCGAGCTGAAACGCCGGGTGGCGTATTTTGCGGGGCTGCGCGCGAAACGCGGCTGAAGGGGCGGGCGGGAGGCCGGGGGGCGCGAAAAGCCGGGCCCCGGGCGCCGCAACGCTTGACATCCGCGCGCCCGGGCCGCAGTCACACGCGTCATGATACCTGTTTTGCAAGTTGCCCTCGGCGGCGCCATCGGCGCTTCGGCCCGTTACCTGACCAATGTCGGGGTGATGCGGCTGATCGGCCCGGGCTTTCCCTTCGGCACGATGCTGGTCAACGTGCTCGGCTCCTTCCTCATGGGCGTGCTTGTGGTGCTGCTCGCCCGCAAGGGCGGCACGGCCTATGCGCCGCTGCTGATGACCGGGATGCTCGGCGGCTTCACCACCTTTTCCGCCTTTTCCCTCGACGCGCTGACGCTGATGGAACGCGGCGAGACCTATCTCTCGGCGCTTTACGTCATCGCCTCGGTGGTGCTGGTGCTGGGGGCCATCGTCGCCGGCATGTGGGCCGCACGCATCGTGGTGCCGCTGTGAGCCGGGTGCAGATCGTCGAAGTCGCCGCGGGCGAGGGTGGACAGCGGCTCGACCGCTGGTTCCGCCGCCGCTTCGCGCATGTGTCACAAGGGCGGATCGAGAAGATGTGCCGCAAGGGCGAGATCCGTCTCGATGGCGGGCGGGTGAAGCCCGCCACCCGGCTCGAAGAGGGCCAGAGCTTGCGCATTCCGCCGCTGCCGGAGCCGGGCGAGGTGCCGAAGCCGAAGCCCACGCCGCGGATCTCCGAGCGCGACGCGGCGATGATCCGCGACGCGGTGATCTGGCAGGATGAGCACATCATCGCGCTGAACAAGCCGCCGGGTCTGCCGGTGCAGGGCGGCTCGGGGCAGGGCGGGCGCCATGTGGACGCGCTGGCCGAGGCGTTGCGCGCGGGTGGCGACAAGCCCCGTCTGGTGCACCGGCTCGACAAGGACACCTCCGGCGTGCTGCTGCTGGCGCGCAGCCGGGCCGCCGCCAAGGCGCTGACCGATGCGTTCCGCGCCCGCGACACCCGCAAGATCTACTGGGCGCTTCTTGCCGGTGTGCCTGTGCCGCGCATGGGCACGGTGAAATGGGGTCTGGTGAAGGCCCCGGGCCATGGCGGCGGGGGCGAGGCGGAGAAGATGCGCTGCATCCATCCCGACGCCATCGCCACCACCCCGGGTGCCAAACGCGCGGTGACCGATTATGCGGTGATTCAGGCGCTGGGCCAGCGGGCGTCCTGGGCGGCGCTGGTGCCGGTCACCGGCCGCACCCACCAATTGCGCGCCCATATGGCCGAGATGGGCCATCCGATCGTCGGCGATGGCAAATATGGCGGCTCGGGTCAGGAAAACCTCGGCGACGGCTGGGGCGCCTCGCTCGGCGGCGAAATCAGCCGCAAGCTGCATCTCCACGCCCGTTCGATCCGTTTCGACCACCCGTTCACCGGCCAGCGCCTGACCCTCACCGCGCCGCTGCCCGAGCACATGGCGCGGAGCTGGGCGGCGCTGGGGCTCGATGCGCGCGACGCGCCGGAAGATCCGTTCGAGGAGGAGGCATGGGGGTGAACCATGACCTGACCCTCGTGGTGTTCGACATCGACGGCACGCTGGTCGACAGCCAGGGGATGATCCTCGACGGGTTCACCCGCGCCTTCGCCGCCATCGGCCGCGAGCGGCCCGCGCCCGCCCGGCTGCTCGCGCAGGTCGGGCTGTCGCTGCCGGAAGTGATGGCGCGGCTGTTGCCGGAGGCCGATGCCGAAACCCGCGCCCGCGCCGCCGGGGCTTATCGCACTTACGCGCTCGGGCTGAAGGCGGCACCGTTGTTTGACGGCGCGGCCGCGCTGATTGCCCGCCTTGCCGCCTGCGATGACGTGCTGATCGGCGCGGCCACCGGCATGTCGCGCCGCGGGCTCGATCAGCTGCTCGATGCCCACGGGCTGGCGCGGCATTTCGTGACCCGGCAGACCGCCGATGCCCATCCGTCGAAACCGCATCCCGCCATGCTCGAGGCCGCTCTGGCCGAGACCGGCGTGGCGCCGGGCCGCGCGGTGATGGTGGGCGACACCACCTATGACATCGAGATGGCGGGCCATGCCGGGGTCCGCGGCATCGGGGTGAGCTGGGGGCATCATCCGCGCGACGCACTGATGGCCGCAGGCGCGGGCGCGGTGGTCGACAGTTTCACCGCGCTTGCGGCGGAGATCGACGCCATCAGGGGAGCGGCGCCATGAGCGGTTGGAAGGTCAAACGGTTCTGGAAAGAGACGGCCGTGGCCGAGGCGGAGGGGGGCTTCACCGTTACCCTCGACGGAAAGCCGATCCGCACCCCGGCCAAGGCCCCGCTCACGGTGCCGACGCGGGCCTTCGCCGAGGCGATCGCGGAAGAATGGGCGGCGCAGGCGGATGAAATCCGCCCCGAAACCATGCCGCTCACCCGCTCCGCCAATGCCGCCATCGACAAGGTCACGGCGCAGTTCGACGAGGTGGCGGCGCTGATCGTGGCCTATGGCGAGACCGATCTTCTGTGCTACAGGGCCGAGGGCCCCGAGAGCCTTGTGCGCCGTCAGGCCGAGGCCTGGGATCCACTGCTCGACTGGGCCGCCGGGGCGCTGGGCGCGCGGCTGCACCCGGTCGCGGGGATCATGCACCAGCCGCAGGAGGCCGCCGCACTCGCCGCGCTCACAGAGGCGACCCGCGCATTCAGTGCTTTCGAACTCGCGGCGTTTCACGATCTCGTGGCCCTGTCGGGTTCCCTGATTTTGGCCTTTGCTGCCGCGCGTGGTGCCCGCCGCCCGGAGGCGCTTTGGGAGGTGTCACAAGTCGACGAGGAATGGCAGGCCGGGCAATGGGGCAAAGACGACCAAGCCTGTGCAAATACAGCATTGAAAAGACAGGCGTTTCTTGATGCCGCGCGGGTCTTCTCCCTGCTCGGGCAAAGCTGAGCGCCGCTCCCTCGCCGGGGATGATGGCCTACCCGAAAGACAGCCGGCAAATCGGTCGGGAGCGGCGGGCCGAACGCAGACTTGACCCTGCCGGAGGAATCCGCCCAAACTGCCGCGGCGAGCGGAAACCCGCCTTAATGACTGCACGGAGCCCTGTATCCGGCGACAAGAGCCCTGCAAAGGGGCGGAATCAGGAAGAGGATAACATGAAAACAACCGTACTTTTCGGGGCTCTGGTCGCGGTGGCCTTTGCGGCCGGCTCCGCGTCGGCGGCAACGCTCGACGACGTGAAAGCCCGCGGCAAGCTGAACTGCGGCGTGAATCCCGGATTGGTCGGTTTTGCTGCGCCCGATTCCAACGGTCGCTGGGAAGGGTTTGATGTCGCCATCTGCCGCGGTGTCGCCGCTGCCGTGCTGAAAGATCCGGAAGCGGTTGAGTTCATACCGGTTTCCACCAGGACCCGCTTCACCGCCCTGGCCTCGGGCGAGATTGATTTGCTTGCGCGCAACACCACCTGGACGTTTCAGCGCGATGTCGACCTCAAGGTGGAGTTCGCCGGTATCAACTATTACGACGGTCAGGGCTTCATGGTCCCGAAGGCGCTTGGCGTTTCCTCGGCCAAGGAGCTTGACGGCCAAACGGTCTGCATTCAGGCCGGCACCACGACCGAGCTCAACCTTGCTGATTTCTTCCGGTCGAACGGCCTCACCTATGAGCCGGTTCCGATCGAGGATAACGACGAAGGTCAGGCCGAATACCTTGCCGGTGCCTGCGATGTCTATACCGCCGACGTTTCCGGCCTCGCCGCAACCCGGGCGGCCTTCGAGAACCCGGCCGCCCATGTAATCTTGCCCGAGATCATCTCCAAAGAGCCGCTCGGCCCGGCTGTGCGGCATGGTGACGATGAGTGGAAAGATGTCGTCCGCTGGACCCTCAATGCGTTGATCGCCGCCGAAGAGCTTGGCGTGACCTCGGCCAACGTCGCCTCGCTCGCCGAAGCCGCCAATCCCGAAACCCCGGAAGTCAACCGGCTGCTCGGCACTGAAAGCAAACTCGGCGAGATGCTCGGCCTCGACGATGCCTGGGCCGCCCGGGTGATCGGTGCGGTTGGCAATTACGGCGAGGTCTTTGCGACCAACATCGGCGAAGACACCCCGATCGGTCTCGCCCGCGGCCTCAACGCCCTGTGGCAGGACGGCGGCCTGCTCTACACGCCGCCGTTCCGCTGAAGCGTTATGCGAAAACCTGAATCACCTAACGCTGCCTGAAATCATGGATTTCAACGCGTTGGAGCACCTTGCGTTTAATCGGTTCTGTATCCTGCGGCTTTGAAGAAGTTGAAGCATTCTTTGTCGGAAAGGAGATTGCAGACGTGGCCGAGGGCATGCCAAAGGTCTTCGTAAGTGCGCGCGGCGGCTTTTCGTATCAGCGTCTTGAGCTTTGAAAATGCCATCTCACTCATTGGCCGGCAGGGCATTGCGCATGCAATGTCCCGAGAGGTGGGGTTCAGATCGGGTGGGTATGGCGGCAAAAACAGGAACCATGCGCCCACATCGTGCAGCACCTCGGCGGCACGCGGGCTCTTGTGGCTGGACAGGTTATCCAGGATCACGACATC
>PDRW01000058.1 GCA_002746935.1 Rhodobacterales bacterium
GCTTGCCACCACCGACAATCTCAATTTCGGCAACCCCGAAAAGCCCGAGATCATGGGCCAGTTCGTCGGCGCCATCAAGGGCATCGGCGCGGCGGTGGCAGCGCTCGACATGCCCGTGGTCTCCGGCAATGTCTCGCTCTACAACGAGACCGACGGCGAGGCGATCCTGCCCACCCCGACCATCGGCGCCGTCGGGCTGATCCGCGACATCGGCACCGAGCTGATCGACGGCACCGCCCGCGAAGGCCATGTGGCGCTGCTCTTGGGCGAGACCCGCGGCCATCTCGGCCAGTCGGCCCTGCTGGCGGAGGTGTTCAACCGCGAAGACGGCGATGCGCCCCATGTGGACCTCGCCGCCGAGAAACTGGCCGGCGATTTCATCCGCGCCAACCGGCCGCTGATCACCGCCTGCACCGATCTCTCCGACGGCGGCCTTGGGCTCGCGGCTTTCGAGATGGCCGGGGAAGCCGGCGTCGGGGTCCAGATCGACGCCGCCGACACCGCCACCCTGTTCGGCGAAGACCAGGGGCGCTACCTCATTGCCTGCAATTTCGACGAGGCCGAAGCGCTGATGGTCGAGGCCGGGCGCTGGGGTGTCCCGGTTGCCAGCATCGGCCGTTTCACCGGCGACGCGGTCAAGCTCGGCACCTCCGAAGCCCCGCTGGCCGAGCTTGCCGGGATCTGCCGCGCGAGCTTCGAAGCCAGGGCCACCTGACAGATCTCCAACGCCCGCGCGCCCCGTAAACCCAAGCTCCTTTTCCTGGTGGAAATACTCCGGGGTCCGGGGCAGAGCCCCGGCCGCGGCACTTCCGGGAAAGTGACAGGACGTCTTGAATTTTCGCCCTTCCGGTCTACATGCGGACCAAAGCCCTTTCGGCCCACACTTTCGGCCCACAATTGCGGGCCCAAGCAAGGAGTAAGCCCATGATCAGGCAATTCGCCGCCACCGCCGCCGCGCTGGTCGTCGCCACCGCCGCTACCGCACAGGAGCAGCTCAGCTTCACGCAGACCTATGCCTGCGACGACGGTTCGGAGCTTTCCGTGGCCTATGTCAACACCGCCGCGGGCGATGCCTTTGCGGTGCTGCTGGCCGACGGCCACCTGCACATCGCCGAAATCGCCACCAGCGGCTCCGGCGCGCTCTATGTCACTCAGCCCGAAGAGGGCTATTCCTGGCATGTAAAGGGCGCCGAGGGTCTGCTCGAACGGGCGGCATCCGGTGAACAGGCGCAGGAAACCGTACTGTCCTGCACCGAAAGCCCGGAAGAAGCCCCGGAAGGCGCGTCCTCCGACTGACCCTGCGCAGCCCACGCGAGCTTCGCAGCCGATACCCCGCCGGCCCCCGGACCGGCGGGGTGTTCTGTCTCAGCCCCTGCCCGTCACCACGGCCATCCCCGCCCGTACGGCGGGACCGATCAGACGGGTCGCCAGCGGGATCAGTACAATGCCCCAGGCGAGCCCGAACACGCCGTCCATCGCCGCGGTGGCCGTCCATCCGGCGATGCCCGCCCAGGCTTCCGGCACGCCATGGGCCACGATCTCCGACCAATGGTGGATGAACGCGTAGATCGGATCCCAGCCGAGGTCGTGCAGCCCGTGCACCACGATATTGCCGCCGACCCAGAGCATCGCCGCGGTGCCGATGATGGTCAGCCCCTTCATGAAATGCGGCATCGCCCGCACGAGGCCGTTGCCAAGCGCCCGGGTGAGGCCCAAACGGCCGTTGCGGACCATCGCCAGCCCGATGTCGTCCATCTTCACCAGCAGCGCCACCGAGCCATAGACGCCGACGGTGATCCCCAGCGCCACCACCGCGAGGGTGGCGGCTTCCATCCAGATGTTCGACGGCGGGATCGCCGACAGCGCGATGGTCATGATCTCCGCCGACAGGATGAAATCGGTCTTGATCGCGCCCGAAACCTTCGCCTCCTCGAGATGGGTCGGGTCGCCCTCCACATGGGCATTGGCGTCATAGCTGTGGTCGTGAGGAAACAGCGCGTGCCAGATCTTCTCGGCGCCTTCGAAACAGAGATAGGAGCCGCCGAGCATCAACAGCGGGGTGATCGCCCAGGGCGCGAAATTCGACAGCAACAGCCCGAGCGGCAGCAGAATCAGCAGCTTGTTGCGGATCGAGCCCCAGGCGATCTTGCCGACGATCGGCAATTCGCGCGCAGGCGCAAAGCCGGTGACGTATTTCGGCGTCACCGCGGCATCGTCGATCGCGGCGCCCGCCGCCTTCACCCCCGCCTTCGCCGCCTGCGCCGCCACATCGTCGACACTCGCCGCCGCCACCTTGGCAATGCCCGCCACGTCGTCCAGAAGCGCCAGAAGTCCACTCATTGCTCAGCCCTCGCCATGGTTTGCGCCAGCCTAGATGATTGGCCACGCGGGGCAAGCCCCGACCCGACCGATGGTCTTGCCGCCGGCCACAGGGCCGCAGAGACCCGGCGTCGCACCCCGGCGCGCGGCCATTGTAGCGCCTGCGGGAGCGGCGTAGGGTCCGGCGACCGGGGCCGCAGGAGGGACAGGAATGCATGAAATGGCGCTTGCCGAAAGCGTTGTGCAGATCGTCGAATCAGAGGCCACGGCCGCCGGGGCAGAGAAGGTGCTGGCGGTGCGGCTCGAAATCGGCGCGCTCTCCCATGTGGAACCCGGGGCGCTGGCTTTCTGTTTCGACGCCGTGACCGCGCGCGGGATCGCCGCCGGGGCGAAGCTGGAGATCGACCACATTCCCGGAAAGGGCTGGTGCCACGATTGCATGGCCGAGGTCGATATCGCCCGGCTCGGCGCCCCCTGCCCCGAATGCGGCGGCTACACGATCCAGATGAGCGGCGGCCAGGACCTTCGGGTCAGGGACATCGAGATACGCTGACCGCCCACCCCCAAATCCTCCGACACCGCCGACCGGCCTCTTGCCAGTCACCCGCAAACCAAACTTTTTCCGCCAGGGCGGTTGCGCTCGGGACCGGAACCGACTAACTACCCCTCATTGGCGCGGGGTGGAGCAGTCCGGTAGCTCGTCAGGCTCATAACCTGAAGGTCGCAGGTTCAAATCCTGCCCCCGCAACCAAAATAATGCACCAAAACAAACACTTAAAGCCCGACCTAATCAGGCGGGCTTTTGCCTGTGCGCTCTACATCAACGCCACATCAACACCACACCACAAAAACGGCAACAGCACGCAAAAGCGGGGATTCGCAGGCAAAATGCGCGAGAAAAACACCGCATGGCGCTGTGCGTTCAATCGCAAAGTTCTTCGTGAGAACGAGCCATCTGCTGCATTCACCTACGGTCTTCACCCTTCGTCCGCCGCGCCACTGGCTAACCATGGACCGCCTGTGAATGTCCCTGGAAAGAAGGCTCTGGAGTTCGATGGGGATCAAATCGGGGCGATGACATGGGCGAACCCTCCCTTCGATCAGCCGATCTTGCAGCTCCAAAAAGACGTGTGCCCCGCCGCAAAAAACCCATCCTGTGCGCGGAAACACCCCTGCAGCTCGACGGTATCGCCAGCGGTAAGCGGCACCATCGTCTGCAGCCAGAGGGCCGTGGCCTCGGAGACGTGCGCCCCACTGATCTCGCCATATGAACCCCGGATTTCGGTCGCTCCGTTCAACACCAGCCGACCACGCATGCGGACCGAGGTGCTGGCATTGACCTTGTACATGAGCGTTGCGCCGAACAGGTAGGTGCCGTCCACGGGGGCTGTGAACAGGTTGGCCCCGCCATCAAACCCGCCTTGATCGTTATAGTCGGTGTTGTTCAGACCGATCTTCGTCCAGCTTCCGACGCCGACGTAATTGTCGTAGTTGGTGTAGGCCTTGAAGCGCGGCAGTCGCGGCTGGTCGACGATGCCGGTGGCGTTGTCGACGCTCAACCCGTCGAAGAAGGTGCTACCGTCAGGTGAAACCACGAGGCGGAACTTTTCCGAGCCGAACAGCCCGACCAGTGCCTTGGTGATGAAGCCGGTCTGAAGCGTCAGGCCGAGATCGTCGCCTGCAGCCTCCTTGTTCATGGTGTAAAACAGATCCCCCGTGCCGCCTTCGGCCACGGGTTTCGCCGTCCAGAGCGCGGCATTGAGCTTGGCCGAGAACGGGTTGGCGGCATCCGCCGTGGCACCCAGCCCCAACAGCGAGAGGTTCTGCAACTCGTTGGGTGTGGTGCCAACCCAGCCGGACCCATCGTAGACCAGCAGCACAGCCTCGTCCTCGATCCATGCGCGCCAGCCGGTGCGCGGTGGCAGGCGCAGCCAGGCGCCATCGGTCCAGACCGCCACGTTCAGGTCCCATCCCGCCCAGTCGCCTGTCGCACCCGAGGCGACGATGTAGCGATCACCATCGGTGGGGCTGCCCGGCGGCGCGGTCAGGTCCCGGTCGAGAACAGAGAGCTGCACAAGCCCGTCGAGCAGTTTCAGCGCCTCATTGTGGGTGACATGCTTCTGGGCCTGTGCCGCGAGGATGTAAGGCAGCAGGAGGTTGGTCGTGGTGTCGGACATGGGTAGTCTCCATACGAAGGACGCCACCTGCATGGCAGGCGTCGCGACAGTTTCAATAATTCAGCATGTGCCCGAACGAGCGAAGCAGTTGGAACAGAACAGCCTGAAGCGGGCACTGTACGCCGAATCTGCACGACAGCTCAGCCAGGGAGTGTCAGGCCTTCTGTGTATCTGGCCGCCGGCCCGGTTCCCATGTGATCGCTCTCAGCCCGCCATCGGGGAGAAGCGATCCTCGAACATTATGGCGAATTGGTTCACGGCTGTCAGCCACCCACGAACCGTCCGGGAAGTTTT
>PDRW01000059.1 GCA_002746935.1 Rhodobacterales bacterium
CCAGATGGCCCTGTCCGGCCATGACCTGATCTTCACCACCTCCTTCGGCTACATGGACCCGACCCTCGAAGTCGCCGCCAAGTTCCCGAACGTGAAATTTGAACACGCGACCGGCTTCAAGACCGCCGAAAACGTGTCCAATTACAGCGCCCGTTTTTATGAGGGCCGCGCCGTGCAGGGCACCATTGCCGGGCGTGTGACCAAGTCCAACATCATCGGCTACATCGCTTCCTTCCCGATCCCGGAAGTGGTGCGCGGTATCAACTCCGCTTACATCCACGCCAAGAAGGTGAACCCGGATGTCGAGTTCAAGATCATCTGGGCCTATACGTGGTTTGACCCGGCGAAAGAGGCCGATGCCGCCCGCGCGCTGATCGAACAGGGCGCCGACGTGATCTTGCAGCACACCGACAGCACCGCGCCGCAGGCCGCCGCGCAGGAAGCGGGCAATGTCTACACCTTCGGCCAAGCCTCTGACATGGCGGAATACGCCCCCTTCCCGCGGGTTTCCTCCATCATCGACAACTGGGCGCCCTATTACATCGCCCGCACCCAGGCCGTGATGGACGGCACCTGGAAAAGCGTCGCAACCTGGGACGGCATGGATACCGGCATGGTGGAAATCGGTGAGATCACCGACGCCGTTCCCGCCGAGGTCAAAGCCGAAGCCCTCGCCATGGCCGACGCCATCGCAAAAGGCGAATACCACCCCTTCACCGGCCCGCTCAACAAGCAGGACGGCACGCCTTGGCTGGCGGAAGGCGAAGTGGCGGATGCCGGCACCCTGCTGGGCCTCGATTTCTACGTCGAAGGCATCACCGCCGAACTGCCGAAGTAAGGCAACAAAATCCTTCAAAAGCCCCGCCCCGCGCGGGGCTTTTTTCTTTTTGACCCCTCCCGGCAACAATCCGCGTTTTTCTTGACCAGAATCAATTTCTGTTAACCGAAAATTTGCAATTTGCTGCAAAGGGGAGGAAACAGAACACGCGGGGCACCTGCTCCGTGCGCGAATGCATATTGAAGGATTTCAAGAAATGGATGCAAATCCCCTTTCGAAACTGATGAACCCGGCTTCCATCGCCGTTTTTGGCGCTTCGGCCAGCGAAGGCTCCGTCGGAGCGATCTTGCTGAACAACCTACTGGCCGATGGGTTCAAGGGGCCGATTTACCCGATCAACCCGAAACACGAGAAGATCGGCGCGCTGACCTGCTATCCCAGCGCCGACGCCATCGGTGAAGAGGTTGATCTCGCCGTGATCGCCACGCCCGCGCGCACCGTGCCGGGCATCATCCGCGATTGCGGTGCGGCGGGGATCAAAAACGCCATCATCCTGTCGGCCGGTTTCGGCGAAGGGGGCGGCGCGGGCAAAGAGCTGGAAGGGGAGCTGATCTCCGCCGCCCGCCGCGCCGGGGTGCGCTTCATGGGGCCGAACTGCGTGGGCCTCGTGCGCCCGTGGCACAACATGAACGCCACCTTCCTGCGCTCCGGCACGCCCAAGGGCAATCTCGCGCTGATCTCGCAATCGGGCGCGCTCAACGCCGCGATTTCCGACTGGGCCGGGCCGCATCACCTGGGCTTCTCCGCCCTTGTCAGCCTCGGCAATTCCTTCAACATCGACTTCGGCGACATGATGGAATTTCTGTCCACCGACCCGAAAACCGACGCCATCCTGCTCTATGTCGAAGGGGTGCGGCAGGCGCCGGAATTCATGTCCGCCCTGCGCGCCGCCGCGCGTCTGAAGCCGGTTATCGTGCTGAAATCCGGGCGGCACGCCACTTCCGCCGCCGCCGCCAGCACCCATACCGGCGCGCTGATCGGCTCCGATGACGTGTTCGCCGCCGCGCTGGAACGCGCCGGTGCCGTGCGCGCGCAAACCTTCGGGCAACTTTTCGCCGCCGCCGAGATCCTGTCGTCTTCCAAGCGCACCCGCGGCAACCGGCTCGCCATCGTGACCAATGGTGGCGGTGCGGGGGTTCTGGCCGCAGACCGCGCGGGCGATATGGGCATCGAACTGGCGCAGCTATCGCCGGAAACCATCGAGAAGCTGAACGGCAAGCTGCCGAAATACTGGAGCCACGGCAACCCGGTCGATATCCTCGGCGATGCCGGCGCGGATGGCTACCGCGAGGCGGTCAAGGCCGTGATGGCGGACAAGAATGTTGACGGTGTGCTGGCGCTGCTGATCCCGCAAGCGGTGACGGATGCGACGGAAGCGGCGCAGGCGGTGCTGGACGCCCTGCCCAAACGGCGCAGCAAGCCGGTGCTGGCAAGCTGGATGGGGCAAACCTCGGTGCAGGAAGGGCGCGATCTGTTGTCGCAAAACGGCGTGGCCGATTTCCTGACCCCAGAACGCGCCGTCGAAGCCTTCTCCTACCTCGCCAAGCACGAGCGCAACCGCAAGCTGGCGCTGGAAACCCCCGGCCCGCTACCGCGCGAAACCCGCCCTGATTTTTCCGGCGCCAAGATGATCATCGACGCGGTGCTGGCGGATGGTCGCGACATGCTCTCCGACATGGAAAGCAAGGCGCTGCTGCATGCGTTCCATATCCCGATCAACGTCACCCTTGAGGCCAATTCTGCCGCCGCCGCGCTGGTCGCTGCGGAAACCGTTGGCTTCCCGGTCGCGATGAAAATCAACTCGCCGGACATCAGCCATAAATCCGACGTTGGCGGGGTTGTCCTCAATATCCGCAACGCGGGCGAAGTAAGTCGCGCCTTCCGCCGCATGACCGAAAGCGCGCGCGAGGCAGAGCCCAAGGCGCGCATCACCGGCGTCACCATCGAATCGATGGCCAAGCTGCAAGACGCCCGCGAACTGGTGGTCGGCGCCAGCCGCGATAACATCTTCGGCCCGACCATCCTCTTCGGCGCAGGCGGCACCATGGTCGAAGTGCTGCGCGACAGCGCCGTCGCCCTGCCGCCGATGAACTCGGTGCTGGCGGACCGGCTGATCAACCGCACCAAGGTCTCCAAAATGCTGGACGCCTTCCGCGATAAAGCGGCGGTGGACCGCGATGCGGTGATCGACGTCCTGATGCGCATTTCCGACATGGTATGTGAATTGCCCGAAGTGATCGAACTCGATATCAACCCGCTCTTCGCCGGCCCCTCCGGGGTGATCGCGGTGGATGCACGGGTGCGGGTGGCCCGCCCACCTGCGAGTCACGGCCGCTACGACCACGTCGCCATCCACCCCTATCCGCACCACCTGCGCAGCGAGGAACACCTCGCGGACGGCACCCCGCTGATCCTGCGCCCGGTGCGCTCCGAGGACGCGGATACGCTGCAAACCTTCACCCGCGAATTGTCCGACGAGGCGCGCAAGATGCGCTTCATGGGCACGATCACCGAGCTATCGCCGGAAATGCTCGCCCGCTTCACCGAGCTGGATTACCGCCGCGAAATGGCCATCGCCGCCGTGGCGGAGCCGGAAGACGGGCCGAAGCTCTGCGGCGTGGCGCGCTATGTGATCAACCCGGACCAGAAAAGCTGCGAATTTGCCATCGTGGTTGGGGACGCGGTGCAGCATCAGGGCATCGGCACGCGGCTGATGAAAGCCCTGTTCCGTGCCGCGAAAGCCCATGACCTCGAGATCATCGAAGGCACGGTGCTGAAAAACAACGCCCCGATGCTGGCGCTGATGACCGAACTGGGCTTCACCCAGCGCTCTGACCCGGACGACCGGGAACTGATGATCGTCGAACGCTGGCTCTGACAAACACGCCCCCGCGCGGCAAACCCTGCGCGGGGAACCACCAAAAGACGCTGAAAACAGCGCGTTGCACCGAAGGGAGACACCATGCTTGGCTTTATTTCGCATCACGAATGCCTAGACCACCAAACCGGCGCCCTGCACCCGGACGCGCCGGTGCGTCTGCAGGCGATCAACAACCAACTGATCGCCTCCGGCATGGATTACGTTCTGCGCCATTACGACGCCCCGCTGGTCGCGCGCGCCGATCTGGAGCGGGTGCATGATGCGGGCTATCTCGACAAGGTATACGCCCTCGCCCCCGGCCCGGACGACGCGCCGGTTTCCATCGACGGCGACACGGTAATGAGCCCCGGCACCCTGCGCGCCGCCGAACGTGCGGCGGGGGCCGGGGTGCTGGCGGTCGATCTGGTGATGCGCGGCGAGGCCAACCCGGTTTTCGCCGCCGTGCGCCCGCCGGGGCACCATGCAGTGCGCGATCAGGCGATGGGCTTTTGCCTCTTTAACAACATCGCCGTGGCCGCCGGACACGCGATGGAGGTGCATGGGCTGGAACGCGTCGCCATCGTCGATTTCGACGTCCATCACGGCAACGGCACCGAGGACATCTTCCAACACGATCCCCGCGTGCTGTTCTGCTCCTCCTTCCAACACCCGTTCTACCCCTTCACCGGCCACGAAAAAGAGACCAACAATCTGGTCGACGTGCCGCTGACGGCGGGGGCCGGATCGGAGGAATTCCGGCAGGCCATCACCGAACACTGGCTGCCCCATCTCTATGATTTCAAACCGGAATTGCTGCTGATCAGCGCGGGGTTCGACGCGCACATGGCCGATGATATGTCTCATCTGAACCTGACGGATGAGGATTACGGCTGGCTGACCCGCGAATTGCTTGCCGTGTCGAAGGAGCATTGCAGCGGGCGGGTCGTGTCCATGCTGGAAGGCGGGTATGAGCCGCACGCGCTGGCGCGCTGCGT
>PDRW01000024.1 GCA_002746935.1 Rhodobacterales bacterium
CCAGAACACGGCTTCAAGAAAAAGCCTGTTGTCCTTCGCCGTCACGCCACAGTCGCTGGCTTTCCCCGGCAGATGCGGCTCAAGCTTGATCCAAAGACGATCCGTGACCACAGAACGCTGCTCGTCCACTCAGGCCTCCCTTTTGGGACTCTGAATCACAAAACAGGGCACATGGAAATCATAATTGTCCACGGGCCCTGGAGTGGCCTGCGTAAATGGGGGCAAGCCCGGGGGCGCTGCCCCCGGACCCCCGGAGTATTTGACCCAGGAAAAAGAGACGACAGGGCTCGCGGGTCGGGTGGCGTGGCAACTTGAAGCATGTCGCGCAAAAGTGGGCAGCGGTTTTGCGCTTTTCGACATGCGACAACAAACCCGAACATGTCGCGCAAAGTGGGCGGCGGTTTTCGGGGTCAGCACAGGCGACCGCAAGCCGGCAGAACCGTGCGCTTTGCCGATCTGCACCCGCCGGCCAGTGCGCCCGCCCTGTTCAGGTCGGCACGAAATGGCCGTAGTCCGAGTCGAGAAATACCCGGACCTCCGCTTCGGGCTCGGTGGTGACCCGCTCGACCTGACCGATCAGGACCGAATGGTCACCGGCGTCGAACCGGTCGCGCAAGCGGCATTCGAACCGCGCCGGGCAGCCGGAGATCAGCGGCACCCCTTGTTCGGACGGCGCCCAATCGCAGTGTTCGAACGCCTCGGCGGTATTGGCGAAGCCCCAGGTCACCGCGTCCTGGCCGGTGCCCATCACATGGAGCGCGAAATGCCCGGCGGCGACGAAGCTGTCGTGGCGTTGCGAGAGCTTCGCCGGGCACCACAGCAAAAGCGGCGGGTCGAGCGAGACGGCGGTGAAACTGTTGGCGGTGATACCGATCGGCCCGCGCTCGCTCATCGCTGTGACCACGGTCACGCCGGTTGCAAACCGGCCGAAGGCCGCACGCAAGGCACGTCCGGTGCCGGTCCCTGGAATGAAGCTTTCTGCCATGACGCGCCCTCTGTTTTGCGAAACCCTAGACCTGCCCGGCGCCAGAGAAAAGCGCAAATTCCAGGGGCCAGGGGCAAGGGCGCCGGATGTCTGCCCCGGGCACCTGCCAGGCGCCGGACGGGTGGCCGGGTGACCGTATCCCGTTCCGCGCGCCTCCCGGGCAGACATCGCCGTCACGCGCGGTCGCGGTCCGGCCCGGCACCTCCTGCTCCGGTTCAGGCATCAGACTTGTGGCCATCCAGAGGCCAGCGATCCCACACGCGGCTTGCAGCTTCGGCAGCATGAAAACCCGTCAGCAAAAAAGAAACCAACCAGCAGAATGAACCAGGTAGTTTACGGCCGCGCCGAAAAGGATCCACAAATACAAAATGCGGTATTCTGAACACCCCGGGTCTCTTTTCAGATCCGGTCCGCTGCTCAGGTCTGCCACTTCATGCTCCTCTTGATGAATGGCGGCTCACTTCAGTCAAGGAAACCGCGCAGCGTCTCCAGTTATTGTCAGGAAAGTGCTGTGCTTGCCGAGTTGGGCCGGAACTTTCTAAATATCCGTCTTCCTCAAGGCCTGATTTCTTTCCATCCCCGGTCTTTTTCACCAACGTGTTTGCGAGGATGAGCCGCTTTAGAGCGTTATGCGAAAAACCTGAATCACCTGACGCTTCCTGAAATCATGGATTTCAACGCGTCAGGTGATGCTCTTTGTGTCTGGTATTTCGTCAAACGCTTTAAAATGATTGCCATGAGGGCGACTTTGGAGGGTTTGCCTGCGGCTTTCTTGCGGTCGTATTGTGCTTTCATATCCGGCTTGAAGCGTACGGCAACCACGGCGGGCATGTAGAGGGCGTCGCGCAGGGGTTTTCTGCCGCCCTGGATGACGGCGTGTCCGCGCCATCGGCCCGATTGACGGGTGATCGGGGCGAGGCCGGCGCGCGCGGCACGGACGGGTTGTAAACTCTTCAGTCGTCAGTGTCATTTCGCTCTCTCTTCTCTCCAGCATTGATCGGGTCGTACCGATGACGAATATGGTAGTTCATTGCTTCGGGGAAGAGGAACATGCCAAGAAACCCTTCCAAGGTAAGCAGAGTTGGAAACGTTATATACAGCGCCTGCAGCCCGAATGGCAAGCCGCCCAGCCTTTTGTTCTCGTGGAATATGATACTTGAACTTTCTGGCAACCATCGGTTTACCGCCAGAGCGAAAGCAAAAATGAGCAGAAAAAAGAAACCTGCATGTTCGAGCTCCCGATCGTGCAGAAGCTTCAGCCAAACGAGCAATCGCCGTGCCAGCAAGAGCAGGATCAGCGCCCCCGTCGGAAATGCCAAAACGACGATTAAAGTCATGAAGCTCGGGTAGGCATCGGCAAATGGTCGGTAATAATCGGTTGCGCGCATCCGCTCCGCGTCGATCTGAATGCTCTTCGGAAGAATCAGTTGAGAGATTTCTTCCGGGACCGGTGCAAATCCGAACACATGCACCAGGTAGTTCAAAGATAAAACCAGAGCAACGACCAGGATAATGAGTCTGTCACGTTTGCATGCTACCATTCTACTCTCCCTGCCTATGCCGGACCTCTGCGCAATGTCTTCCGTGAGAAAGCATTGCAGACAGATGTGTCTTCCGAATTGCCGGAACTGTTTTCGAGGGCGCAAACCGAGACCCGATGCACGCTGCACGCGAGCATCGCCCGCGGAAGCCACAGGCCGGGAATTCACGATTGTTCGAACGAGGTGAGAACATCACACCAGACCACTCAGGCCCTGAAGCCTGCCAAACTGCCCTCACCTTATGCGTGCAGGTTAGTTAGTGAGATGTACCTGTCAAGCCGGAAGCGTCGCCCGCAAACATGTGGAACAGCCGGCTTCGCAAGAGCCTGACAGAAGGAGTGATGGCTATCATGTTTTCTCAAGCGGGGTTTCCGGCCAGGCGGAGGTGCGGTCCACGGCCCGGCGGCGGGATGGCATCCGGCAGGCGCGCTTGTGGTCAGGCGGCGGCCGGCCTGTGCCACCCTGTGCCGGGTTTGCCCGGAGACGGAGCAAACCTGCCGAATTCACACAGCCCGTTTCCGATCGGCCTCTAACGCGGCTGAGGCTGCTGCGGCAGCGTGCAGAACATCTCGTAGATGGTTTCGAGAATCCGGCGCGGGCGGTCGTCGGCCAGCGAATAGTAGATCGCCTTGCCCTCGCGGCGTGGCGAAACGAGCCCCTCCATCCTCAGCCGGGCCAGTTGCTGCGACACCGCCGCCTGGCGGGCGTGCAGCAGTTCCTCAAGCTCGGTGACGGATTTTTCGCCGGTCACCAGCGCGCAGAGGATCATCAGCCGCCCTTCGTGACTGATCGCCTTCAGCATGGCGGAGGCATCGCAAGCGGCGGCCATCATCTTGTCCATGTCTTCGTCGGACATGTCTTCGGTGATAACGGGTGTGGTCATGCGCCAACGGATCCCTTGAAATGCAACATGTCCATGCACATAGGCGAATGACGGGATGGGATCAATTCTCCGGCGGGGGCAAAACCCGCGCCAGGGGCGGAAACGGGCCGTTTCGCCCGGGCTGATGCGCCCCGTCCGGTTCACGCAGGATGAACGGCCCCGGACCGTCCGAAGGCTGCGGACTACGGCCCGGAGGCCACGCTGATTCGCATCTCCCACGCGCCTCCGCGGAGCCGCAGGCCCGGGAGGGCGGGTAACACCTCCGACAGATATTCAATTTCATGAATGTAAAGGCTTGCGCGCGGCCCGGCGCGTTCCTAGATCAGCCTCAACGCCTGGCGCGGGCGCGCGAGGCACGCCATAGCGTGGGCGGCGCCCGATGCAAATAATATGTCAACGCCTGGCGCGGGCGCGCGAGGCACGCCACCCCCGGGGCGAAGGTCCGAACCCTGCCCCCCCCAGGAGGAAGACCCCATGCAAGACCCTGCCAGTACCCCGCCCGGCCCGGCGCGCAATCCCGAAGTCACCGCCTTTTTCGACGCGCAGACCAACACGATCTCCTATGTGGTAAAGGATCCGGCTTCGACCGCCTGCGCGGTGATCGACCCGGTCATGGACATCGACTATGCCGCCGGGCGTATCACGTCCGAACATGCCGACGAGATCATTGCCCATATCCGCGCCAACGGGCTGACCCTCGAATGGCTGATCGAGACCCATGTGCACGCCGACCACCTCTCCGCCGCGCCCCATATCCAGGAGAAGCTCGGCGGCCGGATCGGCATTGGCGCGCAGATCACCGTGGTGCAGGAGACCTTCGGCAAGGTGTTCAACGAGGGCACCGCGTTTCAGCGCGACGGGTCGCAGTTCGATGCACTGTTTCAGGATGGCGACCGCTACCGGATCGGCAATCTGGAGGCGCGGGCGATTCATACGCCGGGGCATACGCCCGCCTGCATGACCCATATCGTGGGCGATGCCGCCTTCGTCGGCGACACGCTGTTCATGCCCGACGGCGGTTCGGCCCGGACCGACTTTCCAGGGGGCGACGCGGGCACGCTGTACGATTCGATCCAGAAGATTCTGGCGCTCCCCGACGAGACCCGCCTGTTCATGTGCCACGACTACGCGCCGGAGGGGCGCGACATCCGCTGGGAGACCACGGTAGGCGAGCAGAAAGCCGGCAATATCCATGTGGGCGGCGGGGTGACGCGGGAGGATTTCGTCAAGTTCCGCAACGCCCGCGACGCGACTCTCAGGATGCCGCAGCTGATCATCCCGTCCTTGCAGGTCAACATGCGCGCGGGCGCGATGCCGCCGGCGGACAAAGAGGGCGACGTATTCTTCAAGGTGCCGGTCAACAAGCTCTGACATCCGGGCCGGGATACCGCCTGCGACGGTTTTCGCCGCAGGCGTTGGGGTGCCCTTCAGGCCGGGTATGGAGAGCGCCCTTCGGGCCGGGTATGGAGAGCGCCCTTCGGGCGCGGGCAGCGATATTTCCGCTTCCGCGGCCCCCGCCCTGCCCCTTCGCCGGTTGCGCCGGATACCCCCGGCTGCTACCGCCGGGTCAATCGCTATGGCCGATAACAGGTGCAGGTTTCGGGCAAGACCCCCGTCGTCTTCACCGGCAGCGCCTCCGGGTTTGGCGAAGCGGTGGCACGGACCTTTGCCGCCCGGGGCGCGCCGGTCGCTCTGTTCAACCTCGATGCGGCACGCGGCGAGGCGGTTGCAGCAGAGATCGGCAGGGAGCTCGCCGGGCAGATGTGTCGGATCCGGCCAGCGTGCGCGCGGGTTTCGACGCGGTGCGCACCCGCCTCGACGGCGCAATCCGCATGGCCCCGCGCCAGAGCTCGCCTCGCGTTCATCCACATTCACGCCACCTGCTCTGTCGTTTCCTTTTCCCATGCCGGAAGGCGCAAAACCGGGGCCGATCTGCGCGACATGCTCTGACACCTGAAACTTCGTTCGCCACCGGCAAGCGACTGCCCCGGTCACCACATGCCGTCTTTCCGCATTTCCATTAGTCCGGAATACCGGACTAATGGAATCTCTGTTTTATCATTTCAAACCAATGCTTTGAACTACCTTCTCCAGAGAGTTGCGACAAGGTGTTTACCCTTCGTCAACCAAACCGGTTCGCCCCGGGCAGCCCCCTGATCCCATTCAATTCGGCGCACGGTGGGTCTGTTGCCACCCCATGTTGTGCATCACCCGCCTCTCGACCCGGCTGAGCGGTCCGCTCTCGCTGGAGCTTGCCGCAGGGGAAATGTCCCGCAGTCCAGCCCCCCTGGCCAGACCCGGGCACCCATCTGCGCTCTTACCCGCCCCTTCCCGACCCCGGCGCCCGGAGCGCGCACCAGAGCCCAGCCGCACGGCCCGACCCCGCTCAGGACGCGTCCGGCTGTTGCGCGGGCGCGGCCGAGGCGAATTCCGGCAGCACGTCCAGCGCCTCGAAGATCCGGGTGATCGTCGGATAGGGCGTCATGTCGACCTCGAAGCGGCGGTTGTTCCACATCTGCGCATAGAGGCAGCAATCGGCATAGCCCGGGGCATCGCCATGGCAGAAGCGGCCGGTGTCGGGGCTTGCGGCCAGCATCGCTTCGAGCGGCGCGAAGGTGGTATGCACCCAATGGCCGAACCACGCCGTCTTAGCCGCATCGCCGCCGCCGGTGGCCTCGGCGTGGAAATTCATCACCCGGAGGTTGTTCACCGGGTGGATCTCCAGCGCGATCATCTGCGCCAGCGCCCGCACCCGCGCCCGCGCCACCGGGCCTTCGGGGAGCAGCGGGCGCGCCGGATGGGCCTCGTCGAGCCATTCCATGATCGCCAGCGACTGGGTGAGCACGGTGCCATCCTCAAGCTCCAGCGCCGGCACCAGGCCCTGCGGGTTGAGGCTGGTATAGGGCGCGGCGCGATGCTCGCCTTTCACCAGATGCACGCCGATATACTCGTAGTCGAGCCCCTTGAGGTTCAGCGCGGCGCGCAGCCGGGTGGAGGTGGAGGAGCGGAAGTAGTTGTAGAGCTTGAGGGTCATGCTGTGTCCCGGCGTTACTGTCTGGCACGAGACTGCCACGGGCGGCGGAAGGCTTTCAATGGGGCAGCGGTTGGGGCAGCGGCGCGACCCAGAAGCCGGGCTTCCGGTCAGTTCCCGTCCCGCTCCATCAGATCGAGCCATTCCTCCTCCGCCGCGGCGAGCTTTTGCTGCCGCTCGACGAGCCCTTGGGAGGCCTTGGCGAATTTCGCGGGTTCGCGGGTGAACAGCTCCGGGTCGCCGAGAAAGGCTTCGAGCTTGCCGATTTCGGCGGTGAGGCGGTCGATCTCGTCGGGAAGCGATTCGAGGCGGTGTTTCTCGGTGAAGCTGAGGCCGGAGGCCGGTTTCTCGGGCTTGGTCTCGGGCCTGGTCTCCGGCTTCGGCTTTGCGGGCTTTTCCGGCTTCGGCCCGGCGGGCCTTGCCTTCGGCTCTTCCGCGCCCGCGCCCCGCTGCGCAAGGTAGTCGCTCCAGCCCCCGGCATAGATCACCGCCCGCCCGTCGCCCTCCATCGCGATGGTCGTGGCCGCCACGCGGTCGAGGAAGTCACGGTCGTGGCTGACCAGAAGCACGGTGCCGTCGTAGTCGCCGAGCAGATCCTGGAGCAGATCGAGGGTTTCGACGTCGAGATCGTTGGTCGGTTCGTCGAGTACCAGCAGGTTCGACGGCTTCGCCATGATCTTCGCGAGAATCAGCCGCGCCTTCTCGCCGCCCGAGAGCGAGGCCACCTTCGCCCGCGCCTGAGCCTCGTCGAACAGAAACTCCTTGAGATAGCCGACCACATGTTTCGGCGTGCCGCGGACCATCACCTGATCGGCCTTGCCGGAAACGCCGATCTCCCTGTCGCCCGCCAGCGCGTCCCAGAGCGAGACCTCCGGGTCGAGCATGCTGCGGTTCTGGTCGAACACCGCCATCTCCAGCCCGGTGCCGAGCTTCACCGTGCCGCTGTCGGGGGCGAGCGCGCCGGTGAGCAGCTGCAACAGCGTGGTCTTGCCCGCCCCGTTCGGCCCGACCAGCGCCACCCGGTCGCCGCGCGCGATGCGCACCGAGAAATCGCGCAGAATCGCACGGTCGCCAAAGGATTTGGAAATCCCCTTCGCCTCGATCACCAGACGTCCGGATTTCGGCCCCGCCTCCAGCGCCATCGCCGCGGTGCCCTGACGGCGGATCTGGGCGGCACGGTCGGCGCGCATCGCCTCCAGCGCCCGCACCCGGCCCATGTTGCGGGTGCGGCGCGCCGAAATCCCCTCCACCGCCCAGCGCGCCTCGGCCCTGATCTTGCGGTCGAGCTTGTGGCGGGCGAGGTCTTCCTGCGCCCAGGTCTCGTCGCGCCAGGCCTCGAAAGCCTCGAACCCCTTCTCCTGCCGGCGGACGACGCCACGGTCGATCCAGAGGGTGGCGCGGGTCAGAGCGCGCAGGAAGGCGCGGTCGTGGCTGATGAGCACATAGCCCGCGCGGGTGCTGGCGAGTTCGGCTTCGAGCCAGCCGATGGCCTCGATGTCGAGATGGTTGGTGGGCTCGTCGAGCAGCATCAGATCGGGCGCCTCGGCGATCAGCTTCGCCAGCGCGGCGCGACGGCGCTCGCCGCCCGAGGCCTTGTCGCAAGGCGTGGCGGGGTCGAATTTCAGCCCCTCGGCCACCCGCTCGACCCGGTAGCCCTCATGCGGATCGAGCCCGGAGAGGGCGAAATCCCCGAGCGTGGCGAAACCGCCGAGGTCGGGGTGTTGCTCCATATAGCCGGCACTTGTGCCCTGGGGCATGATCCGGGCGCCGTGGTCGGGCTCGACCAGCCCGGCCATGACCTTCATCAGCGTCGATTTGCCGGAGCCGTTGCGGCCCACCAGCGCCACCCGGTCGCCCTGATGGACCACGAGGTCGAGCCCGGCAAACACCGGGTCGCCGCCGAAGGTGAGCGAGATGTCGGAAAGCTGGAGGAGAGGTGCGCGTGCCATGGGCGCGGGGTAGCGGCGGCGGGGCGGCGCGTCAACGGGGCGGCGGCGTTTCGCGCGCGGTCAGCCGCCCGACAGCGCCATCAGCGCGCGTCTGCGCGGCGCCGGCACCCGGGCGATGTCGAGGCCGGTGAAGACATGCAGCGTGTTGAGGTCCGCATCGCGCACCGCGTGATCCGAGACCCGCCCGCCCATGGCGAGGTAGCTTTGCAGGAGCGGCGGCATGGGGTGCTGCGCCGGTTTGAGGGCGGGTTCGGGTTCGCTTTCGGGGCCGGGTCCGGGCCGCCCCGGGCCGGTTTTGGGGCCGGTGGCGAAGCAGACCACCTCCGACGCCCTGACCCGCGGCCGCCAGCTTTCCGGCGCGAGGTGGCGCGCCTGCAACAGCGCAAAGGCATCGCGATAGGGCGCCGCATCGGTGCCCGGAAAGGAGGTGCAGCCAAAGAGAAAGCCGACCCCTTCCGCCACGACGATCCGCGTCAGCGCCCCCCAGACGAGGCGCAACACATCGGCGCCCCGCGCCTCGGGAGCGATGCAGAACCGGCCGAGTTCCAGCATCGGGCCCGTGAGGCCCTTGGACACCTTGAGCCCTTCGAGCGGCGAGAGGTCATAGAATTGCGCCGCATAGCTTGCGCCGACGGGGCGGGTGCCGGGGATGTCGAGCAGACGGCAGGTGCAGACGGGGGCGCCGCCCGCCTTCGTTTCGACCACGAGATGGCGGCAGAGCGGGTCGAAACCGTCGGCATCCTCCGCGCCCGCACCCTCCGCACCGGCACCGGCGCCGCGAAACAGCCGCGCCCGGAGCGCCAGCGCCGGGGCAAGATCCTCCCTGCCCGACACCAGCCGCACCCGGTAGAGCGGGCTTTCGGGCAGGCGGGCGGAAAACTTTTGCGCCATCGGTCTTTTGCTCCCTCCCGCTTCCGCCTACCTTTCCCTCACCCGGGGACGGAGTGCAACGGCCCCCCCTGTCACGAAAGGCCCCCATGACCCGAGGAAAAACCGAGAAGACCGATGCCGAATGGCGCGCGCAGCTCAGCCCGCTGGCCTATGAGGTGACCCGCAAACACGGCACCGAACGGCCCTTTACCCATGACGATTTTCCCGAGGTGGCCGGGCGCTACCATTGCACCTGTTGCGGCGCGGTTCTGTTCGATCAGGGTGACAAGTTCGATGCCGGCTGCGGCTGGCCGAGCTTCGCCCGGGTCGCGGGCCCCGACGCCCCGGTGGGCGAAAGCACCGATCTGAGGCACGGGATGCGGCGCACCGAGGTGCATTGCACCGATTGCGGGGCACATCTCGGCCATGTGTTCCCGGACGGCCCGCCGCCCACGGGGTTGCGCTATTGCATCAACGGCGTGGCGATCGACTTTCATGCCGCGGGTGAAGACGGAAGCTGAAAGCCCCGTGGGGAAGGCGCTTTTTCACGGGAGCGCGGTTTCAAGAGAGCGAGGTTTCACGGAGGCGCTGCACGCGGTTGCGAAACGGCGCGCCCTTCGCGGTTCAGGGCTTGCGGTTCCCGGCCCCGATTCCACGGCCCGCGGCTCCCGGCCCCGTTACCCGGGCGCAACCTCACTGGTTGGTGAACACCCGCGCAATGCTGCTGGCGGACACGGAACTGCCGAAAAGCTGGCCAAGGAAGCTGACATTGGCGATGTTCGAATCGGTCACCCGTCTCGACAGCACCACCACCTCGCCGCGTTCCAGACCGAAGCGCTCGATATTGGTGACGATGTTCTCGTCGTCGAAACTGATCGCCACCACTTCGCGGTCGATCTCCTGCGGACCGCGCACCGGCACATGCCTGAATTCCGAACGCACATAATACCAGCCGCTCTTGTCCAGAAGGCCGGCGGTACCGGGTTTTCCGATGATCGAAGCCACTGTGGCGCGGGTATCGAGCCCCACTTCAATCTCGGCGAGATCCTCTTCGGTGGGCACGAAGCCATGGTAGGTCAGGACCGGCGAACAGGACACGACAGCCGAAAGCGCCGCCAGCGCTGCGAAGCGTTTCACCATCGGCCCATGCCTCGACATCCAGGCCCCCCTTGACTATGCAACTCTTGTCCTGCCCACCGGCTTACCGGAGGACGGCGGCGTATTCAAGTTGCGAAAGCACCGGACATGACCCCTGCCAGCACAGACCGGACCTTCACCGTTTCCGTCAGCGACCTCGCGCGCGGAAAGGGGCGTGAGGTCGACATCATGCCCGATTCCGCACATCGCAAGGCCAGTGCCCGCGATCTCGGGCTTCGGGAGCTCTGCACGCTGCGCCTTGCCGGGCGGTTCACACCGCTGGGCCGGAGCGACTGGCGCTTCGAAGGCCGGCTCACCGCCACCGTGGTACAGGCCTGCGTGGTCACGCTCGCCCCGGTGGTGACGCGAATCGACGAGCCCGTTACCCGCAGATTCATTGCCGGCTGGCAGGAACCGGAGGGCGACGAGGTGGAATTGCCCGAAGACGTGGACAGCGAACCGCTGGGGCAGGAGATCGACCTTGGGGCGGTGATGTTCGAAGCGCTGGCGCTGGCGCTGCCCGCCTGGCCGCGCGCCGGGAAGGCGGACGGGGCGGCAGACGGGGCGGCGGACGGGGGCGGAGCGGTCGTATCTGGCGAGACGGTCTTCACCGCGCCCGGCCAGACCCCGATGCGCGATGAAGACGCCCGGCCCTTCGCCGCCCTGGCGGCGCTGCGCGACAAGCTGGCGGGCGGCTCCGGGGAATCCGAAGAGTAGAGAGACCCTGCCTGCGCAAGCCCGGTGGCGGTGAGAACGGCGCCGCCGGGAGGGTGAATATTTGTGCCAGGAAAAAGGAGAATGGCCTCGCCCGGACCGGCGGGCGGGAGCAAGGCTCCGGCAGACGGTGCCGCAATTCCCGCCGCACCGCAACAAACCCGCAACAAACCCCTTGCACATGACGGGATTCGCAGTATCTTCCGCCGCTCTTTCTCAAGATGGGTTGGACAGCCGCTGCGATTGCGCATAAGAGGGCGGTCAGGACTCAGGAACACACCGGGCAGAGCGCCGGGGCGGAGAGGTCAGGCCATGCGGGCCGGGCGTTTCGGGCACCGGTCCCTGCCCCCGAATATCGAGGTTGGACATGGCCGTCCCCCAGAACAAGGTCACGCGGTCGCGCCGCAACATGCGCCGCAGCCACGACGCGCTGACCGCCGCGAACCCCAACGAATGCCCCTCCTGCGGCGAGCTCAAGCGCCCGCATCATGTCTGCCCTTCCTGCGGCTCGTACAACGACCGCGAAGTGCTGCCGATGGTCGACGAAGCCGACTACGACGACGAAGACGCGGCGTGAGGCCGCGCTGAGCCCCGGGCCTTGACATGACCGCAGCATCGGACACCCCGGCGTCATCGGCGGCAACCATGGGCACCGCGGCCGGCGGACCGGGCAGGATCACCATTTCGGTCGACGCCATGGGCGGCGATCGCGGACCGGCGGCGGTTGTCGCCGGTCTTGCGCTGTCTGCGGACAGAAACCCCGACATCAGCTTCATCCTCCATGGCGACAAGGCCGCGCTCGCCGCCCTCGTCGCCCGCAGGCCGGTGCTCGCCGGACGCTGCGAGATCCGCCATGCCGAAGGCGTGGTGACGATGAACGACAAGCCCGCGCAGGTGCTGCGCTCGGGGCGCAACAGCTCCATGGCCTCCGCCATCGAGGCGGTGCGGGCGCATCAGGCGGAGGTTGCCGTGTCCTGCGGCAACACCGGCGCGCTGATGGTGCTGTCGATGACGCGGCTGAAGAAGATCGAAGGCGTGAAACGCCCGGCGATTGCCTGCTACTGGCCCTCGCGCAACCCGCAGGGCTACAACGTGCTGCTCGACGTTGGCGCCGATGTGCGCGCCGACGCCCCCGACCTGCTGCAATATGCGCTGATGGGCGCGTCCTATGCGCGCAGTTCGCTCGGGGTGGAGCGCCCCCGTGTGGGGCTGCTCAATGTCGGCACCGAGGAGCACAAGGGCAGCAGCACGATCAAGGCGGCGGCCGAACTGCTGGCCGGGGCGCAGGCCGCCGGCAAATTCGCCTTTGTGGGCAATGTCGAAGGCTCCGACATTCCTTCCGACAAGGCCGACGTGATCGTGACCGACGGCTTTACCGGCAATGTCGCGCTGAAAACCGCCGAGGGCACGGCGCGTCTGTTCAAGGATTTCTTCGGCGAGGCCTTCCGCAGCACCCCCTTCGCCCGGCTGGGCGCGCTGCTCGCCTACCGGCAGATCAAGAGCCTGATCTCCCGCACCGACCCGCGCCATGTCAATGGCGGCGTGTTCCTGGGGCTCAACGGCACGGTGGTCAAAAGTCACGGTGCCGCCGATGCCACCGGCATCGCCGCGGCGGTCAACCTGGCCTTCGACCTCGCGCGGCATGATTTCAACCAGCGGCTGGCTCACCGGCTCGCCTCGGTCGAAGCCCCCCCGCATGCGGTGGCGGCGCCCGAAAAGCCTCCGGAAGACCCCACGGGAAGATCACCGGAGAAGCCCCAGGAGGGTAACCCATGACGATCAGAGCGGTGGTGCGCGGCGTTGGCCATTACCTGCCGGAACGCATCGTGCCCAACAGCTGGTTCGAGAAACGGCTCGACACCTCCGACGAATGGATCCGCACCCGCAGCGGCATCCACCGGCGCCATTTCGCCGCCGAGGGCGAAACCACCTCCGCCATGGGCATCGAAGCCGCGCGCGCCGCACTCGCCGATGCCGGCATGGCGCCCGGCGATCTCGACGCGCTGATCGTCGCCACCTCGACGCCGGATCTCACCTTCCCCTCGGTCGCCACCATGGTGCAGCACGGGATCGGCATGGATCAGGGCTTCGCCTTCGACGTTCAGGCGGTCTGCGCCGGGTTTGTCTTTGCCCTCGCTCAGGCCAATGCTCTGGTGGTCTCGGGCCAGGCGGCGCGGGTGATGGTGCTGGGCGCCGAAACCTTCAGCCGCATCATCGACATGGACGACCGCGCCACCGCGGTGCTGTTCGGCGATGGCGCCGGGGCGCTGATCCTGGAGGCCGAAGACGGCACCGGCAGCGCCGATGACCGGGGCATTCTGGCGGTCGATCTGCATTCCGACGGCAGCTTCCGCGACATGCTCTATGTGGACGGCGGCGTTTCGACCACCGGCACCTCCGGCAAGCTGAGGATGCAGGGCAACCCGCTGTTCCGCCAGGCGGTGGTGAAACTCGCCCAGACCGCCGATGCGGCGCTCGCAAGCGCCGGGCTCGGCCACGATGACCTCGACTGGCTGGTGCCGCATCAGGCCAATATCCGCATCATCGAGGGCACCGCGAAGAAGCTGGGTCTGGGGCTCGACAAGGTGGTGCTTACCGTCCAGGACCACGGCAACACCTCCGCCGCCTCGATCCCGCTGGCGCTTTCCGTCGGCAAGGCGGAGGGCAAGCTGAAACCGGGCGACGTGCTGGTGACCGAAGCCATCGGCGGCGGCCTTGCCTGGGGCGCGGTGGTGCTGCGCTGGTAGCCTGGCCAAGGGGTGCGGGTGACCGGGTGCGGGACGGGGCACGGAACAGGGTGCGGGACGGGGCGCGGGACGGGGCGCGGGACGGGGCGCGAGAAACGGGGACACGGCACCTCCGCCCCGGGCACGCCACCGGCACCGGCACCCATGCGCCTCAAAACCGCGGCACAAACCATTGAACTTGACTTGAAATCCATGTCCCCCCACACTCTTCGCCAAATCCCCCCCCAATTCCCCCCTGAGGAACTGAGACAGATGACCGGAAAGACCCTGACGCGGATGGATCTGAGCGAAGCGGTGTTTCGCGAGGTTGGCCTGTCGCGCAACGAAAGCGCCCACTTGGTCGAAAGCGTACTCGGCCAGGTATCGGACGCGCTGGTGCGCGGCGAAACGGTGAAGATCTCCTCCTTCGGCACCTTCTCGGTGCGCGACAAGGCGGCACGGATCGGGCGCAACCCGAAGACCGGTGAAGAGGTGCCGATCCTGCCCCGCCGCGTGCTCACCTTCCGCCCTTCACACATCATGAAAGACCGGGTGGCTCAGGGCAACAGGCGCTGACCGGCGGACGCCGGCCCGCAACGCCGGACCCGCAAGGCGCCGCCCGGAGTCCCGTCCGGCCTCCCGCCCGGCCGGCCCGGCAAACCACAACAGGCAGGCACTGACATGGACAGCAAATCACCGGAGGCCTTCCGCACGATCAGCGAGGTGGCCGAGTGGCTCGGTGTGCCCACCCATGTGCTGAGGTTCTGGGAAAGCCGCTTCGGCCAGATCAAACCGGTCAAACGCGCCGGCGGACGCCGCTATTACCGCCCCACCGACATGGAATTGCTCGGCGGCATCCGGAAACTGCTCCATGAAGACGGAATGACCATTCGCGGGGTTCAGAAACTCTTGCGCGAAAAGGGCGTGAGATACGTCGCCGACATGTCGCCGCCGCTCAACGGCACGCAGGAGCCGCCGCTCGACGGCACGCAGGACATGGATATGTCCGGCGATCTGATCGAGGCCGAAGCCGTCGAGGTGGAGGTGGAGGTGCACAGCAAACCGGCAGAGCCCCGGGAGCCCGAAGCCGCCGATGCCGGTGCCGGTCCGGTCGGGCCCGAAGCCGCAGAGGCCGCAATGGCCGTGGACGTGGAACCGGAGCCGCACGAAGCCGAAGTCCTTGCCTTTACCCCCCGCGCACCCAGGCCGGCAGAGCCGGACGCCGCGCCCGAACCGGCCGGGGCCGGCGACGCGGGAAGCGAGGTTTCGGAGCCGGAACGGCCGGACGAGGACGGCGATCTGTCGCTGACCAATGTTTTCGCGGAACCTGCGCCGGAGTCCGGAGAACCGGCCGCAGGCCCCGACAGCCCGCACACCGCAGCAGACGCCGCACCGCAACCGGTGCCCCCTGCCCCCGAACCCCCGCCCGCCACGGCGCCCACAGCCCGGCCCGAAGCGGCGCATCCCGACCCCTCCGCTCTGGTCATGCCCGCGCTGCCGGACGACCCGGCAGACGATGCCGTCGTGGCGCTGAACCCGGCCCTCGCCGCTGCCCTGCGTCGCCACCGCGCGCAAACCGGCGCGCCGGGGCTCAACCCGGTGCGTCTGCAAGCCTATGCCGACCGGCTCGAAGCGCTGTCGGGCCGCTTTGGCCACGCGCCCGACAGCCAGCGCGCAGTCTGATCCCGGCGTTTTCCCGCTTGCCCCGGCCGTCAAAACCGCTATGTAAAGCGTCACGTCGGGCTATGGCGCAGTCTGGTAGCGCGTCCGTCTGGGGGACGGAAGGTCGCAGGTTCAAGTCCTGCTAGCCCGACCAAGCTTCCACTCCCCGCCCGGGTCACTCCACTGCCCGGGTCATCCGGATCAGGGGCCGCAGGGGTCGCCGGGTCAGGCGCCACCGGACCGGGGGACCACCGGAATGGGCGGACCCGGGGGCCGCGCCCTGGCGCCAGGCCCCAACCCGCCAGGCATCGAAACATCGGGGAGGCTCTCATGGGGTTCAGCAATGGTTCCGGCCACGTTTCAGGCCACGTTTCAGGCGGCAAGCCCGGCCCCGGCGTTCTGCCCTCCCAGGCCATCTCCCGCCTGATCGCCTCCGGCGCCCTTGCCCCCGCCCCCGGCGCCCCTGCGATTCGCGCCGACCAGATCCAGCCCGCCTCGCTCGACCTCCGCCTCGGCGCCACCGCCTTCCGGGTGCGCGCCTCGTTTCTCGCCGGCACCGGGCGCAGCATCGCCGACCGGCTCGAGGAATTCGAGATGCACCGGTTTTCGCTGGAAGGCGGCGCGGTGCTGGAGAAGGGCGCGGTCTACCTCGTGCCGCTGATGGAGCGGCTCAGCCTGCCCGGGGGCATCACTGCGGTGGCCAACGCCAAAAGCTCCACCGGACGGCTCGATTTGCTCACCCGGCTGATCACCGACGAAGGCGTCGAGTTCGACCGCATCGCTCCGGGATATGACGGCCCGCTCTATGCCGAAATCTGTCCGCAGAGCTTTTCGGTGCTGGTGCGCCCGGGACTGCGGCTGAACCAGATCCGCTTTCGCGCCGGCAAGGCGGTGCTCTCCGACGTCGCGTTGCGCGCCCGGCACGCGGCCGAAAGCCTGGTCGACGGCGAAGCGGTGATCGACCAGGGGCTGGCCTTCTCGGTCGATCTCCGCCCGGCGGCGGGCGACCTCGTCGGCTACCGCGCCAAGCCCCACGCCGGGGTGATCGACCTTGACCGCGTCGGCCAGTACGACCCGGCCGGGTTCTGGGAGCCGGTCCGCACCAACCGCGGCCGGATCATCCTCGACCCCGGCGCCTTCTACATTCTGGTCAGCCGCGAGGCGGTGCATATCCCGCCCGATTGCGCCGCCGAGATGGCGCCCTACCTCGCCATGGCGGGTGAATTCCGGGTGCATTACGCGGGCTTCTTCGACCCGGGCTTCGGCCATGCCGCCGCCGGGGGAAAGGGCGCGCGCGGGGTGCTGGAAGTGCGCTGCCACGAAGCGCCCTTCGTGCTGGAACACGGGCAGGTGGTGGGGCGGCTGGTCTATGAGCAGATGGCTGAAACGCCCGAAACCCTTTATGGCGCCGGGATCAAGTCCAACTATCAGGGCCAGGGGCTGAAGCTCTCGAAACATTTCCGGGCGGGGTGAGGCCGGAGCTTTGGGCGGCACAGCCGGAACGCGTGGGCGCGCCAGGCCAGGACTTCGGGCTGGACCCGCCCCACCCGCAAAGCCCTCAGCGCATCCGCCGCGCGAGGCGGGCGGCTTTTCTCGCGCGTCTGGCAGTCTGTCTTGCGGCCCGGGCGCCGGCGCGCTCTTCGGGGGGCAGATCGTCCTGCGACCGGCCCCGGCTGGCGGCAAGGCCGATCCCCGCATCGACGCCGCGGTTCACCAGCCGCCGGGCGGCCCGACGGGTGAGGCGCCGCAGGATCATGGTGACGAGACGCTCGGTGTCCATCGGCAAGGATCTTCCTTTCTGCCCCGGAACCGGCCCGCAGCATATTCCGCAATATGGCCTCCGCAAAGCAATTGCCGGGCATTGCCGTGAAAAGCGGATGCCCCCCGCCTCACCCGTCCTCGAACATCTCCACCTGATTTTCGTCGCCGTCCTCGTCGCCATCCCCGTCGTCTTCCTCGCCAAACCCGCCGGCGGGCCGCGGGCGGTTCTCGAGCAGGCCGGCGGCACGCAGTTCCTTCAGCCCCGGAAGGTCGCGGGCGCTCTCAAGCCCGAAATGGTCGAGAAAGGCTTGCGTCACCACGAAAGTCACCGGCCGGCCCGGGGTCATCCGGCGCCGCCCGAAGCGGATCCATTCGAGCTCGATCAGCAGATCCACCGTGCCCCGGCTCACCGAAACGCCGCGAATCTCCTCGATCTCCGCCCGCGTCACCGGCTGGTGATAGGCGATGATCGCCAGCGTCTCGATCGCGGCGCGCGACAGCTTTCGGGTCTCGACCACCTCCTTGTGCATCAGAAAGCCAAGGTCGGGGGCGGTGCGCATCGCCCAGGCGTCGCCCACCTTCACCACCCGCACCCCGCGCCCCTCGTAGCGCTTGCGCAGATGCGCCAGCGCCTCGGCCGGATCGGAACCATGGGGCATCCGGGCGGCAAGCTCCGCCACCGTCACCGGCTCGGCGGAGGCAAACAGCACCGCCTCCACCATGCGTTCCTGCTCGCCCATCGGCGGGGCTTCGAACAGGCTGTCTTCTTCGGGGGTGACGGTCTCGGGGGGGCCGCTCCCGGGAGCGCCTGTCTGGGGGGCGTCGGTCTGGGGGGCGTCGGTCTCAGCCATGACGTTTCTTCCGTATCTGGATCGGTGAAAAGGTCTCGGACTGGCGGAGCTCCAGGTGCCCCTCCTTCACCAGTTGCAGCGAGGCGGCAAAGGTGGCGGCCGTGGCGGTGCGCCGCCGGGTCGGGTCCACCTCCCAGCCTTCGGGCAGCCAGGAGGTGAGATCCGACCAATCGCCCGCAAAGCCGATCATGCCGCGCATCCGCTCAAGCGCCTCTTCCATGGTCATCAGATTGTCGCGGTCCATCACGAAGGGGCGAAACTCGTCCCTGGTGCGGATGCGCGCATAGGCCTGCATCAGGTCCATCAGCGTCGCGCTGTAGCTCACCTGGCGCGAACGGGTCACGTCTTCCGGCAGGCCGCGAACGAAGAAATCCCGCCCCTTCTGGTCGCGCCCCATCAGCCGGGCGGCGGCATCGCGCATCGCTTGCAGCCGTTCGAGCTGATAGGCCAGATGCGCCGCCAGTTCCTCGCCGGAGGGGCCTTCCTCGGCCGGGTCGGGCGGCAGCAGCAGGCGCGATTTCAGGAAGGCAAGCCAGGCGGCCATCACCAGATAATCGGCCGCAAGCTCCAGCCGCAGGGCGCGGGCCTTGGCGATGAAGGCGAGATATTGCTCGGCCAGCCCGAGGATCGAGACCTTGCGCAGATCGACCTTCTGGGTGCGCCCGAGGGTGAGCAGCAGATCCAGCGGGCCTTCGAACCCGTCGACATCGACGATCAGCGCCTCGGCGGCGAGCCGGTCGGAAACGCTGAGCGTGTCGGTTTGCAACGGGGCGTCCTGCATCGGGTCCATGGGGTTCGGGGTGGGGTTCGAGGTCGGGGTTCGGGGTGGCGGCCCGGAGGCTCGGGTGGCCGGCGGGCCGGCGCGGATAAAAGACAGCTCGGGGGCAGTCAGGGCGCGAAAATCGGCCCCCCGCGCGCCGATGTCAACGGCTGGCGGCGCGTTGCGGCGGGAGCGCGCGGTTTCGGGTCGGTTTCGGCACGCGCCCCGCTCCGGCGCAACCCCACCGGCCACTCTGTCGGATTTGCACAAATCCCACCCTGAATCGACAGATATGCAGATCGAAGCCGGACACAAGACCCGGGCTGCGGACCACCCCCGCATTCATCCGCATTCACCCAAGGAAAGCGGTCTTTGTACCGCAGGCCGGACAGCCAAAGCCCCTCTCCTTTTTCCTGGCTCAAATACTCGCCGGCCCGGCCGCGCCACCGCCGCCACCACCGCCGCTGCCCCCCGGCGCCGCCAGGCCGGCGTGCTCCCGCCTGCCGGAACACGCAAAACCGGTCCCCACTTTTGCACGGCATGCTTTTGGCCCCCCGGGCGGATTTTCCGCCCCGGCGGCCAACAAGGCCGCTTTTGCCCTGCGGCCGATTGCCACGGGCGCCCACTTGCCCTAGCTTCGCGCGAAACCGCAACACTCAGGGAGCGACAGATGACACAAGACAAGACAATGGGCTTCGACACCCTTCAGGTTCACGCCGGCGCCGAGCCCGACCCGGCCACCGGTTCCCGCCAGGTGCCGATCTACCAGACCACCGCCTATGTCTTCCGCGACGCCGACCACGCCGCCGCGCTCTTCAACCTGCAAGAGGTGGGCTATATCTATTCGCGCCTCACCAACCCCACCGTTTCGGCGCTGGCCAACCGCATCGCCGCGCTCGAAGGCGGGGCCGGGGCGGTCTGCACCTCCTCCGGGCACGCGGCACAGATCATGGCGCTGGTGCCGCTGATGGCGCCCGGGCTCAACATCATCGCCTCCAGCCGGCTCTACGGTGGCACCTTCACCCAGTTCACCCATCTCTTCCGCCGCTTCGGCTGGGAGGCGAAATTCGTCGATTTCGACGACCCGGCGGCGGTGGCGGCGGCGATCGACGACAACACCCGCGCGATATTCTGCGAATCACTCGCCAACCCCGCGGGCGTGCCCACCGACATTCCCGCGATTGCCAAGGTGGCCGATGCCGCAGGTGTGCCGCTGATCGTCGACAACACCTCCGCCACGCCCTGGCTCTGCCGCCCGATCGAGATGGGGGCCACGCTGGTGCTGCATTCCGCCACCAAGTTCCTTACCGGCTCGGGCACCGTGACCGGCGGCGCCATCGTCGATTCGGGGCGGTTCGACTGGTCGGCCTCCGACAAGTTCCCCTCGCTGTCGCAGCCGGAGCCCGCCTATCACGGGCTGAAATTCCACGAGGCCCTGGGGCCCATGGCCTACACCTTCCACGGCATCGCCGTCGGGCTGCGCGACCTCGGCATGACGATGAACCCGCAGGGCGCGCATTACACGCTGGTGGGGCTCGAGACCCTGAGCCTCAGGATGCAGAAACACGTGGAAAACGCCCAGGCCGTGGCCGAATGGCTGGAGGCCGACCCGCGGATCGAGGCGGTGAGCTATGCCGGACTGCCCTCGTCGCCCTATTACAAGCGCATTCAGGCGCTCTATCCGAAAGGGGCGGGCGCGCTGTTCACCGTGGCGGTGAAGGGCGGCTATGAGGCCTGCGTGAAGCTCGTCGATTCGCTTGAGCTGTTCAGCCATGTGGCCAATCTCGGCGACACCCGCTCGCTGATCATCCATTCGGCCTCCACCACCCACCGGCAGCTGTCGCCGGAGCAGCGCGACGCCGCCGGGGCCAGCGACAATGTGGTGCGGCTGTCGATCGGCATCGAGGATGCGGCCGACATCATCGCCGATCTCGACCAGGCGCTGGCGAAGGCCGTGGGGTAACCGGCACCCGCCCGGGCCGGTCCCGAAACGCGCGCCCGGGCAATGGCCGGAGGCGCTGAAGCAATAAGGGCTGCGGGGGCGTTCTCCGCGGCCCTGTCGCTTTTGCCGCTTCCGCACCCGCTTTTACCCGGACAGGCGCTGGTCTGCTCCCACGCGCCTCAACACGCCAGCCCCCGTTCCCCTTTTTCCTGGCGGAAATACTCCGGGGGTCCGGGGGCAGCGCCCCCGGGCAGGCCGCTACCGGCTTCTGCCGGGCAGGTGCTGTTTCTCTCTATCTCTCCCCTTCCAGCAGCAGGGCGGAAACCGGCGCGAGCGTTACCGATTCCGCCCGGTTGCCCAGCGACCACTGGAGCAGGGTCTGCAAGGTTTCGGCCCGGGTCCGGCCGAGCACGATCACACCCTTTTGCTGGTTGCGCGCCCGAAAAGCGGCATTGTCGAGGAAGCGGCGGATCACCGGACCGCCCTGCTGTTCGCCGTCGAGGTCGAGAAACACCAGCCCCGCCGGCACCCCCTGTTTCACCACCGACTTGTAGCCGCTGTTGAGCCCGGCGGGGAAACTCACGAACCCGTGGCCGCTCTCGGCCAGGTTGGTGCCAAGCTGGATCGCACCGGGGCCAAGCCCCTGGAAATCGAAACTGCTGTCGACCATCACTTCGGCGGCCTCATCAAGCAACGGACGGAAGGCCTGAACGGTCACATCCACATCCGTGGGGGTGGCCCCATCCGGCAACGGCATCATCAGCGCCACTTCGATGCCGCGCGAGTCGTAGAACGCAATCGCCTCGGCGGCGTCCTGCGCGCCGGCATCAACGGCGACGGTCAGCGGGAAGGGCAGCTTGCCGATGTCGGCAAGCTCTTCGCGGTCCCCGCTGTCCAGCAGCAGGAACGCCAGCAGCGGCAGCTGGGTGTCGCCCGCGAAGTCGATCCGGTTGCGCTCGATGGCCCGCGCCGGGACCGTGGCGGCGTCTTCCCCGGAAGCTTCGCCGGATTCCTCGTCCCCGGTCGCCGGATCGTCGCCGATTGTCGGCAGTTGGCCACTGAAGGCAGAGCCTTGCGCCGGAAGCACCGGCACCGGACCCGGCTCGGCGGTGGCCGCCTCTTCGGGTGCTTCGCCCTTGTCCTTGCCCGGCGCGGCCGGGGCAACAACGGTGGGCAGCGGAGGGGAAATCTGCTCCGGTGCGACAGCGGTTTCGGAGCCAGGCCCCGGCGCTGGCCCGGGGGCTGCTTCCACCTCTGGCTCAGGTACCGGTGCACCGTCCGCTTCCGCCCCGGGTTCGGATTGCGGCTCAGGCTCCGGCACAACATCCGCTTCCGCCCCGGGTTCGGATTGCGGCTCAGGTGCCGGCGCACCGTCCGCTTCCGCCCCGGGTTCGGATTGCGGCTCAGGCTCCGGCACAACATCCGCTTCCGCCCCGGGTTCGGATTGCGGCTCAGGTGCCGGCGCAACATCCGCTTCCGGCCCGAGTTCGGATTGCGGCTCCGCTTCGGGCGCCAGCGCGTTGCCCGCGGCCTTGTCGTCGCCGGTATCGGGAACGGCAGGCACCGACGGGGCATCGGGCGCAATGGCTTCGGGCAGGGCATCGCCTTCGCCGGGCCGCATCGGCCCGGATGTCTCCTGCTCAGGCGTTTCGGAGGTCGGGGCGGGTCCGGTTTCGGGAACCGCGTCCGGGGGCAGCTTTTCGGCCGTATCCGTACCCGGAAGAGTGTCGGGCTCAGCCGGGGGGCCCATCGGGGCCTTGAACGGATCGTCTTCCAGTTGCGGGGGGGTATCGCTGCCAGGCTCGGGCTGGCCGGAAGGCTGGGCGGCGATCTCTGTCTCCGCACCTTCGGCACCGGAGGGCGGTGGGGTGTCGGGCCTGGCGTCCACGCCACCGACCGCAGGCGGCGCTTCGGCGGCCGGGCTTTCGCCGGGCGCAGCCTCGGCCCCCGCGCCGGGCGCAGCCTCGGCCCCCGCACCGGGCACAGCTTCGGTTCCCGCACCGGGCACAGCTTCGGTTCCCGCACCGGGCACAGCTTCGGTCCCCGCGCCGGGCGTAGCGTCGGCCCCCGCACCGGGCGCAGCCTCGGTCCCGGTCGTCGCCTCCGCCGCAGGGCCTACCGGTTTCGCCCCGGTTCCGATCGCGCCGCCCCCGGGGCTCTTTTCCATTTCAACAGGCGGCAGGCTGAGGGAAACAACCCCCAGCACCGCGCCTGAAACCACAATGCCCGATACGATACCGGCGAGACTGCCCCGTGCCATTCCCGGCTCCCTTTCCGTCACACCCGCCCCATCCGCCCTTGTTCGGGCGCTGCAACATGTATACCCCGAGTGACACGTTGGAAAACCCCTCTTTGCCGGATGCGCGCATGATCCTGCTGATCGACAACTACGACAGCTTCACCTGGAACCTCGTCCACTACCTCGGCGAACTGGGCGCCGACGTGGCCGTGGCGCGCAATGACGCCCTCACCGTGGCAGAGGCGCTGGGGCAGAAACCCGAGGCCATCGTGCTGTCGCCCGGCCCCTGCGACCCCGACCGCGCGGGCATCTGCCTTGACCTCGTGCGCGCAGCCGCCGAAGCGCGGGTGCCGCTGCTGGGCGTCTGCCTCGGGCATCAGACCATCGGCCAGGCCTTCGGCGGCAAGGTGGTGCGCGCAGGCGAGATCGTCCACGGCAAGCCCGGGGAAATCCACCACAACGGCACCGGCGTCTTCGCCGGGCTGCCGAGCCCGCTCTCCGCCACCCGCTACCACAGCCTGATCGTCGAGCGCGCCAGCCTGCCCGACGCGCTGGAGGTGACGGCGGCGCTCGAAGACGGCACCATCATGGGGCTGCGGCACCGGGATCTGCCGATCGAAGGCGTGCAGTTCCACCCCGAGAGCATCCGCTCGGAACATGGCCACGCGATGCTGCGGCGCTTTCTCGAAAGCCTGCCCGACAGCGCCAAAACCGCAGCCGACCCCGCAAAGGAGCCCGCATGAGCGACGCGATGAAACCCCTGATCTTCGCCGCCTCCGAGGGGCCCCTGTCGCGCGCCCAGGCGGAGGAAGCCTTTGCGCTCCTGTTCGAGGGCGCCGCGACCCCGGCCCAGATCGGCGGCTTTCTGATGGCGCTGCGGGCACGCGGCGAGGCGGTGGCGGAATATGCCGCGGCGGCGGCGGTGATGCGCGCGAAATGCACGCCGGTGAAGGCCCCCGAGGGCGCGATCGACATCGTCGGCACCGGCGGTGACGGGCTGGGCACGCTCAACATCTCCACCGCCACCGCCTTCGTGGTGGCCGGCGCCGGCGTGCCGGTGGCGAAACACGGCAACCGCAACCTGTCGTCGCTGTCCGGCGCGGCGGATGCGCTCGGGCAGATGGGCATCGAGGTGATGGTCGGCGCCGGAGTGGTCGAACGCGCGCTCGCCGAGGTCGGCATCGGCTTCATGATGGCGCCGATGCACCATCCGGCCATGAAACATGTGATGCCGGTGCGCCAGGAGCTCGGCAACAAGACCATCTTCAACATCCTCGGCCCGCTCACCAACCCCGCCGGCGTCAAGCGCCAGCTCACCGGGGCCTTCGCGCCGGACCTGATCTTCCCCATGGCCGAGACGCTTCAGGCGCTGGGCTCGGAAAAGGCCTGGCTGGTGCATGGGCGCGACGGCACCGACGAAGTGTCGATCACCGGGGTGACCGATGTGGCGGCGCTGGAAGGCGACCACATCCTGCGGCGGGAGATCCACCCCGAAGACGCCGGTCTGCCGGTGCGCCGGCTGGCGGAGATCCTCGGCGGCACGCCAGAGGAAAACGGCCGCGCCTTCGCGGCGCTGCTGGCAGGCGAGGCCTCGGCCTATCGCGACGCGGTGCTGCTGAACGCCGCCTGCGCGCTGATGGTCGCCGACCGGGTGGAGAGCCTCCCCGAGGGCGTGGCGCTCGCCGCCGAAAGCCTCGACAGCGGCGCCGCACGCGCCCGGGTCGAGGGCCTCGCGCGGGTGACCTCCGCAGGCTGAACCCGCCCGGGCTCCCCCGCATTCAGGCAAATGATCCGAATACGCCGTTCTTTTGCCCGCATCTCGGAACGGGCAAAACCTGTCCCTGATTTGCGCAGGCAAGCTCTGGCCCTCACAGCGCCAGCCCGCGCCCCCGTTTCCTCTTTTCCTGGGGAAAACACTCCGGGGGTCCGGGGGCATAACCCATCCGTCGTTTGCAGGATATCTGGAACTGGCCGGGTAATAGGAGCGATTTCGGGGAAGGACCGGGTCTTTCTGGCGGGGTTTCGTGTGAAACCCGTGGGCCAGGACACCCGGAACCCGGGCCCATCCGTCAATGGCGTAGCGAGACCGGGGGCCGGATCCGTGGGCCCCGGGAGAGCGACCACCTGCAGCGATTGTGCCGGGCTGTCCGGGCTTCGGGTGTCTGAGCAGCAGAAAACGCCCTCCGGGTGGAGGGCGTTTCAGGCTGACCGGGCCGCGAGCGACAACCGCGGCGATCCCGCCTGGCATCGCCCGAGGCGGCCAGCCGGTGGCTGAGGCCGGAATGGATCACCGGAAAGCTGTCGCCCCCGGGCAGCGGCGCCGGCTGGTGGGCGAGCGTGCTGATATCTGGGAACAGGGCGTTCAGCGGCGTGCCGACGGAGATGGCGAACGGGTCCATGATGCCGCCGGGCACGCCGACGAAATCGTTCTCCACCGCGCGTGCCGTGCGGGCGATCTCCACCGGGCTCAGGTTTTCCGACAACGCGCAGGCGGCATGCAGCGTGGCCACTTCGATCGCGGCGGAAGACGACAGCCCCCCACCGGCAGGTTGGAGGCGATCAAGACGTCGAGCCCGCGGCAGCGGTCCGGGTGAGCCCGGTTTCGGTTGATCTGTGCATGTCACGCTCCGGGCTGGACACGGGGCTTCTGCGTTTCCTTGTCATGCGCCTTTGGCAGCGCCCGCAGCCGTTCGACGGCGGTTTCCGGGGTCAGGTCGCGCTGGGCTTCGGCAGGGGGATGCTCATCGTGAAGTAGGAAACCTTGTTGAAAATTTTCCATTTTTGGAATAAGAATTTCAACATCGGGGCAAGGAGAACTCCTGGTCTGCACGGGCACAGCGTGGTGCGTGACAGAGCCCGCCGCGATCAAACAAGGGACTGGAAGCGGGAGGAGGAAGCGATCGTGTTTGCCGTCATCAGCTTTGTTGGGTTTACCGCCATGGTTGCGGTTGCGGCCTACTATTTCACCAAGGAAGAGACACTGGACACGTCCGACGGGTATTTCCTCGGCGGGCGGAGCCTCACCGGCCCGGTGATCTGTGGATCGCTGATGCTGACCAACCTGTCGACGGAACACCTTGTCGGCATGAACGGCGGTGCCTACCGCGAAGGTGCCATCCTGATGCTGTGGGAAACGCTGGCGGCGCTGGCGGCCATTGCGATGGCGCTCTATTTCCTGCCGCGTTATCTGCGGATGGGGTTCACCACCATTCCGCAATACCTCAACGATCGCTATGACCGGACCACGCGCTCGGTCACCGCCCTGTTGTTCCTGATGTCCTACGTCTTCGCGCTGCTGCCGGTGGTGCTCTACACCGGGTCGCTGGCGCTGGAAGGGCTGTTCAACGTTTCGGAGACCCTGGGGCTGTCGAAGTCGGCCTCGGTTTATGTCATGGTCTGGGGCATCGGCACGCTCGGGTCGGTCTATGCGATCTTCGGCGGGCTGCGCGCGGTTGCGATCTCCGACACGATCAACGGCGTCGGCCTGCTGATCGGCGGCCTGATGATCCCGGTCTTCGGGCTGATTCATATCGGCGATGGCAGTATCGTCCAGGGCTTCAACCTGCTCTGGGCGGAGTATCCGGAAAAATTCGTCGTCCTCGGTGACGCCGAAAGCTCGATCCCCTGGCCGACCCTGTTCACCGGCATGTTCATCGCGCAAGGCTACTACTGGATCGCCAACCAGGCGATCATCCAGCGGGCGCTCGGCGCGAAGAACCTCGCCGAAGGGCAGAAGGGCGTGCTGATGACCGGCGGCGTGAAACTGCTGGGGCCGATCATGCTGGTGCTGCCCGGCATCATCGCCTGGCATATCTTCGAAGGCGGGCTGGAAAACCCGGACACGGCCTATCCGCAGCTGGTGGCGACGGTGCTGCCGCCGGTGCTGACCGGCTTCTTCGCCGCGGTGGTCATGGGCGCGGTTCTGTCCACCTTCAACTCGGCGCTGAACTCGGCCTCGACCCTGTTCTCGATCGACATCTACAAGGGCTGGCTGCGGCCGATGGCCAGCGACAACGACATGGTGCGGTTCGGCAAGATCGTCGGCATCGTTCTGGCCATCGGGGCGATGATCGTCGCACCGATGATGGCCAATGCGCCCGACGGGCTCTACCTGCTGCTTCAGGCATTGGCGGGCGTGTTCAACGTGCCGATCTTCGCCATCCTGCTGGTGGGTCTGCTGACCAGACGCGTCCCGGCGCTGGCCGCGAAGGCGGTGATCATCGTCGAGCCGGTCATCTATGTGGTGCTGAACTTCGTGATCGAGGTGGACATCCACTTCCTGCATCTGATGGGCCTCATGTTTGCCGGAAGCGTGCTGGCCATGCTGCTGATCGGCCGCCTCTTCCCGCGCGACACCGACTTCGTCGAAATCGACAGCAAGGAGGTCGATATCACGCCCTGGGCGCTGGCCAGGCCGGTTTCCATCGTGATCGCGGTGATCAGCCTGTCGTTCTTCATCATCTTTGCCGGCAACTGACCGGCCAGGAAGGAGAAACCCATGTCTGCAAGAAACGTTTTCTTTGCATCTGCCATCTTCGCTCTGGCCGGGGGCGCGGCCCGGGCGGATCTGACCATCGCGATCCCGGATTCCGCCGATGCGGTCGGGATCGAGGCGATCGTCGGCAGCTATCCGGGCACCGGTGTCACGGTGGTCAAGGCACCCTATGCGGAGCTGTTCGACCGCACCTCCGCGGCCGCGCGTACCGGTTCGGGGGAATTCGACATCGTCATGATGGACGACCCCTGGATCCCGTTCTTCGCCGAGAACGGCTATCTGGAAAACCTGACGCCGTATTTCGTCAATGCCGGTGTCGGGGCGCCGGATTCGGACTTTCTGGCGCAATCGCTGGCGCTGTGCCGCAATCCCTACGGCACCGGCGCCTTCATCTGCCTGCCTTTCGCGGGCAACGCGCAGATGTTCTTCTACGACTGGCGCCAGTTCGAGCGGCACAAGGTGTTTGGCCCCCCCGAAACCTGGGACGACGTGATCAAGGCGGCGCGCGGGGTCACGCTGGCGGGCCGCAGCGATACGTTCGGCTATGGCACGCTGGATCAGCGTCCGGGGCTGTCGCGCTACGGATATGTCTATCGCGGCGCCGAGGGGAACCCGATCGTCGCCGACTTCCTGCCGATCCTGTGGTCCTACAACGGCTCGGTGATGGACGGAAACGGGCAGATCACCCTCGACACGCCGGAGGCCCGTCAGGCGCTGGATGTGTTCCTGCAACTGGCGAATTACGCCCCGCCGGCCTCGAAGAACTTCGGCGCCGAGAAGGCCGGCGAGTCGATCGCCATGGGGGTGTCGGCCTCGTCGATCAACTGGCCCAACTGGATTTCGGTGTTCGAGGACCCGGAGCAGAGCGCGGTTGTCGGCCGCATCGCCTATGCCGAGATCCCCGATGGCACCGCCGTTGGCCGCGCCGAGATCGGCCACTGGGTTCTCGGCATTGCCGCGGCCTCGAACGACAAGCAGCAGGCGTTCGACTTCATCACCTGGGCCACGTCGCCGGCGCAGCAGCGCATCGCCGCCGAAGCCGGCAACCCGCCGGTGCGCTATTCGGTGTTCACCGACCCCGAGCTGACGCAGCAGGAGCGTTTCCGTCACTACCCGACGCTGATGGAATCGATCCTGTTCTCGCGGCCGCGCCCGCGTCATGCCTCCTGGGTCGAGATGGAACGCGCGCTCGGCACGCATCTGTCGCGGGCCCTGCGCGGCGACATCAGCCCGGAAGACGCGCTGACGGCAGCCCAGGGCGATCTGGCCGCCATCGCCAGCGGCAACTGAACATCGAAGGAAAGTGACATGTCCATCTACAAGCACGTTCTGGCGACCATCGACCTCGACAAGGGGCACGAGGATATCGCACGCAAGGCGGCGGAGCTGGCCCGGGTCTTCGAGGCGAAGCTGAGCCTGATCCATGTGGTCGGCCACACGGTGCTGAGCGCCGCCTTCGGGCCGTCGGTTGCCGGGTTCGGCACAGGCACAGGCAGTTCGGAGGCGGAGATCAAGGCCAAGGTGGAGGCCGCGCGCGACGCGCTGAAAAAGCTCGCCGAGGCCTGCGGTATGCCTGATGCCTCCACCCATGTCTGGGTGGCGACCTCGACCAATGCCGCCGTGCGGCAGGTCATCAAGGACGAAAACATCGACCTGCTGGTGATCGGCAGCCACCAGCGCGGCAAGCTGGAACGGATGCTGGTCAGTTCGAGCGGCTATCAGCTGCTGCGCAATGCGCCCTGCGATGTGATCGTGCTCGACCTGCCAACCGGCTGAACCGGTGCGGGGCGTTTGCACCCCGGTGCCCCGCCCCCCGTTGCCCCGGCCTCCGTCTGGACCTGAGCTGCCGGGCCCGCTAACAAGGGCCCGGCATTTCCGCTTCAATTCCAGACGACAAGGCAAACGGCATGAAGGACATGGCGGCACCCGGTACGGTCGAGGCGCTTCAGGCGCTGTTGCGCAATCCGCCGGTGGCGCTTTCCCGGCGTCTGACCGAATGCGCGGCCCATATTCTGGAGAACGGCAACAGGATTGCCGTGTCGACGCTCAATGAACTGGTAGAGGGCAGCTCGATCCAGCCGTCCACGGTGGTACGGCTCTGCCAGGCGCTGGGCCTGTCGGGGTTCTCCGAACTCCAGCGCCTGTACCGCTCGGAATACGCCGGCCCGGCAACCCGCTACAACCTGCATCTGCAAGGCCCCGGCCCGCGGGGCAAGACCTCCCGCGCAAGCCTTTGGGGGCAATTCCTTGACGCCAACCGGCAATCTGTCGAAGGCCTGATCGACACGGTGCCGATCGACACCCTGACCGCCGCCGCCAAAATGCTCGCAAGAGCGGAAACCGTGCATGTTGTCGGATGCAGAGGGGCTTTCGCGGTGGCCTGCCATCTGGCCTACACACTGGACCGGCTGAACCTCCCGGTGATCCAGCATCTCCTGCCGCCCAATGCCTCGCTGACCGGAACCATGCGCCCGAACGACGTCGTGCTGGCCATCACCTTCGCACCCCATGCACCGCAGACCATCGACGTCACCAGCATCGCAAAGCAACGTGGCCTGCCCGTGGTCGCCATCACCGACATGCTGGGGCAGGGGCTCGCCGGACTCGCCGATCTGTCTCTGAACGTGCGCGAGCAGACCGTCAACGACCTGCGCGGCCTGTCCGCGTCCATGACGCTCGGAACGGCTCTGGCGGTCTTTGCCGGGCAGCTGCGCGAGCGCGCAGAGGCCCGGGCCACACGGGCAAAAGGATAGCCAGGCGCGCCCGAGGGCCAGGCATGTTCCGCGCCGCCGTTGGAGGCCTCAGAGCCTGAGCGGAAACAAGTGCCTTGTTTTCAAGGTTTTGTGGATCTGATCGGTTGTGAAGCCGAACAAGGATCGAGATGCCCTGGGCTGCCCCGCCGAGAGCAACATGAGCGCAGGGCGTATCGTTGCCCAGACGGCACGAGCGATGAGGAACAGGAGATTATCGCAGGTCTTCTCCCCGGCCCCAACCGGCCTGGTCGTCCACGGAAACCGGATCAGCGTTCGGTCCGGGACGCAACGCCCCTTGGCGCGGCAGGTGTAAACCTTCAGACCTGACCTGACGCACCCTCAGCTTGCGCTGCGGAGAACGGGTTGCCGGCTGTCTGAAGGTTCGGAAGCCCTGATCCTCTTGTCCACGGCAAGGTGTAACCTTCCCGAAAGGTCCGCAGGCGTGTTTGAGCTTCATATGCCGCCGGTCGGGGCATGACGCTCACGCCAGCCCCGAAGCCCCCAACGCCATCACCGCCCGGATCCAGCCGATCCAGGCCGTCTGCTTTCCGCGGCACGCCAACCAGACGACATCGCCCCCGTCTCGCCTGCGATCCGCAAATGATAGCTGAGTTCGGGGCAGCGCCCCCGGGCCCGCCCGCGCCGCGCCCCGCACGAGGCGCCCTTTCCTGTTGGCAATCGCCGCCCGGCCCCTTAGAACCCGCCACAGACCAAACCGGAGAGGAACCCCCCATGTCCATGTCGCAAAACAGGATCGCGCGCGGCGCCGTCTGGGTCATCATGGGCCTGGTCGTGGTCGGCCTCATCGGCTTCGGCTCGTTCAACTTCGGCGGCGGCGGCCAGAGCATCGGCCGGGTGGGCGACACGCCGGTCTCCGCCAACCGGTACTTCCGCGCCGTCAGAGCCCGGCTCGACGCCATGGAACGGCAGTTCGGCAAGCGTCTGCCCTTCGCTCAGGCGCAGATGTTCGGCATCGACCGCGCCGCGCTCGAAACCGTGCTGGCGGAAGTGGCGCTGGAGAACGAAACCGCGCGGCTCGGCGTCTCGGTGGGCGACGAGGAGCTTGCCGCCCGCATCCGTGACATCCCCTCCTTCGCCGGCACCGACGGCCGGTTCGACCGCGACGCCTATGACTTCGTGCTCGAAAGGTCGGGCCTCACCGCCGGCGAATTCGAGGAAAGCCTGCGCGCCGAGGTGGCCCGCACCATCCTGCAAGGCGCGGTGACCGCGGGCGTGGCGGTGCCGCCGGTCTATGTCGACACGCTGTACGGCTACGCCCGCGAAACCCGCGACATCACCTGGGCGCTCCTCGACGAAACCGCGCTTCCCGAGCCGGTGGGCCAGCCCGACGAGGCGGCGCTGACCGAATATTACGAGGCCAACCCCGCCGCTTTCACCCTGCCCGAAACCCGCAGGATCACCTATGGCTGGCTGCGCCCGGAAGACCTGGCCGGCAACACCGAGGTTGCCGAAGACGATCTGCGCACCGCCTATGAGGCGCGCAGATCCGAGTTCATCCAGCCCGAGCGGCGGCTGGTCGAACGCCTGGTCTTCCCCGACGAGACGCAGGCCGCCGATGCCGCCGCCCGGCTCGAAAGCGGCGCGGCCAGCTTCGAGGACCTGGTGGCCGAACGCGGCCTTGCGCTGGCCGACATCGACCTTGGCGATGTGACCGAAGCCGCGCTTGGCGACGCCGGCGCGGCGGTCTTCGCGCTCACCGGCCCCGGCACCACCGGCCCCCTGCCCTCCGATCTGGGCCCCGCGATCTACCGGGTCAACGCGGTGCTCGCGGCGCAGGAAACCACTTTCGAAGAGGCGCGCGAGGCCCTTCAGGGCGAGCTGGCCCTCGACGCCGCCCGCCAGGCGCTGGCCGGGATGATGCCCGATCTCGACGACGCCCTCGCCGGCGGCGCCACCATCGAAGACCTCGGCACCGAATTCGGCGTCACCGTCGGCAGCCTCGACTGGACCGGCGCGAGCTTCGACGGCATCGCCGGCTACGACGAATTTGCCAAGGCCGCCACCGAGGTCAGTGCCGACGATTATCCGGCGATCCAGATGCTTTCCGACGGCGGGCTGTTTGCCCTGCGGCTCGACGAGACCGTGCCGCCCAAGCTGCAACCGCTCGACGCGGTGCGCGATCAGGCCGTGGCCGGCTGGCAGGCAGCCGAAACCCGCGTCCGGCTTGAAACCCGCGCCGAAGAGATGCTTGCCCAGCTCGCCGCCGGCGAAACCCTCGCCGGGCTCGGCCTGTCACCGATCACCGAAACCGGCCTCACCCGCGAGGCCGACGTGCCCTTCGCCCCGGCCGGGATGCTGGAAAAGGCCTTCGCGCTGGACCCCGGCGCCTGGAGCCTGGCCACCGCCGACAACGCCACCGCCGTGCTGCGCCTTGACGCAATCGCCCCCGCCGATCAGACCACAGAGGAAGCGCTCGGGCTCAAGGCGGGTTTCGCGGGCCGCACCGCCCAGACCCTCGCCGACGATATTCAGGGCGCCTTCGCCACCGCGCTCGAAACCAGCGCCGGCATCACCCTCGACCAGCCGATGATCAACGCGGTCAACGCCAACTTCCAGTAGCCCGGACCCCGAACCCCGGCAAAGCGAGGCCCCGATGCAGCTGACCCCCGGTTTCGACCGTTTCGAACAGGGCTGGGAGGCGGGCGCCAACCAGCTGGTCTATACCCGCCTCGCCGCCGATCTCGACACCCCGGTGTCGCTGATGCTGAAACTCGCCGACGCCCGCAAGGACAGTTTCATGCTCGAAAGCGTCACCGGCGGCGAGACCCGCGGGCGCTATTCGATCATCGGCATGAAACCCGACCTGATCTGGTCCTGCCACGGCAAAACCGCGCGGATCAACCGCCACGCCCGCTTCGACCCCGACGCCTGGGAGGCGATGGACGCCGAGCCGCTCACCGCCCTGCGCAGCCTGCTCGCCGAAAGCGCCATCGACCTCCCCGACGACCTCCCCGCTGCCGCCGCCGGGCTGTTCGGCTATCTCGGCTATGACATGATCCGGCTGGTGGAGCGCCTGCCCGACATCAACCCCGACCCGCTCGGCCTGCCCGACGCGCTGATGCTGCGCCCCTCGGTGGTGGCGGTGCTCGACGGGGTGAAGGGCGAGGTGATCCTCGTCGCCCCGGCCTTCCAGAGCTCTGGCCTCGGCGCCCGCGCCGCCTATGCGCAGGCCGCCGAACGGGTGGCCGACGCGCTCCGCGACCTCGAACGCCACCCCCACGCCCCGCGCGACCTGCGCGCCAGCACCGCCCCGGCCGCCGAACCGGTGTCGAATTTCACCAAACCCGCCTATCTTGCCGCCGTCGAAAAGGCCAAGGATTACATCGCCGCCGGCGACATCTTTCAGGTGGTGCCGTCGCAGCGCTGGTCCCAGCCCTTCACCCTGCCGCCGTTTGCGCTCTACCGCGCCCTGCGCCGCACCAACCCCTCGCCCTTCATGTTCTATTTCAACTTCGGCGGCTTCCAGATCGTCGGCGCCAGCCCGGAAATCCTCGTCCGGGTCTTCGGCCGCGAGGTCACCATCCGTCCGATCGCCGGCACCCGCCCCCGCGGCGCCACGCCCGAAGAAGACAAGGCGCTGGAGGCCGACCTGCTCGCCGACGAAAAGGAGCTCGCCGAACACCTGATGCTGCTCGACCTCGGCCGCAACGACACCGGACGGGTCTCGACCATCGGCAGCGTCCGCCCGACCGAAGAGTTCATCATCGAGCGCTACAGCCATGTGATGCATATCGTCTCCAATGTGGTGGGCGAACTCAGCCCCGACCACGACGCGCTCTCCGCCCTGCTCGCAGGCCTCCCCGCCGGCACCGTCTCCGGCGCGCCGAAACTGCGCGCCATGGAGATCATCGACGAGCTGGAGCCCGAAAAACGCGGGGTCTATGGCGGCGGGGTGGGCTATTTCTCGGCGAACGGCGACATGGACATGTGCATTGCGCTCAGAACCGCCGTGGTGAAAGGCGAAACCCTCTATATCCAGGCGGGCGGCGGCGTGGTCCACGACAGCGACCCGGAAGCCGAATTTCAGGAAACCGTGAACAAGTCCCGCGCCCTCGCCGAGGCCGCCCGGACAGCCCAGGCCTTCGCCGCCCCCCGCGACGGCTGACACCGGTCCGGGCACCCGCCTTTCCCGCCAAAGCCCGACAGCGCGCGTGCTCTTTTCCCGGGGGAAATACTCCGGGGGTTTGGGGGCAGCGCCCCCAAGTCAAACCTGCGGGCTCGGGTACAGCGCCCCCAGGTCATCCCCAAACCACCGCCCGAAGCCGCTACCGCCGCTCCGCTTCCAGCGCCCGCAGCCGCGCCACGGCAGCGTTGTGGTCTTCGAGACTGGACGAAAACACATGCCCGTCGCCGGGGTTCAGCGTTTTCGCAACGAAGAAGACATAGTCTGTCTGAGCCGGGTTCAGCGCCGCTTCGATCGAGGCCAGCCCCGGGTTGGCGATCGGTGTCGGCGGCAATCCGTCGATCACATAGGTGTTATAGGGTGTCTCGGCGCGCAATTCCGACTGGCGCAACCCGCGGTTCAGGCTCTCCTTTCCCCTGGTGATGCCATAGATCACCGTCGGGTCGGTTTGCAGCCGCATCCCGCGTTCGAGACGGTTGACGAAGACCGAGGCCACCTCGCGCCGTTCGCTGGCCACCCCGGTTTCCTTCTCGATGATGGACGCCATGATCAGCGCTTCCTGCGGCGTGCCATAGGGAAGATCGTCGGCGCGGGCCTCCCAGGCTTCGGCGAGGCGCTTTTCCTGCGCCGCGATCATCCGGCCGATCACCTGCCCGCGCTCATCGCCCTTGTGCACGTCGTAGCTGTCGGGCGCCAGCATCCCTTCGGCGGGAACCGTCACGGAACCGGTGAGAAAATCGGCCCTGGCGAGCGCATTGACGATCTGCCACGAGGTCGCGCCCTCGGCGATGGCGATGCGGAACCGGGTGCCCGCCTCATCGCGCAACCGGGTGTATTCGGCCGGAAGCTCGGCGGCATCGGGTGCAAATTCGGCCCGGGTCACGAAGCGCCGGGTGGCGGGGTCGAGTTCGCGGATCTGGATTTCGCTGCCGCCGACCCCGATCCGGTAGACAATCTCGCTGCCACAGCTCGACCTGCCGCCAAGCGTGACCAGATCGGTGATTTCCTTCATCGACGCACCTTCCGGCACCAGAAAGCTGCCCGCCTTGAGATCGCCCTTCCTGCCGGAATACTCCACCGCGATGCGGAAGATCGACGGCGAGGAAATCGCCCCCTGGGCGTCCAGCGCCCGGGCGACCTCTTCGAAATCCGACCCCGATTCCACTTGCAGGCAGATCGGCGCGGCAAGCGGGCCGGGGGCGGCATATTGCGCGCGGCCCCAGGCGATCAAACCGGCGACCAGCGCCAGCAGCAGCACCATGAGAGACAGCACGGTCGATGCCAGGTTGCGCCACATCACGCGTCAGCCTTGCCGATGATCAGCGAGGCATTGGTGCCGCCGAAGCCGAAGGAATTGGACATTGCCCTGTCGATCCGGCGCGGTTCTGCCTTGTTGGCGGCCAGCGAAAGCTTCGGCTCCACCGCCGGATTGTCGAGATTGATCGTCGGCGGGGCCAGCTGATCGCGGATCGCCAGCACCGAGAACACCGCCTCCACCGCGCCCGCCGCCCCCAGCAGATGCCCGACGGAAGACTTGGTCGACGACATGGTGACATGTGCCGCATGCTCGCCCAGCAGCCGTTCGACGGCGCCAAGCTCCACCGTGTCGGCCATGGTCGACGTGCCATGGGCGTTGATGTAGTCGAGCGCCGCGGGTTCGAGCCCGGCGTTGCGCAAGGCCGCCCGCATGGCGCGCTCGCCGCCCTCGCCGTTTTCCGACGGCGCGGTGATGTGATAGGCATCGCCCGAGAGACCATAGCCCAGAACCTCGGCATGGATCTTTGCCCCGCGCGCCTTTGCGTGCTCGTATTCCTCGAGCACCACCACGCCCGCGCCCTCGCCCATCACGAAACCGTCACGGGCCTCGTCCCAGGGGCGCGAGGCGCGTTTCGGCTCGTCGGCCCAGCGGGTCGACAGCGCCTTGGCGGCGTTGAACCCGGCAATCCCGACCTCGCAGATCGCGCTTTCGGCGCCGCCCGCGACCATCACATCGGCATCGTCCAGCATGATCAGCCGGGCCGCGTCGCCGATGGCATGGGTGCCGGTGGCGCAGGCCGTCACCACCGCGTGGTTCGGCCCCTTGTAGCCGTAGCGGATCGAGACCTGTCCGGAGATCAGGTTGATCAGCGCGCCGGGAATGAAGAACGGCGAGATCCGGCGCGGCCCCCGGTCGCGGATCAGCAGCGCGGTATTGGCGATGGTCTCAAGCCCGCCGATGCCGGAACCGATCATCACCCCGGTGCGCTCGCGGCTCGCTTCGTCTTCGGGGGTCCAGCCTGCGTCCTGCACCGCCTGGGCCGCGGCGGCCATGCCGTAGAGGATGAAATCATCAACCTTGCGCCGGTCCTTCGGCGCCATCCAGTCATCGGGGTTGAAGGTACCGCCGGAGCCATCGCCGAACGGCACTTCGCAGGCGTAGCCGGTGGCGACGCGGGAAGCATCGAACCGGGTGATCGGCCCGGCCCCGCTCTCGCCCGCGATCAGGCGTTTCCAGCTCTCCTCGACGCCGCAGGCCAGCGGCGTGACCAGCCCAAGTCCGGTGATGACAACGCGACGTTTCATGGTGAGCCCTTTCGCAGCAACGCTTCTGCCGACCGGTTTGTCGACCGGGCGATTGTTACCGCGTGAGCCCACGCCGGGGCAAGGGCCAAACGGCCAAGCCAAAACCGGGGCGGGGCGGCGCCCGCCTGGCTGCCCGGCCTCGGGCGCACCGGCCCTTCAGCGCATGTAGCCGCGCGACAGGCCCTCACCCAACAGCCCGAGAAACCGCTCGACGATCGCGACGGGCAGTTCCTGGCCCGACATCACGCCGTTCATCCAGTCGCGCATGGCCCAGTCCATCTTGGTCATCTGGGCGCCGGGCGGCGCACAGGGGGTCATGGCGATCGCTTCATAGATGCCCCGGCCGCGCGCCTGCATCGCCGGGTTCGGATAGCTCAGACGGCGCAGCTCGGCCATCAGCATCAGATCGCAGTTGCAATTGAACGGACCGTAGTTGGCGGTGCAGAAGTCGTGGCGCATGCAGGCGGCGTCAACCGGGTCGAGCGCGGGGCCCGCACCATGGCCCGGACCGCACCAGTTGCCATAGACCGGGATGCCCACCTGCGCCGCCGCCGGACCCGGGACCGCAGCGGCCAGAGCGAAGGTCAGCGAAAGAGCCAGCGCGAGAACCGGCGTGGCAGACCGGACCACACGCCGGGCCCGGGCGGCGAAAAAGCGTGTCATGTTGCACTCCCCGAAAACTGCGTCAAGTGTGCCACAACCGGCCCTGCCGGTCCAGCGGTCCAGACCGCAGCCTGACCCGCAGGCCGTTCCGCGCCCGGTTCCGCCGCCGCACCCCCGGGCCGTCACCCCAGCCGGCGCAGCCGCTCGATCAGCGAGGACGTGTCCCAGCGGCCGCCGCCGAGGTTCTGCACCTCCTTGTAGAACTGGTCGACCAGCGCGGTGACCGGCAACGCGACGCCCACCTCTTCGGCAGTGGCGAGGCAGATGCCGAGATCCTTGCGCATCCAGTCGACCGCGAAACCGTGGTCGAATTCGCCCGCCGCCATGTTCTCGTGGCGGTTCGCCATCTGCCAGCTGCCCGCCGCACCCTGGCTGATGACCGCCACCACCTCGGCAATGTCGAGCCCCGCCTTTTCGGCAAAATGCAGGCCCTCCGACAGGCCCTGCACCAGCCCGGCAATGCAGATCTGGTTCACCATCTTGGTGAGTTGCCCCGCACCGCTGCCGCCCATCCGCCGGATGGTGCGCCCATAGGCCGCCATCACCGGCTGCGCCAGATCGAAGGCTGCCTGTTCGCCGCCGCACATGATCGAGAGCACGCCGTTTTGCGCCCCCGCCTCGCCGCCCGACACCGGCGCGTCGACGAAACTCACCCCGCGCGCCGCCGCAACACCCGCCAGCTCCTCCGTGACCCGCGCCGAAACCGTGGTGTGATCGACAAACACCGCACCCGCGCCCATACCCGCGAAAGCCCCGTCGTCGCCGAGGCAGACCGCGCGCAGATCGTCGTCATTGCCCACGCAGGCCATCACGAAGGCCGCGCCTTCGGCGGCCTCGCGCGGGGTCGGCGCATGGGCGCCGCCGTATTCTTCCGCCCAGGCCCGCGCCCTGGCGGCGGTGCGGTTGTAGACCGTCACCTCAAGGCCCCGGCTGGCAAGATGCCCCGCCATCGGATAGCCCATCACCCCAAGGCCAAGGAATGCCACTTTGGTCATTTCACCGCTCCGTTATTTGAAACTGGTCCCGGCTGCCGTTATGGACGGAGCCCGGCCCCCCGGTCAACGCAGGCCCGGGGCATGAGCAACCGCAAGAGGCAATATGGCACTTTTCCGATGGGCGGTGCGCGGCGTGACCGCGGTGCTGCTGCTGGCTGCATTCACGCTTGGGCTGGCGCTCTATGTCGCCAGCCGGTCGCTGCCGGAGTACGACGCCACCCGCAGCGTGCGCGGGATAGCGCAGCCGGTGGAGATCGTGCGCAACAACAACAACGTGCCGCATATCTTCGGCGCGACCGATACGGATGTCTATTTCGGCCTCGGCTATGCCCATGCCCAGGACCGGCTGTGGCAGATGGTGATATTGCGCCGCACCGCCCAAGGCCGGCTCAGCGAGATGTTCGGGCAGCGCACGCTGGCGGTCGACGAACTCATGCGGCGGCTCGACATCTACCCGCTGGCGCAGCAGGCGGTGGCGGTGCAGGACGCCTACACCACCCGCGCGCTGGAGGCCTATGCCCATGGCGTCAACGCCTGGCTCGACCGCGTCAACGCCGAGGCGCTGGGCCGTGGCGCGCCGGAATTTTTCATCTTTTCCAATGATATAAGCCCATGGGTGCCAGCCGACAGCCTGGCGGTGATGAAGCTCATGGGGGTGCAGATGGGCAGCCATCTGCAATCCGAAGTGCTGCGCGCAAGGGTGGCGCTGGCGGTGGGGCCGGAAAGGCTCGCCGACATTCTGCCCGACGTGCCGGGCCAGGGCGTGGCGGCGCTGCCGGAATATTCGGGATTGCTGCCGCCGGGCCCGGACGGGTTGCCAGCACCCGGCGGCGCGGCACTGCGGCAACACGCGGCGGCACAGGGTGCGGCGAAACCGGGCCTTGCAAGAATGCCCGGCGCATCGCTCGCAGCCTCTCCCGGCCCCGCAACCACCCCCGGCGCGCCGCGCACCGCCGCTCTCCGCCCCGCTGATGCCACCGCCCTGCTCTCCCCCCTGCCCCCGCGCGGGCAGGCCGGCGCTTCCGGTGCCTGGGCCGCCGCCCCCGCCCGCTCCGCCGCCGGCGGCACCCTGCTCGCCAACGACCCGCACCTGGGCCTCTCGGCGCCGACGATCATCTATCTCGCGCGGCTCGAGCTTTCCTCCGGCGGGATCATCGGCGGCACCATTCCGGGGATGCCAATCATGCTTCTCGGACGGTCGGAAAACTTCGGCTGGGGCCTCACCTCGGCCTATGTCGACGATCAGGATCTGTTCATCGAGGAACTCGACCCCGCCGACCCCTCAAGGGTGCGCAGCCTCAACGGGTTCGAACCGATCAGGACCCGCCCTTCGATCATCCGCATCAAGGACGAAACTCCGGTCACCATAGATCTGCAATGGACCGCCAACGGCCCGGTGCTGCCGGGGCACCATTTCGGCCTCGCCGCGATCACCCCGCCCGGCCATGTCGCCGCGCTGAGCTGGACCCTGCTCACCGCCGACGACCCCTCGATGAGCGCCGCCATGAAGCTGATGCGGGCGCGAAGCGTGGCGGAAGGGATCGCGGCAGGCGAAAGCTACGTCGCCCCGGCGCAGAACGTCATCATGGTCGACGCCAGCCACATCGCCATGAAGACCATGGGCGCGATGCCGCGCCGCCACGCGGGCCATGTGACCCGCGGCCGGATGCCCGCCCCCGGCTGGGACAGCCGCAACCGCTGGATCGGGCGCGAAGCCTATGCCGCCAATCCCGAATTCCGCGACCCGGTGGGCGGCATCGTCGGCAATACCAACAACAAGATCCTCGACCGCCCCTTCCCCGCCCATGTCAGCTACGACTGGGGCGACAGCCAGCGGGTACAGCGCTGGAGCCACATCATGCAGGCCCGCGCGGTGCACACCCGCGAGAGCTTCATCGAGGCCCAGCTCGACGATGTGTCCGTAACCGCGCGCACGCTTCTGCCACTGGTGGGGGCGGATCTGTGGTTCACCGGCACGCCCGCCCCGGAGGGCACCCCGGAGCGCGCCCGCCAGCAGGCGCTGGCGCTGCTCGCGGACTGGAACGGCGAGATGAACGAACACATGCCGGAACCGCTGATCTACATGGCCTGGATGCGTGCCCTGCAACAGCGGCTGATCCGCGACGAGCTCGGCCCTCTTGCCGATGCCTTCACCCATGTGGAGCCGGTGTTCATCGAGCGGGTCTTCCGCGATGCCGACGGCGCCGGCATCTGGTGCGACGTGGTTCAGTCCGCCGCCGTGGAAAGCTGCACCGAAATCGCCAGGGCCGCGCTGGACGAAGCCCTGATCCGGATCGACGAGACCTGGGGCGGCACCACCGAGGCGCTGCGCTGGGGCGATGCCCATCAGGCCCTGCACGACCATCCGGTGATGGGCGACATGCCGTTTCTGAAGTGGTTCGTGAACATCCGCCAATCCACCTCCGGCGGCGACAATACGCTGAACCGCGGCCTGACCAGCGGCACCGGTGCGACCCCCTTTGCAAATGTCCATGCCGCGGTCTACCGTGGGGTCTACGATTTCGCCGATCCCGACAGCTCGCTGTTCATCACCTCGACCGGACAATCAGGCCACTTCCTGTCGCGCCACTATGACGATCTCGGTGAGCTCTGGCGGCGCGGCGAATATGTGCCGATGTCGCTCGACCCGGAACTGGCCCGGGCGGCGGCGGTGGGGATCACCCGGCTGCTGCCGGCGCCCTGATCTGCGGGGCCTCGTCAGCGCCCCGCACGCCCGACCGCAAGCCCCTGTCTTCCCCTTTTCCCGGGTCAGATACTCCGGGGGTCCGGGGGCAGCGCCCCCGGCCCGGCCCCGGGCGCCCGCCCTGTTGCGGGCAACGACAGCCGGGGCACAGAAGCCGCGCGTGCGGACAAGGGCACACGGCTGGACAGAAATGCAACAGGCCACCCGCGACGGATGGCCTGTTGTTCTGATGGCTTGTTGTGATGGCGCCACCCGCCAATGCCGAGGCCCTCCCTCGCGCCCGGTGCCGGCCCCCTTCCGGCACCGGGACGCCAGTCCCTAACAGGGGGGAAGGGTTCCCCAGCAAAGCTGGGAGAAACGCGGCCGGGTCATCACGACGTCGACCAGGGTCTGGTCGCCGATCCCGCTGAACGTCCTGCTGAAGGGCGTCTTGTACTCGATACCGGTCTCGACCACGATCAGCTGATCGCCCGCGGCCAGCCAGGGAATCGTCGGCCCGAGAATGTCGCGCAGCGACTGGTCGGTATAGGTCGGCAGACTCCCGGTCGCCTTGGACCAGTGGGTCTTGAGCCTGCGGCTGTTCAGGTCGCAATCCTGATCGCAATAGACCGACGTTACCCGCATCCACCCCGAGCCCGGCGACCGGGTGAGGTATTTGTAGAGCTTCGCCGCCCCGTTGAGATAGTTCATGTCGATCGGCGTGGTCTCGCGCGACAGCAGGTCCGAAACCGCGTAGTTCGCTTTCAGCGACAGGTTCTTGTCGCGGTAGACGTCGAAGAACGTATAGCTCGCGACAAAGGCCCAGAGCAGGAGCGGGAGGATCAGCACCGCCTCGACCGAGACCGAAGCATCCTCATCCCGGGCGAAACCGCCCAGCCCGAAACGGAAGGGTGTCATTGATGTCATGTCCTGGCCCTCCTTACTTTGGCTCGTTGACGAAGGTGGACGCGGCTGTAACCATGTACGCCCCTGTCGCGTCGACCGGCAGGTTCATGATCATCGGCGTGGTGCCGAAGACCGGGTCGAGCGCGGCACAGGCGCGCACCACCATCAGATCGTTGCCTTCGCCCAGGTTGAGCGGCGTGGTTGCCGGAGAGAGCGGTGCACTCCGGTCGACACAGGGCGTTCTGCCGTTCGGCAGGGCCCAGGTGGTCTTGGGCACCTTGGTCAGCTCGATCTTGACCGCATCCGGGCAACCCTTGAAGACCAGTGCCGCCTCGCAGACCCGCCTCTTGAGCTCGTCGCTTTCGGTCGACCCGAACTTACCCAGCCTCAGCGCACGCACGTTGATGTCCAGCGCCCTGTCGAGCATCACCGACCGCATGAGGAAGATGGAGACTTCGAAGGACGACAGGAACAGGGTCATGATCGCCGGAAAGATGATCACGAATTCCACGGTCGCCGAGCCGTCCTCACCAAGTACTGCCCTTTTCAGGCGCTTGAGGAGTTTTGTTTCCGCCCCGAACATGGTCTCAATCCCCCTCAGTTGATAAGCCGAAGCTCGGAAATCTTGCGAGCAATGGCGGCGAACTTGTCAGCAAGGTTGCTGCCGTTGGCGTTGAAGTAATGCGAGGGCGTGCTGGCGCACTGGCGCATCACGTCCGCGGACCAGGTTGTCACCTCGAAGCCGACCGTGAAGACCGTCACACCCTTTGCCTTGGCTGCCGAACAGATCGCCTGAAGACGGTCGTTCTTGACGTGGGTGCCGTGGTAGGAGCCGGGGTAGCCGCCGAGCCAGTCGAAGCGTGTCCACCATTCCCAGGATCTGTCGGCCCAGAGGTTGCCATAGTCGAACTGCACGGCACCTGTGTTCGCGACGCTCTCGGTCGGGAGGTCACCATAGGGATGATCGTGCCACTGGTTATCGACCTCATACCATCTGTACTGGTCGGTGGACGCCTTGTAGACCGAGTAGATCCGGTCGTGCCCGGCAGCCTTGCAAGGGTCGCCGTCAACGCAGTCGTAGTAAAAGACCGGAGACGGGCCCGAACGACGGTTGTCGTAGAGGTAGTGCTGGCCGGTGTTGACCCCGTCGGTCATCAGCACGATCACCTTCTTGATGTTGGGCACCGTCCAGGCGAGCGGGCGGTTGGCGAAGTCGTTTGCAACCGTTCCCTCAGTGACCAGCTCGCCGATCACCGGCTGCGCCTTGGGATCGAGGAACGCCGCGCCCCACTTCATGCCGACGTCAATCGAGGTATTGCCGCCAGCACCAAAGGCGCTGATCGCGCTATGAAGGCTGGGAATGTCGCCATTCACCGGGGTGATTTCACGCCAGCTGTCGGTCTGGCAGGTCCACCGCCAGCCCGGACCGGGGACATCGTCATAGGACCACGGGTCGATATGGCCGGTGCGCAGGAGTTGCTCGGTCGGGGTGATGCCCATCCTGTCGAAGTCATCCTCCCTGAACGTCACACAGGAGCTGTAGGTATGCTCATTGGTGACGGCGAAATGGCTGAGAAGGTCCTCACCCACGAGCACCTGCTCACTGTAGGGCACGACGGTCAGCGAGACCTTGCCGGGTTCGACCGTGCAGCCGGTCGTGGCGTTGGGCCGGGCCGGATCGCACAGCATGAGGTTGACGAATTGTTTGGCCGCCTTGCGCAGTTCGTAGATCTTGGTGTGGCCGGAAGCCGAGGAGCTACCCATCGAGCCGGACACGTCGAGCACCAGCGAGACTTCGGTCTGCGAGGCGTTTTCTTCCGCCGCGCCCATTGCCGGGGCGGGCAGACGGTCAATGCCCGACAGCCTCAGAAAGGTGGTACCGACGTCCAGTCTGGCCGAGGCTTCGACCCGGCGCGAGGTGAGCGACTCGGTCACGGTGATGTCGTCGGGGTCGATGAAATCCCCGAGGCCCGCCTTGTCGAAGTAGTCGAGCACCACATCCTTCGGGTCGAGCGTCTGCTGCATCGAGCCGGCGGCGAGCACCGCGCGGTCGAGCGTGGACTGAAGCCGTGCCCGGTGGGTCTCGGCGCGCATGAAGTCGACCGAAAGCCCGGCGACGGTAAGCATGAGCACGAAGAGTATCAGCCCGAATATGATAAGCGAGCCGTCTTCCGAACGCAGGAAGCCTTTCCGGCGTCCTCCTGTTCTCAGCTTGTGGGTTGCGAAATTCTGTTTATGATGCTGTTCCATTGTGTTCCCCTGACTTATATGCCCGGCCTGATTACGGGCAACGTTTTACGGTCCTTTTTAGTTTACCAAACACCCGGAACTTGACGGAATTGGGGCACGAATAGGGTATTTGGAGCACTGCGTGCCTGGCCGGGAAACTATCTGAGATAATTCGGTTTTTTCGTTCCCGATCCAGAGACAATCCGCCTTGGTTCTGCCGCATTTCGCCTGGCCTGCCGCGCGCCCCGGAGCGCCCCCGCCAGACGCGAGAAGGCCCCGCTCTGCGGATCTTTGCCGCCCGCCCCAACCGCCCCCGGCAAGCCCATTGCCCAACGGCCCGGCGCCTTCTATGTGTGACGGGATCCGAACTCAAAGGAGGCCGTATGCGCGCCCTTCCCCTGCCCTTTCCCACCCCGAGCGCCGAAGCCGGTGCCGGTTCCGCCGCTGCCGGCGATTTCGGCGCGCTGCCGGAATGGAACCTCACCGATCTCTACACCGCCCCCGACGCGCCGGACGTGGCCCGCGACACCGACCGCCTCGGCGCGGCCTGCAAGGCGTTCGCTCAAGACTACGAAGGCAGGCTCGCCGGGCTGGACGCCGGCGCGATGCTCGCCTGCATCCGCGCCTATGAAGAGATCAACCGGCTCGCCGGGCGGCTGATGAGCTACGCGGGATTGCGTTATTATCAACTCACCACCGACCCGGAGCGCGCGCAATTCCTGCAAAACCTTCAGGAGCGGGTGACAGAGGACACCAACCACCTGGTGTTCTTCAGCCTCGAGATGAACCGCCTGCCCGATGCGCGGCTCGACGAGCTGATGGCGGCGAATGCAGAGCTTGCGCGCTACGCCACCTACTTCGGGCGGATGCGGGCGATGAAACCCTACCAGCTGTCGGACGAGTTGGAGAAGTTCATCCACGATCTGTCGGCCGTGGGCGCCGCCGCGTGGAACAAGCTGTTCGACGAGACCATGGCCGGGCTCAGCTTCACCCCAGAGGGCGAGGAGCCGATGCCGCTCGAAGCCACGCTGAACCTGCTGACCGACCCGGCGCGTCCCCGGCGCGAGGCGGCAGCGCGGGAGCTGGCGCGGGTGTTCGGCGACAACGTGAAGCTGTTTGCGCGGATCCACAACACGCTGGCCAAGGAAAAGGAGATCGAGGACCGCTGGCGCGGCATGGAAACGCCGCAGATGGCGATGCATCTGGCCAACCATGTGGAGCCCGAGGTGGTCCAGGCATTGCGCGACGCGGTGGTGGCCGCCTATCCGAAGCTGTCGCACCGCTATTACGAGCTGAAGCGCAGATGGCTGGGGCTGGACAAGCTCGAGGTCTGGGACCGCAACGCGCCGCTGCCGATGGACGACAGCCGCGTGATCGGCTGGGACGAGGCCCGCAAGACCGTGCTCGACGCCTATGGAGCCTTCTCCCCCGAGATGGCCGCGATCGCCGAACCCTTCTTCGACAAGGGCTGGATCGACGCCGGCGTCAAGCCCGGCAAGGCCCCCGGCGCCTTCGCCCATCCGACGGTGACGGATGCCCATCCTTATGTGATGCTCAACTATCTCGGCAAACCGCGCGACGTGATGACGCTTGCCCATGAGCTCGGCCACGGCGTGCATCAGGTGCTGGCCGCGGGCCAGGGCGAGCTTCTGAGCCAGACCCCGCTGACGCTCGCCGAGACCGCCAGCGTGTTCGGCGAGATGCTGACCTTCCGCAAGCTGCTCGACGGCGCGCGCGACGAGAGCCAGCGCAAGGTGCTGCTGGCGGGCAAGGTCGAAGACATGATCAACACCGTGGTCCGGCAGATCGCGTTCTACGATTTCGAATGCAAGCTGCACGCGGCGCGGGCCGGGGGCGAGTTGACGCCCGAAGACATCAACGCGCTGTGGATGAGCGTGCAGGGCGAGAGCCTCGGCCCGGCGTTCCGCTTCATGGAGGGCTACGAAACCTTCTGGTCCTACATCCCGCATTTCGTGCATTCGCCCTTCTACGTCTACGCCTATGCGTTCGGCGACGGGCTGGTGAACGCGCTTTATGCGGTCCATGAGGATGGTGCGCCGGATTTCCAGGAGAAATATTTCGACATGCTCCGCGCCGGCGGATCAAAACACCACAAGGATCTGCTCGCGCCTTTCGGGCTTGATGCCTCCGACCCCAGGTTCTGGGACCGGGGCCTCGCCATGATCTCGGGCTTCATCGACCAACTGGAGGATATGAAATGACCATGAAACATTTTGGCCGCATGGCCCTGACCGGCGCGCTTCTGGCGCTGACACTGCCGCTTGCCGCGGAGGCGGGCCAAAGCATCGAAGGACGCTGGAACTGCCACGAAAACCTGAACCGCAACGGGCTGAAGGGCACGGTCGATTCCGCCGTGGACTTCCGCGCCGACGGCACGCTTTACACCGCCCTGGTGGTTCAGGCCCACAAGGTGGTGGTGCCGGTGCGGATCGAGGCCACCTATCAGGCCAAATGGCGGCTCGACGGCAGCAAGCTGATCGAACAGGCCACCGGCGCGCAGATCACCGCCTTTACCATCGCCGGCGTTGACAGCTCCGAGGGCGAGAATGCGGCCGATTTCAAGAAAGAGCTGATGACCCCGGGCACGCCGCCGGATGTGGTGTTCGTTTCGGACAACCAGTTCGAACTGCGCCAGCCGGGCCGGGTAACGGTCTGCAAACGCTGAGGCTTGCCCGGAGGCGATCCGACGGCGGCGGGGGCCGACAACGCCCGGCCCCCGCTCCCAAAGGCCCCCCAAAGGCCTTTTGACGGCCCTCCCCATTTGCACCCCTGGGGGCGCAAGGGGTGTTGGGTGACGTGATTTGGGGCAGAGCCATACAGGCCGCACATATGGCCCCCCGCCCGGCGGAGCCCTGAAGACCTGAAGCCCCCTGAGGCGCGCGCCTCCTCCGGCTGGAAAAGCCAGCGTTTGCGGGCCCCGGAGCGCGCCGGCGCTCATCCGCAGTCAGGCGCGCAAGCTCTGTTCCTCCGCTTCCTTTTCGGCGCACTCTTCCGCCCCAGCTTCCGCGCCCCAGGGCGCGAAGGGGAAGGGTTTGTGCTCGCTCGTCCCGGCCTCGAACAGTGCCACGCGCGCCAGCCAGGCGGCGAGATCCTTTCCGAAATCGGCGATATGCGGGTTCTTTTCGCGGGCGAACAGCAGCCAGAGAAACTGGACCACCGCACCCACCGCAAGAAGAAACGCCCCCACCCCGAAGAGCGCCGCCAGCGCCAGCATCCAGAGCCCGCGCATCCACGGGTTTTCGGGGTCGTTTTCACCGCCACCGTCCCGGTCCCCGGCCTTTGCGCCGGGCCATGGCTCCTCCAGCACCCGCGGGGCAATGTCGTCATCGCTGCCATGCTTTTCAGCCATCGGACCACTCCTTCGTTCTGCCGCGTCCGGAACCGGCACCGCTTACCCCCGAAGCCTCGCAAACAACTTGAAGATACGGAGGCAGAACATTGTTTTCCATATACAATCCGAATGTCACCCCATCTCTGTGGCGATCTCGAATATCCGGTCTATCATCTCCTGCGTACCGCGGCTGAACTCCAGCGGACAGGGGTAGTCTGCCCCGGTGCGCACCGAATGGGCGAAGTTTTCGACCTGGTTCACATAGTGGTTGGCGCGCGGCCATTGCTCGGTGCGGATGGTACCCGCAAGATCGCGGATATGGATCGCGGCCACGCCGAAATCGCCGGCGTTGAACGGTGCCGAAATCGTGAGCGACCCTTTCGAGCCCTGAACCACCACCTCCTGCCGGGGCGGCAGGCGCATCGAGGTCATTGCCGAATAAGTAAACCGCCCGGTCGGCCCTTCCATTTCGCCCAGCACATGGGCCCAGGTGTCGACCCCGTTTTCGTATTTCACCCGCGCGGTGAGCTCGAGCGGCTCGGCCCCGGTGAGGAAGCGGGCGGAGGAACAGGTGTAAACCCCGATGTCACGGATGCCGCCGCCGCCGGTTTCGGGACGGTTGCGGATATTGTCCGGCTCCGCGCCGTTGTCGTAGCAGAACACGCTGTCCACATGGCGGACCTCACCGATCTCGCCCGAGGCCACGATTTCCTTCGCCCGGATGAATTGCGGGTGATGCACGATCATGTAGGCCTCGGCCACCAGCAGCCCGGTCTGGTCGCGCAACTCGATCAGCCCGTCGATTTCCGCCGCCTTCATCGCGATCGGCTTTTCGGTCAGCACATGTTTGCCCGCCTCAAGCGCCCGTTTGGTCCATTCCACATGCAGCGTGTTGGGCAGCGGGATGTAAACGGCGTCGATCGCCTCCCACTCCAGCATCGCCTGATAGTCGAGAAACACATCAAGCCCCGGGCAGAAGGCCTCGAACGGCGCGGCCTTGACATGGGTCGAGGTGGCCAGCGCCACCAGCCGGTTGCCGCGCGCCGCATGGATCGCCGGCCCCATGTGCTTGCGCACGAATTCACCCGCCCCGAGAATGCCCCAGCGTAGTTCCTGGCCCATGTCGCCCTCCGGTCTTCAGCCAACATCCGCCCGGCATCCGGCCACCATCCGGCCAGACCCGGCCCTCAGTTTCAGGTTAGCCCCAGGCCCGGGCTGCTGCAATGCGCTCCCGCCCGGGCGGGCGGCAATCCCCGGGTCATCGCGCGCCCAGGCTGCCCGGGGCGCTCATTCCGCTTCCACAAGCCCCCTGGCGGCGGCAAGCTCCTGCATCTTCTTTTGCAGCTTCTCGAAGGCGCGCACCTCGATCTGGCGGATGCGTTCGCGGCTCACCCCGTAGTGCTCCGACAGGGTTTCGAGCGTCACCGTCTGGTCGGAAAGGCGGCGCTGGGTCAGAATGTCGCGCTCGCGGTCGTTGAGCACGGCCATCGCCTCCACCAGCATCTCGCGCCGGGTCTCGAGTTCGTTGCGCGCCTCGTAATCCCCGGCCTGATCGGCAGCTTCGTCCTCGAGCCAGTCCTGCCATTGCATGGACGATTCGCCGTCGGCCGAGATCGTCGCGTTGAGCGAGGCGTCGCCCCCCGACATCCGCCGGTTCATCGAGATCACCTCGTCTTCGGTGACGTTGAGATCGTGGGCGATGCGTTTGACGTTTTCCGGGCGCAGATCGCCCTCCTCCAGCGCACCGATGCGCGCCTTGGCCTTGCGCAGGTTGAAAAACAGCTTCTTCTGGGCACTGGTGGTGCCGAGCTTCACCAGCGACCAGGAACGCAGGATATATTCCTGAATCGAGGCCCGGATCCACCACATGGCATAGGTCGCGAGCCGGAAGCCCTTTTCGGGGTCGAACCGCTTCACCGCCTGCATGAGGCCGACATTGGCCTCCGAAATCACCTCTGCCTGCGGCAGCCCGTAGCCGCGATAACCCATGGCGATCTTGGCCGCGAGGCGCAGATGGCTGGTCACCAGCTTGTGCGCCGCGGCGCTGTCCTCGTGGTCCACCCAGCTTTTCGCCAGCATGTATTCCTCTTCCGGCTCCAGCATCGGAAACCTGCGGATCTCCTGGAGGTATCGGTTCAACCCGCCTTCGGGGGTCGGGGCCGGCAGATTGGCATAATTGCTCATGTACGTCCTGACTTCTCCGCTACCGCCCCGATGTTTCGAGGCTTAACATCACAGATAGAGCACCCGCCCGCAAGGTTCAACCCCGGCCGGAGGCGGAGCCTGACCCTGGCGGCTGTCGAAATGCCGCAGGGCACCGGCGCGGGCGGGGGCAGGGCAATGCGGTGCAATGGGGTTTCGCAAGGCCCGGGGGCTCTGCCCCCGGACCCCCGGAGTATTTACCCCAGGAAAAAGGAGCAGCCGGGGGATGTGGTCCGGGCGGGCCGCCGGGGCAGCGGGCGGCGGGCGCGGGGGAAATGCCGGCAGCCGGGGGACGGGCAGGCGCCGCCGGGGGGCTGCCGGTTTTCTCCCCCCGACCCTTCTTTTCCCGCCATCACTCGCCTATACACCCCGGGACTCTAGGAACGACCGAAACCGGGAACCTTCGCCATGGCCATGGAAAAAACCTTCAACGCCGCCGCTGCCGAGCCGCGCATATCGAAGAAATGGGAGGAGGCCCACGCCTTCCGCGCCGGCGCCAATGCCAGGCCCGGGGCCGGGAGCTTCACCATCATGATCCCGCCGCCCAACGTGACCGGCGCGCTGCATGTGGGCCATGCGTTCAACAACACGTTGCAGGACATTCTCGTGCGCTGGCACCGGATGCGCGGGTTCGACACCTTGTGGCAGCCGGGCCAGGACCATGCGGGCATCGCCACCCAGTTGCAGGTCGAGAAGATGCTCGCCGCCACCGGCCAGCCCTCGCGGCGCGAGCTCGGCCGCGCGGCCTTTCTTGCCAAGGTCTGGGAATGGAAGGCCGAGTACGGCGGCACCATCGTCGAGCAGCTGAAGCGTCTCGGGGCGTCATGCGACTGGGAGCGCAACGCCTTCACCATGGCCGGCGCCCCGGGCGACCCGCGCACGGGCCATGAAAACAGCGCCAATTTCCATGACGCGGTGATCAAGGTCTTTGTCGACATGTATCACAAGGGGCTGATCTACCGCGGCAAACGGCTGGTCAACTGGGATCCGCATTTCGAAACCGCGATCTCCGACCTTGAGGTCGAGAATATCGAGGTCGCGGGCCATATGTGGCATTTCAAATATCCGCTCGCGGGCGGCGAGACCTATACCTATGTGGAGAAGGACGCAGACGGCAACGTCACCTTCGAGGAGGAGCGCGATTATATCTCCATCGCCACCACCCGGCCCGAAACCATGCTCGGCGACGGCGCGGTGGCGGTGCACCCCTCGGATGAGCGCTATGCGCCGATCGTCGGCAAGCTCTGCGAGATCCCCGTGGGGCCGAAGGAACACCGCCGCTTCATCCCGATCATCACCGACGACTACCCCGACCCCGATTTCGGCTCCGGCGCGGTCAAGATCACCGGGGCGCATGATTTCAACGACTACGCCGTCGCCCAGCGCGGCGGCATCCCGCTCTACCGGCTGATGGACTCTGCCGGCCGGATGCGCGCCGACGGGCTCTCTTACGGCGAATGCGCCAACCGGGCGCAGGAGATCGCCGCCGGCGCCGCCTTCACCGGCGAAGAGGTCGACACGCTCAACCTCGTGCCCGACGATCTGCGCGGGCTCGACCGCTTCGAAGCCCGCGAAAAGGTGATCGACCAGATCACCGCCGAGGGGCTGGCGGTGATGCATGTGGTCACCCGGGTCGACGCAGAGACCGGCGAGCAGGTCGAAAGCCTTGAGCCGCTGGTGGAAGACAAGCCGATCATGCAGCCCTTCGGCGACCGCTCCAAGGTCGTGGTCGAGCCGATGCTCACCGACCAGTGGTTCGTCGACGCCGAAAAGGTCGTGGGCCCGGCGCTGGAGGCGGTGCGCGACGGGCGCACGAAGATCATCCCCGAGGCGGGCGAGAAGACCTATTACCACTGGCTGGAAAACATCGAGCCCTGGTGCATCTCGCGCCAGCTGTGGTGGGGGCACCGGATCCCGGTCTGGTATGGGCTTGATCTGTCGTATGAAAAACCCGTCGACCGGGATCGCGACGGCGAGATCGACCCGGTCGAGATCGCCCGGATGCTGCTCGACGGCATCGTCCATATGGGCGAGGTGCACCATTGCGGCGCCAGTTTCGAGGCGGTGAAGGACCGCTTCCTCGACGACAATGCCGACACCCCCGCCCCCATCGCCCATGCCCGCGTCACCGAGGTGGCCGACAAGAAGGCGGCCGAGGAGATGCTGGCCGAAACCCTGGCCCGATACGCCATCGACCAGGATCCGACGAAGCTCGTCTACCCGGTCTGGCGCGACCCGGATGTGCTCGACACATGGTTTTCCTCCGGGCTCTGGCCGATCGGCACGCTGGGCTGGCCGGAAGAGACCGACGAGCTCGAAAAATACTTCCCCACCGATGTGCTCATCACCGGCTTCGACATCCTGTTCTTCTGGGTGGCGCGGATGATGATGATGCAGCTTGCGGTGGTCGGCGAGGTGCCCTTCCACACCGTCTATCTGCACCAGCTTGTCCGCGACGAGAAGGGCAAGAAGATGTCGAAGACCACCGGCAACGTCATCGACCCGCTTGAAATCATTGACGAATACGGCGCCGACGCGCTCCGCTTTACAAGCGCTTCCATGGCCGCCATCGGCGGTGTGCTGAAGCTCTCCGAAGAGCGCATCAAGGGCTATCGCAACTTCGGCACCAAGCTCTGGAACGCCGCGCGGTTTGCCGAGATGAACGCTTGCCACCCGGTGGAGGGCTTCGACCCGAAAGCCGTCAGCGCGACGGTCAACAAATGGATCGTCGGCGAGACCGGCCGGGTGCGCGAAGCGGTCGACGAGGCGATTGCCGCCTATCGCTTCAACGACGCGGCACATGCGCTCTACGCCTTCACATGGGGCAAGGTCTGCGACTGGTATGTGGAGTTTTCCAAGCCGCTGCTGGCCTCGGACGATTCCGCCATCGCCGCCGAAACCCGCGCCACCATGGGCTGGGTGATCGACCAGTGTCTGGTGCTGCTGCACCCGTTCATGCCCTTCATCACCGAGGAACTCTGGGGCGAGATCGCAAAGCGCGACCGGCTGCTCGCCCATGCCGACTGGCCGGGCTACGGCGCCGGTTTGCTCGACCCCGCCGCCGACCGCGAGATCAACTGGGTGATCCGTCTGATCGAGGACATCCGCTCGGCGCGGGCCCAGATGCATGTGCCCGCGGGGCTGAAGATCCCGATGATCCGCGCCGAAAGCGACGCGGCCGCCCGTGCCGCCTGGGAGACCAATGCGGCGCTGATCCAGCGCATGGCGCGGATCGACAGCCTCACCGACATGGCGGTTCTGCCCAAGGGCTGCATCACCCTCCCGGTCGAGGGGGCGACGTTCGCCCTGCCGCTGGCCGACATCATCGACGTGGCCGAAGAAAAGGCGCGGCTGGAGAAATCGCTCGCCAAGCTCGGCAAGGAGATCAAGGGGCTGGAAGGCCGTCTGAAGAACCCGAAATTCGCCGAGAACGCGCCGGAAGAGGTGGTCGAGGAGGCGCGGTCCAACCTCGCCCAGCGCGAGGGTGAGGCGGGCAAGCTCAGCGAGGCGCTGGCCCGGCTGGCGGAACTCGGCTGAAACCCGCGCGGAGGCCTGGCCAGATCCCTTTTGTGGGATCTGGCCCCCACAGCCGCGCCGCGCGTCCAGATCAACCGCGCCAGTCCGCGCGCCAAACGGACCATGCCCGGAGGCCCGCGCCAGGGAAATTGGCCCGCGCCCGGCCAGAATCCGGCCAGAATCCGGCCAGAATCCGCCATCCCCCGCCCCCTCGCGTGGAAATCCGGCCCTCGCGCCCCCATATTCTCTCCCGGGGGAAGGAGGTTCGCGATGGATCTGAATTTCGCACGTCTCGCCGAACGCCGGTTGCTCGCCGCCCGCGCCGAGGGCAAGCTCTCGAACCTCGCGGGCGAAGGCAAGCCCCTGCCCGATCGCCTCGAACCGGTCGGTGTCGATCCGCTCGAAGCCCTGGGGTTCCGGATCATGCATGAAGCCGGGTTCGTGCCGCAGGAATTGCAACTCGGCCAGTTGCTGAAAGAAGCCAGGGCGGAGTGGGTGGCGGCCCGCGACCCGGCCGAGCGCGACCGGCTGATGGCCCGCATCGCCGATCTGGAAATGCGCCGCAACGTGGCGCGCGAGACCCGGCTGAATTTCCTGCGCCACCATTGAGGCCGGGGCGCCGGTTTGCCCCGGCAAGCCGCGTCGGCTTTCACCGTGACCATGCGGCCCAAGCGCGGGCCTCTCGCCCCCGGCGGGGGGCGCTTGGCCGAAGTCCGGCACCCGTCCGCCCCTTGCCCCCCTCCCCGGCTTCGGCCATTCTCGCCCCATGACCCAAGCCCCCCGCTACACCCCGCTCGCCGAAAGCCTGCCCGCCACCGTGCCCTTCGTCGGCCCCGAAACCCGGGAACGCACCCGGGGGCGGGCGTTCAGGGCCCGGCTCGGCGCCAATGAAAACGTCTTCGGCCCCTCGCCCCGGGCGATCTCTGCGATGGAGCGGGCCGCCGCCGAGACCTGGATGTATGCCGACCCGGAAAGCCACGATCTGCGCCACGCATTGGCGGCGCATCTGGGGGTGGGGCCAGAAAACGTCATCGTCGGCGAGGGGATCGACGGGCTGCTGGGCTCTCTTGTCCGGCTGATCGTGGCCCCCGGCGACGTGGTGGTGACCTCGGCCGGAGCCTATCCGACCTTCAACTATCATGTCGCGGGGTTCGGCGGGGTGCTGGAAACCGTGCCCTTCCGCGACGACCGCGAAGACCCCGAGGCGCTGGTGGCGCGCGCCGCCGAGCTGCGCCCGAAGCTGGTCTATATCGCCAATCCCGACAACCCGATGGGCACATGGCACGGGGCGGAGGCGATCCACGCAATGCGCGACGCCCTGCCCGACGGCACGCTGCTGGTGCTTGACGAGGCCTATATCGAATTCGCCCCCGCGGGCACCGCACCTGAGATCGACCCTGATGACCCCCGGGTGATCCGGTTCCGCACCTTCTCCAAGGCCTATGGCATGGCCGGGGCGCGGGTCGGATACGGGATCGGCGCGCCAGGGCTGATTGCGGCCTTCGACAAGGTGCGCAACCATTTCGGCATGGCGCGGATCAGCCAGGCCGGGGCGCTGGCGGCGCTGGCCGACGGGGCATGGCTTGCGGAGGTCACCGCAAAGGTGGCGCGGGCGCGGGCGCGGATCGGGGAGATCGCCGCGCAAAACGGGCTCACCGCCCTGCCGTCCGCCACCAATTTCGTCGCCGTCGATTGCGGCGCCGACGGCGCCTTCGCGACCCGGGTGCTCGAAGCCCTTGACGCACGCGACATCTTTGTGCGCAAGCCCTTCGTGGCGCCGCAGGATCGCTGCATCCGGGTGTCGGCGGGCACCGAGGAAATGCTCGATCTCTTCGCCGCCGCCTTGCCGGAGGCGCTGGCCGAGGCGCGGGGGTAGAGCAGGCCTCACGTTCAATCGCATTCACGCCACGCGCTCTGGCGTTTTGTCTTCGCATGTAGAAAGGCGCAAAGCCGGGGCCCACTTCTGCGCGGAAACCTGTCTCTTCTGTCCGCTGCCACCCGGTCACCATCTGGTCGGGCAATCACCGGGGGCCATCCTGAAAGGGGCCCGCAGGACAGGGGCCTTCCTGGGCTCTGGCAGGTCTACGCGCCTCCTGATCCGCCTTGCCGGATACCGATTGTCGCCACATATCTGCAAGGCTGGAGCGGGTAGCGGGAATCGAACCCGCGCGTTCAGCTTGGGAAGCTGACAGGCTACCATTACATCATACCCGCCTCGCGTGCAGAGGATGTAAGCGAGCCGGCTGGCGAGGTCAAGGCGGGTCCGGGCGAAGCCACGGCAATCGCTTGACCGGCCCGGGCCCGGCAGAGCACGCCAGGTGTGGCTTCCCCCTCCGGGCCAGGTTTCAAAGATGCAATGACATCCTGATCATCTGCGACGGGCAGCAATAATCGCCGCGACCGTGTCCCGGGTGGTGGTGCAGAAGGCTGCGGGCGGAGCCTTCGGCGTAGCGTAGCGCGCGGCCGGTGGTGATGCTGGCGGTCACCGTCGATCTTCGGAGAAGGTTCGGGTTGGACAGCTTGAACCGGGAACGGAGACGACGATGACCGATGACCGATGACCGATGACCGATGACCGATGACCGATGAGAGAATGGCCTTGATCGGGCTGATTGAACAGCAGGCCGACGGCGACCTCGTACGCGAGAGGCCGGCTTTGCAGCCGGGCGGATCATGGCGCCCGGGGTTGAGGGGCGGACCGGTGCCGCGCGCGGCAACGTCTTCGCCTGCATGGGCTTCCTGCGGGAACACTGGCCGCAGATCGCATTCACCAACCCGATCGAACGGGTGAACCGCGCGATCACGCGGCGGGCCGACGTGATCGGGATCTTTCCAGACCACGGCGTCATCATCCGCCTTGTCGGCGCTCTGATGCTGGAGACCAACGACGATTGGACCGTCGCACGACGGTCCATGGGCCTTGAAACCCTTGCCCGCGTCACCGACACGTCAATCGTCACGCTGCCCGCCATGGCGTCCTGATCAGCTCCGCCCCTCTCCGAGGGTCGGCGCTCTTGCACCATCCGATGGGACACTACCGGTCCAGGCCATCGAGGTCTCCGTTCAGTCTAACAGACGAACAGAAGCACAACCTGCTGAACCCCCTCAATCAGTTTCAAATCGGGCTCTCAGATCAGATGCCAACGCTCGTCTGGTCGCCTGTCGAAGAACGCCGGACCGCCACCCGGCTTTGGCGACATGCTCCCACGACGGCCCTCAGTCCAAAGCGTCGTCGCAGCGCGCGCAGGTGCCCGGATGCGGATGGCCACCCACATCGGGCAGGATCTTCCAGCAGCGCTGGCATTTTTCGCCCTCGGCCAGGGCGAAGGTCACCCCCACGCCCTCGGTCTCGGGCAGACGGAAGGCCTCCATCGGCATCGGATCGGAGGTGATCTGCACGTTCGAGGTGATGCAGACATCGGCGAAATCCACCGACCGCAACTGCCGTGCCAGCGCCCGGTCGCGCACATGCACCACCGGCGCCGCCTCCAGCGAAGCGCCGATCACCTTTTCGCGCCGCTGGATCTCCAGCGCCGCCGTCACCACCCGGCGCACGGCGCGGATCCCGGCCCATTTCGCCGCCAGATCGTCGTCGCGCCAGGCCTCGGGCGTCTCGGGAAGGTCGGTGAGATGCACCGAGCTGTCTTCGCCCGGGAAGCGTTCGAGCCAGACCTCTTCCATGGTGAACACCAGAATCGGCGCGAGCCATGTGGTGAGCCGGTGGAACAGGATGTCGAGCACCGTCCGGGCCGAGCGCCGCGCGAGGCTGGTGGGCTGATCGCAATAGAGCGCGTCCTTGCGGATGTCGAAATAGAAGCTCGACAGCTCCACCGTGGCGAAGTTGAACAGCGCCTGAAACGCGCCCTGGAAGTCGTATCCGTCGAACCCCTCGCGCAGCTGTCCGTCAAGCTCGCTCAGCCGGTGCAGCACCCAGCGTTCGAGTTCCGGCATCTCCGCCGGATCGACCGCCTCTGCCGGGTCATAGCCGGTCAGGTTGCCGAGGATGAAGCGCATGGTGTTGCGCAGGCGGCGGTAGCTGTCGGCCACGCCTTTCAGGATCTCCGGGCCGATGCGCAGATCAGCGGTGTAATCCGACTGCGCCACCCAGAGGCGCAGAATATCGGCGCCATATTGCCGGGTCACATCCTCCGGCGCGACGGTATTGCCCAGCGACTTGGACATTTTCATGCCCTTCTCGTCGAGGGTAAACCCATGGGTCAGCACCCCGCGATAGGGCGCCCGGCCGGTGGTGCCGCAGGCCTGAAGCAGCGAGGAGTGGAACCAGCCGCGGTGCTGGTCGGTGCCTTCGAGATAGAGATCGGCGATGCCGTCGGGCACCCCGTCGGGCCGGTCGCGCAGGACGAAAGCATGGGTGGAGCCTGAGTCAAACCAGACGTCGAGCACGTCGAACACCTGGGCATAGGCCTCCGGGTCGACGATGCCGCCCAGCACCCGCGCCTTGAAGCCCTCTTCATACCAAGTATCGGCCCCGCCGGCCTCGAATTCGGCCACGATCCGCGCGTTGACCTCTTCGTTGCGCAGCAGGAAATCCGCGTCGGTCGGCAGCGCGCCCTTTTTGGTGAAACAGGTGAGCGGCACCCCCCAGGCGCGCTGGCGCGACAGCACCCAGTCGGGCCGCGCGGCGATCATCGCATGCAGGCGGTTCTGGCCCTTGGCGGGGGTGAAGGTCACCAGATGTTCGATCGACGACAGCGCCCGGGCGCGGATGGTCTCGCCCTGAGCGTCCATCCCGTCGCCGAGCGGCGCGTCGATGGCAACGAACCATTGCGCCGTGTTGCGATAGATCAGCGGCGCCTTGGAGCGCCAGCTATGGGGATAGGAATGGGTCAGCCGTCCACGCGCGATCAGCGCGCCGGTCTCCACCAGCTTGTCGATCACCGCCTTGTTGGCGTTGCCGTCCTTGCCGTTGGGTTTGACGATCACCTCACCGCCGAAGACCGGCAGGTTGGGCCGGAAGGAGCCGTCTTCGAGCACGTTATGGGTCATCACCAGCCCGTATTTCAGGCCGATCTGGTAATCGTCTTCGCCGTGGCTGGGCGCGGTATGGACAAAGCCGGTGCCGGCGTCGTCGGTCACATGGTCGCCCGCGAGCAGCGGGATGTCGTAGTCCCATTCGCCCTCGCCGCCCTCGAGCCCGCGGAACGGATGGGCACAGGTGAGCGCGTCGATCTCGGCCGCGCTCACGCCGCGCAGCCTCGTGTATTGCGAATTGTCGACCCGCGCGGCCCCCAGCACGTCTTCGGCCAGCTCGTCGGCGAGCAGATAGAGATCGCCCACCTTCGCCCAGCATTCGTCGGGCGTGGCATCGACCCGGTAAAGACCATAGGAGATTTCCGGGTTGTAGCACACTGCGCGGTTCTGCGGGATGGTCCAGGGGGTGGTGGTCCAGATCACCACCTGCGCGCCCGTCAGATCACCCGTCGCCCCCGCGACCACCGGGAATTTCACCGTGATCGTATGCGACTTGTGGTCGTGATACTCCACCTCCGCCTCGGCCAGCGCGGTCTTTTCGACCGGCGACCACATCACCGGCTTGGAACCCTGATAGAGCGACCCGTTCATCAGGAACTTCATGAAATCCTCGGCGATCACCGCCTCGGCATGGTAATTCATGGTGAGATAGGGCTCGTCCCAATTGCCATAGACCCCGAGCCGCTTGAACTCGCGCCGCTGCACGTCGATCCAGCTTTCGGCGAATTTGCGGCATTCGCGGCGGAAGTCGATCACCGGCACGGCGTCCTTGTCGCGGCCCTTGGCGCGGTATTGCTCCTCGATCTTCCATTCGATCGGCAGCCCGTGGCAATCCCAGCCGGGCACATAGCGCGCGTCCTTGCCCATCATCTGCTGAGACCGCACGATCATGTCCTTGAGGATCTTGTTGAGCGCGTGGCCGATATGCAGATGGCCGTTGGCATAGGGCGGGCCGTCATGGAGGATGAAAGGGGCGCGGCCTTCGGCGGCACCCTTCTCGCGCAGCCTGTCATAGATGCCGATCTTCTCCCAGCGCGCGAGCCAGCCGGGCTCGCGTTTGGGGAGGCCGGCGCGCATCGGGAAGTCGGTCTTCGGCAGGTTCAGCGTGTCTTTGTAGTCGGGTGTCTGGTCGGCGTTATGGTCGGGTGTGTCGGCGCACATTTCAGGCGTCCTTCGAATATGATCGGCGGTGTTCAGGAGGGGGGCGGCGCGGCATTCATACGCCTTGGCCCGGCGGCTCGGTTTCAGAGCGCCGGGTTGGTAATTCGTATGATCCGATTGTGTTGCATGGGGGGCATATAGCGCCCTCACGGGGAAGGGTAAAGCGGGGGGTAAAGCGGAAGAAAAAGCCCCGGGTCATCGCCCGGAATGGCCCTCGGGCGGCGCCCCTGCCCCGTTTCCGGCCCCGTCCCCCGCCCCGTCACTGTCGAACACCCCGGTGAGCGCCCGTTTCACCAGCCCGGTGACCGAGGGCCGCGTGGCGCGCAGGAACGGCACCGGACGGCAGACCTCCATCGCCGCAACACCAACCCGGGCGGTGAGCGCGCCATTGACCACGCCCTCGCCGATTCGCCGCGACAGCTTGGCGAGCACCTGCCCCCCCGCAAGCGAGCCGATCAGATCGTCGCCCACCGCCACCGCGCCGGTGGCCACCAGATGGGTCATCACCGCGCGGGTCAGCCGGAGCGAGCCCAGCGCGCCCGCGCGCCCGCCATAGATCTCGGCGATCCGGCGGATCATGCGGATATTGGCGGTCAGCGCCGCCGCCACATCGGCCAGCGCCAGCGGCACGATCGCGGTGACCGTCGCCACCTGCCGCGCGGCGGCCTCGATCTCGCGGGCGGCCAGCGCGTCGAGCGGCAGGATCAGCTCCGCTTCCGCCAGCCCGATCAGCCCGTCGGCGTCGAATTGCTCGGCCTCGCGCACCTCCAGTCGCTCAAGGCCCCAAGCGCATTCGGCGCGGCCCCGGTAGAGCCGCTTGAGCCGGATCACCGCCTCGCGGGCCCCGGCAAGATCGTCGCGCGCCACCGCCTCCGCGGTCGCCGCATGGAGCCCGTCCACCCGGCGCAGCCGCGCGAAAGCCGCGGCCTCGCGCAGGCCGATGATCAGCAGCACCGCCACGAAAGCCGCCACCAGCAGGCTGGCGGTGAGGCCAAGGAGCGGCTGGCGCTCCATCAGACCGGTGACGAATTGCCACGCCGCCACCGAAGCCCAGAAGCTCACCAGCGCCAGCGCCAGCCCCCAGAACCAGCGCCCGAGCCGCGAGGGCTTACGGGCGGCGAGCCCGGCCACGGCCTGCATCGCCCGCGCCTCGGGCAGCACCGGCCCCGGATCGGGCACCGGCGGCGCGGTGGCGGGGGTCTCGTCGGCCGGCTCCCCGACCTCGATCAGCACCGGCCCGTTTCTGAAGCCGTCCTTGTGGCCGTTCTTGGGGCCACCTTGGGGGCCACCCTTGCGTTCGCCGCGTTCGGTCATTTTCTGCGCTCCCAGACAAAGCGGATATCGGGCAGTTTCTCGTCATTGCCCGCACCGCCGGTGCGGTGGTGTTCATGGAAGCCCTGGGCTTCGTAGAAGGCCCGCGCGGGGTGGTTGAACTGGAAGGTCCAGAGCGCGAGCCTGTCCTGCCGCCGTCTGGCGCGCGCCAGCAACGCCGTGCCCACCCCCTGCCCGCGCGCCTCGCGCGCCACATGGAGCGCCACCACCTCGGCGCCGTCGCGGGCGAGAAACCCCACGACCCGCCCCTGAAGCCGCGCCACGCTGACCCAGCCGCGCGCCACCAGATCGGCGGCAAAGGCCTGCTCCTGTTCGCGGGTGTGGATCCGGGGCATCCAGTCGGTCTCGTCGATCCAGTCGGACAGGATCGCGCCGATGGCCTCTGCATCATCCGGTTTTGCCTTGGCGATCAACAGCTTCGAGCGGATAATTCGGTGACGCAGAAAACTCACAGCCGGTCCCCCAGCAGAAAATCCGCCGCCCGGTCGAGGCGGATATGCGGCGGGCCGTCGCCGGGCCGGATGCTGATCTCGGCGGGTGCGAAACGCATCACCTGATAATCCGCATCAAGCCAGCGCTCGGCCCCGTCGCGCGCGGGCGCGATCAGCCGCATCGGGTCTTCCGGCAGCGCGCCGGGGTAGAAGGCCGCCGACCGGCCACTGTCTTCGAGCCGCCCGCGCACGCAATCGAGTTCACGCCCCTCATGGGTGATGGTCTCCTCGGTGGTGGCCCTGAGCGCCGCAATCGCCATGGCCTGCGTCTCGGCACCGGCGAAATCCGCCCGGTCCACCGCGTCGCGCAGCATCGCGGCGGTGATGTCGGTGAGACGGCGGTGCTGGGCATGGTGCAGGTGATCGGCCTTGGTGGCGGCAAACAGGATCTTCTCCACCCGCCGCCCGAGAAACAGCGAGGTCAGCCACGCGTTGCGCCCCGGCCGGAAGGCCGCGAGGATCTCCGCCATCGCCCGGCGGAGGTCTTCGAAGGCGGCCGGGCCGGAATGGATCGCCCCCAGCGCGTCGACCAGCACCACCTGCCGGTCGATACGGGAAAAATGCTCGCGGAAGAAGGGCTTGACCACCTGCGCCTTGTAGGCCTCGAAGCGGCGTTCCATCTCGCGCCAGAGGCTCTTGCGGGCGGTGGTGACGGGCTTTTCCAGCGGCGCGAAGGTCAGCGCGGGGCTGCCCTCCATCTCGCCGGGCAACAGAAACCGCCCCGGGGTGCAATCGGAATAGCCCGCCGCGCGCGCCGCATGCAGATAGGCGGTGAAGGCGCGGGCGAGCGCCTGCGCCTCCGGCTCGGCGAAATTGGCCGCGGCCTCGGTCGCGGCGGCCAGCGCGGTGAACGCCGCCGCCTCGGGGCGCGGCGCGATCCGCTTCAGGGTCTCGGCGCTCCATTCGGCATAATCGACATCGAGCAGGGCCAGATCGAGCAGCCATTCGCCCGGGTAATCGACGATATCGAGATGCACCGTGCGGGGCCCGCGCAGCCCCGAGAGCAGCCCGCCCGGCTTCACCCGGAAGCTCAGCCGAAGCTCGGAGACGGCGGAGGTGCTTTCGGGCCAATGCGGCGCCGGCCCGGTCATTGCCGCGAGATGGGTTTCGAAATCGAACCGGGGCACGGTGTCGTCGGGCTGGGGTTGCAGAAAGGCGGTGAGGATGCGCCCTTCGGCGCCGGGCAGAAACCCCGGCATCCGCCCGCGATCCATGAGATTCGCCACCAGCGAGGTGATGAACACCGTCTTGCCGGCGCGCGAGAGCCCGGTGACGCCGAGCCGGATCACCGGTTCGAACAGGGCCTCGCTCACCCCGTCGCCGACGGCTTCCACCTGCCGCATCAACCCGTCTGCAATATCCGAAAGCCCCACTGGCTCCCCTCCGGTCGTTTGCCCCTATGTAGGGCGGCGGTGCTGCGGTGGGAAGGTGCGGGCGCAGCGGCCCCGGCGCATTCCCGCCGGAAATGGGGGATTGTTTTCACCGCCCCGGTCGGGATAGCTCGCCCCATGCCCCGCTATGCCCTGAAACTCGAATATGACGGCGCGCCTTTCGCCGGGTGGCAGCGCCAGACCGGCCAGCCCTCGGTGCAGGGCGCGGTGGAAGCGGCGCTCGGGCGGCTGGAGCAGGGGGTGCCGTCGATCGCCGCCGCCGGACGGACCGATGCGGGCGTCCATGCGCTGGCGCAGGTGGCCCATTGCGATCTGGCGAAAGAGTGGGATCCGTTCCGCCTGTCGGAGGCGTTGAATTATCACCTCAAGCCCGCCCCGGTGGCGGTGGTGGCCTGCGCCCGGGTCGGCGAGGATTTCCACGCGCGGTTTTCGGCGGTGGAACGGCGCTATCTGTTCCGGCTGGTGGCGCGCCGCGCACCTTTGGTGCATGACCGCGGCCATGTCTGGCGGGTGGCGCATCCGCTGGAACTGGCGCCGATGCAGGCGGCCGCGGCGCGGCTCGTCGGGCATCACGATTTCACCACCTTCCGCGCGGTGCAATGCCAGGCCGCAAGCCCGATAAAGACCCTCGACGCGCTCGACATCGAGGCCCTGCCCTACCAGGGCGGCATGGAGTTTCGCTTCCACGTCCGCGCCCGCAGCTTTCTGCACAATCAGGTGCGCAGCTTCGTCGGCACGCTGGAACGCGTCGGCGCCGGGGCCTGGACGCCCGACGACGTGAGCGCCGCGCTGGACGCCCGTGCCCGCGCCGCCTGCGGGCCGGTCTGCCCGCCCGACGGGCTCTATCTCGCGGGCGTCGGCTACGAAAACGATCCGTTCGGCTGAGCCCCGGGCGGCCCCTCTGGCAGCCCCTCTGGCCGAACCCCTGGCGGCATCCTGCCCGCCGCTGCCCCCGGGGGAGTGCAAACCGAAAACTCCCCGTTGCAAACCCGCCCCGGCCCGTGAACAATACCGAAACGCAGTTTTTCAAGGGGGAATATCATGAGTCTGGTCAAAACGCTTGCCCAGGTGGCTGTCGGCATGATCATGGCCAAAGGGGTCTCGTCGCTGAGCCGCGGCGGGTCCGGCGAGCAGCAGGGCGGCGGGCTTGCCGGCCTGCTGGGCAGTCTCGCCGGGGGCGGCGCGGGCGGTGCCGGTGGCGGGCTTGCCGACATGCTGGGCGGGTTCACCGGTGGCGGTGGCGCGGGCGGTACCGGTGGCACCGGGGGCACAGGCGGCGGTCTCGGCGCCATGCTCGGCGGGCTCACCGGTGGCGGCGGTGCGGGCGGTGCCGGTGGCGGCCTCGGCGGCATGCTGGGCAGCCTGATGGGCGGTCAGGGGGGCGGCGCCGGCGGCAACCCGATGGACCAGCTCGGTGCGATGCTGGGCGGCGGCGCGGGCGGGATCTCCGGCGGCCTTGGCGGCCTGCTCGATTCGCTCGGCGGCGCGGCGGCTGCCGGTGGCGCCGCGGGCGGTCTCGGCGGGTTGCTCAACGCCGCGCTGCAAGGCCAGCCGGAGCCCGCGCCGACCCCGGAACAGGAACACCAGGCCGCGCTGTTGCTGCGCGCGATGATCCAGGCCGCGAAATCCGACGGCCGGATCGACGAGACGGAGAAGAAAGCCCTCACCGACCATCTCGGCGATCTGAGCGCGGAGGACGCACGCGTGGTCGAGGCGGCATTCAAGGCCCCGGTCGATGCCGGCGCCCTCGCCGCCGACACCCCGCGCGGCATGGAAAGCCAAGTCTACATGATGTCGCTGCTCGGGCTCGACCTCGACAGCGAGGCGGAGGCGCAGTATCTCCGGGCGCTCGCGGACAAGCTCGGGCTCGACCCGAAAACCGCGAATGCGATCCATGAAAAGATGGGCGAGCCGCCGCTCTACAGCTGAGCCCGCCTCGGGTGCGGGGGGCGGCTACAGCCCCCCTTCCCGCAAACCGCGGGATATTGCCCCCGCCCCGCCCGGATGATCTAATGGCGCGCCACAAGACGCCAAAAGAATACGGGGGAAACCGAGCAATGGCAGACGACCTGTTGAGCGCGGGCCAGGACGCCTATGACGCCTCTTCCATCGACGTGCTCGACGGCATGGAAGCGGTGCGCAAGCGGCCGGGGATGTATATCGGCGGCACCGACGACCGGGCGCTGCACCATATGGCCGCCGAGATCATCGACAATTCCATGGACGAGGCAGTGGCGGGCTTCGCCAACCGGATCGAGATCACCCTCCACGCCGACCATGCGATCACCATCACCGACAACGGCCGCGGCATCCCCGTCGACCCGCATCCGAAATTCCCGAAGAAATCCGCCCTCGAGGTGATCTTCACCGAACTCCACGCGGGCGGGAAGTTTTCCGCCGGGGCCTATCAGACCTCCGGCGGGCTCCACGGCGTCGGCTCCACCGTGGTCAATGCGCTCTCCGACCGGCTGACCGTCGAGGTGGCGAAAAACAAGAAGCTCTACGCCCAGAGTTTCGCCCGCGGCGTGCCCGACGGGCCGCTGAAGCAGGTCGGCGCCGCCCCTAACAGGCGCGGCACCTCCGTCACCTTCCACCCCGATGCCGAAATCTTCGGCCACCACAGGTTCAAACCCAGACGCCTGCACAGCCTCGCGCGCTCCAAGGCCTTCCTGTTTTCCGGCGTCGAGATCCGCTGGAAAAGCGAGATCGACGATGGCGAGACGCCGCAGGAGGCGGTGTTCCACTTTCCCGGCGGCCTCAGGGACTATCTCGCCGAAACCCTCGGGCAAAGCACCACATGGTCCGAGGGCGGGTTCCACGGCAAGGTGCAGTTTCGCGAGAAGTTCGGCGAGCCGGGCTATGTCGAATGGGCGATCAACTGGACCCCCTCGCGCGACGGTTTCATCCAGTCCTTCTGCAACACCGTGCCCACCCCCGAAGGCGGCACCCATGTGCAGGGTTTCTGGGCGGCGATCCTCAAGGGGGTGAAGGCCTACGGCGATCTCGTCGGCAACAAGAAGGCGGGCTCCATCACCCGCGACGACCTGATGACCGGCGGTTGCGCGCTGGTGTCGACCTTCATCGCCGACCCCTCCTTCGTCGGCCAGACCAAGGACCGGCTCTCCACCGAAAGCGCCGCGCGCATGGTCGAAGGCGCGGTGCGCGACCATTTCGACAACTGGCTCGCCTCCGACACCAGATCCGCCGGCGCCATCCTCGACTTTCTGGTGCTGCGCGCCGAAGAGCGCCTGCGCCGCCGCAAGGAAAAGGAGACCGCCCGCAAATCCGCCACCAAGAAGCTGCGCCTCCCCGGCAAGCTCACCGATTGCAGCGCGAAAAACCGCGAGGGCACCGAGCTGTTCATCGTCGAGGGCGACAGCGCCGGGGGCTCCGCCAAGGCGGCGCGCAACCGCGAGACCCAGGCACTGCTGCCGCTCAAGGGCAAGATCCTCAACGTGCTCGGCGCCGCCCGCTCGAAGCTCGGCCAGAACGCCGAAATCCGCGACATCTGCGAGGCGCTCGGGGTCGGCATGGGCACGAAGTTCAACGTCGACGATCTGCGCTACGACAAGATCATCATCATGACCGACGCCGATGTCGACGGCGCCCATATCGCCTCGCTGTTGATGACCTTCTTCTATGCCCAGATGCGCCCGCTGATCGACCAGGGCCACCTCTACCTCGCCTGCCCGCCGCTCTACCGGCTGACCCAGGGGGGGAAACATGTCTATGTCGCCGACGATGCCGAAAAGGCCGCATGGCAGGAGAAAGGCCTCGGCGGCAAGGGCAGGATCGACGTCCAGCGCTTCAAGGGCCTTGGCGAGATGGACGCGAAAGACCTCAAGGAAACCACGATGAACCCGGACAGCCGCAAGCTCATCCGGGTGACCATCGACGAGGACGAACCCGGCGAGACCAGCGACCTCGTGGAACGGCTGATGGGCAAGAAGCCGGAACTCCGCTTCCAGTATATCCAGGAAAACGCCCGCTTCGTGGAGGAGCTGGACGTGTGAGGGGGGCGTGGGGTGGGCGGCGTATTCTTCGCCTGACAAAACCCGGAAGGCTACGTTCTTTTGACGATCCTTGAAACGAACGAATACGCGCGCGCACTGGTCTGGATGATGTTCGGAGACGCCGCCGACGAAGACTACATGATCGCCCGCCAGGCCGTCCGTATGGGGGCGGCCTACCAGTTTGCATGGAGCGCCCAACAGGCAATAGAGAAGTATTTGAAATGTTCACTTCTTCTCAATGATGTCGATGTGAGCGGGTTCGGGCATGACCTCCTGCCGATGTTCGAGAGGGTTCGGGAACTTTCCGACGGCATTATGCCAATTCTCTGGTGCCCGCCCAGAGAATTCCCGAGAAAGAAGGAGGCCTTTGGAGATGACTTCGAAACCTACGAGAGCATTGTCGCTCGTTTCAGCGAAGCCGGCCACACGGATAGTCGGTACCGACACACCTCGCTGGTGTTTCTTGGGTACGATCTCCACAAGTTCGATGAGCTTGTGTTTCAACTGAGACGATTGGCAGTCCCTTTGGACAGGAGGCCCTTGCCAAACGAAAAAACCTACCGAAGCGCATTGGTTGAAGACCCATCCCTGCAACACTCCCCAATCCCGTCCGGGTTCAACACGAAGAACGGCGAACACCACGAGGCGAAAATGGCCGCGTTAACATGGCGGAACTTCTCCTTCTTCAGGGAGATCGCCCTGGAAGAAGGCTTCTTGTCGAACGGCACCCTGGCCATCAACAGCCCGATAGGGGCAGTTGGGAGCATAGGGGGGCAAGGGGCCGAGGCTGTCCGGTGGCTTGTCTCACAGATAAGATTACGCAAAAGGGAAAAGGCCATGATTTCGGCATGGCTGCCAGAAGCATCCCCGGAAGAACCGTAGCGCAGCGATCCAACACCCCCCCTCACAGGATCGGCGCGCCGAGGCGGAAAGCCGCTTCCGCCAGGCGCCGTGCCAGGCTCGCCGGTTTCGTTCCCGCTTTTGCCGCCACCGCAAGCCCGCTGAACCACTCCGCCAGATGTTCGACCGTTTCCGCGTCATAGACCACGAGCGCAGTCTCGAAATTCAGCAGCATGGAGCGGATGTCGATATTGGCGGAGCCGATGAAGGCCATGTCGTCGAGCACCACCGCCTTGGCGTGCAGCATCCGCGGGCCGTACCGCAGAACCTTCACCCCGGCCTCTTCCAGATCGCGCAGATAGGCGCCGCGGGCGAAATCGGCGATCCGCTGGTTCGACCGCGCCGGCACCAGAAGACGCACGTCGCGCCCGATCCGCGCCGCGGTGCTCAATGCGTGCAGAAGCTGGTCAGAGGGCAGGAAATAGGGGGTGGCGATCCAGATGCGGTCGGAGCCGGTGTGGATCGCGTGCACCAGAGCATCATGCAGCCCGTCATGGGGCAGATCCGGCCCCGAGGGCACGAGCTGCGCCACGCAAGACCCTTTCGCCGCCTCCCCCGCCCGCACCGGCGGCGCCACCGCGGGCTCGCCCTCCTTGCGCCAGTCGGCCTCGAACACTTCCGCGTAGCGCGCCACCATCGGGCCTTCGAGGGTGAAGGAGAGGTCGCGCCAGGTGGCGGGGTCGGCGGGCTCGCCGAGATAGGTGAGCCCGACATTGCGCCCCCCCGCCCAGACCTCGCGCCGGTCCGCGATCACCATCTTGCGGTGGTTGCGCAGGTTGAGCCGGCCGGTGGCGAGGAATTTCGGAAACGGCGAAAACATCCGCAGCTCTCCGCCCGCGGCGGTGAAGGCGCGGAGCGCCCGGCGCGGGCGGTGGGCAATGGTGCCGAAATGGTCGAGGATCATCCGCACCCGCACGCCGCGTTCCAGCGCCGCCATCAGCGAGGCCATGAAAGCCGCGGTACAGTGGTCCGGGTCGAGGCGGTAGAGCACGATGTCGAGGCTGGTTTCGGCCTCCGCCACCAGCCGCTCGAGCGCGCGGCGCGCCGCCGGCGGGTCGGTCTCCAGCCGGATCGCATGGCCCCCGCGCGCCGCCGGCAGTCCGAAACGGCGCAACATGCCGTCGATGCAGTGGACGGGGGGCCCGGGCGCCTCCGGCTCCCCGGCGAAGCGGATCGGATCGTAGCGGGTGCCGCGCTTGCGCACCCCGAGGGCGAAGAACAGCGGCGCGCCGAGGTAGGGCATGGCAACGATGAAGATGATCCAGGCCAGCGCCGATTGCGGCGAGCGGCGCTGTTGCAACACCCAGATCAGCGCCGTCCCGGTAAGCAGCACACCGGCGGTGATGGCCAGATAGGTCAAAACGATGCTCATGGCGCTCCTTTGGAGGCTTGCCGCCCGGTCCAGAAATAGGCGTGCGCCCGGGGCGGGTAAAGGGCCGGAGGGCGCGGCCGGAGGGCGGTTTGACAGCAGCCTGGGCGGGGGCGGCACCTGAAAGCTGAGGTGGCACAGGGCTGTTCTGCCTGCGCGGAGGACCGCGCATCTACCTTTCGTTAACCATGCAAGCAATTGAAATTACTTTGATTTGAAACACATTCAGATTTCATTATTCCGGAATACCGGACTATTGGAAGACCGGAATTCCAGACTATCAGAAACCGGTTTCCGAACCATCGGACCATCAGGCTGTTGGACCGACGGACGACCGCGCCCTCTGCCCCCACCACCAGCCCTGAAACCGTTCTGCCCACCCGGGCCCCAACCGGCCCCAACCGGCCTGACCACAAGGCCCCGGCGCGGACCCCGACCCCGGACCCGGCCACACCTCAGCCGCAGCGGGAATAGCCGCAGCTGCCGCAGGTCATGCAGCCTTCGATCATCCGCATTTCATATTGTCCGCAGCTCGGACAGGGCTGGCCGCGCGTGCCCGCAAGATTGACCACCTCCGCCTGCGGGTCGGTCTTGAGCCCCATGCCCTCGCCCTCGATGAAACCGGTCTCCACCATGTGCCGCTCGATCACCCCGCCGATCGCGGCGAGGATCGAGGGCACATATTTGCCGCCCATCCAGGCGCCACCACGCGGATCGAACACCGCTTTCAGCTCCTCGACCACGAAGCTCACATCGCCGCCGCGCCGGAACACCGCCGAAATCATCCGCGTCAGCGCAACAGTCCAGGCGAAATGCTCCATGTTCTTCGAGTTGATGAACACTTCGAAGGGCCGCCGCTGGCCGCCGACCAGCAGATCGTTCACGGTGATGTAGATCGCATGTTCGCTCTCGGGCCATTTCAGCTTGTAGGTCGTGCCCTCCAGCGCCGGCGGCCGGTCGAGCGGTTCGGCCATGTAGATCACCTCGGCGCCGGTATCGGCATCGGGCGCGGCCTCCGCGGTTTCCGAGACGCTCAGCACCGACCCGGTGACCGCATTCGGCCGGTAGGTGGTGCAGCCCTTGCAGCCGCTGGCATAGGCCTCGGCATAGACATCCTGAAACGCCTCGAAGGAAATATCCTCCGGCACGTTGATCGTCTTGGAGATCGAACTGTCGACCCATTTCTGCGCCGCCGCCTGCATCTTCACATGGTCGCCCGGGGCGAGGCTCTGGGCATCGACGAAATAGCCGGGCAAGGGCGCGTCACCCCGCAACTCACGCCAGGCCCGCACCGCGTAATCGACCACCTCTTCCTCGGTCCGCGTCCCGTCATGCTGCAACACCTTGCGGGTATAGGCATAGGCAAACACCGGCTCGATCCCGGAGGAGACATTGCCGGCATAGAGGCTGATGGTGCCGGTGGGCGCGATCGAGGTCAGCAGGGCGTTGCGGATGCCATGGGCGCGGATCGCCGCGCGCACATCTTCGTCCATGGCCTGAAGCGTGGGCGAGGCGAGATAGGCCTCGGCATCGAACAGCGGAAAGGCCCCCTTCTCCCGCGCCAGCCCGACGCTCGCGAGATAGGCCGCCCGGGCGATCGCCCGCATCCAGGCTTCGGTCCGGGCCACCGCTTCATCGGAGCCATAGCGCAGCCCCAGCATCAGAAGCGCATCCGCGAGCCCGGTGACCCCGAGCCCGATCCGCCGCTTGGCCAGGGCCTCCTGCCGCTGGGCCTCAAGCGCAAACCGGCTCTCGTCGATCACATTGTCGAGCATCCGCACCGCCGTGGTCACCAGCCGGGCGAGCGCCGCCTCGTCCAGCGCCGCATCCGCCTCGAAGGGGTGCTCCACCAGCCGCGCGAGGTTGACCGAACCGAGCAGGCAGGCGCCATAGGGCGGCAGGGGCTGTTCGCCGCAGGGGTTGGTGGCGGCGATCTCCTCGCAATAGGCGAGGTTGTTCAGCCGGTTGATCCGGTCGATGAAGATCACCCCCGGCTCGGCATAATCATAGGTCGCGCGCATGATCCGGTTCCACAGATCCCGCGCCCGGGTGGTGTGATAGACCTTGCCGCCGAAGGTCAGATCCCAAGGCCCGTCGGCCTCGACCGCCTCCATGAAGGCATCGGTGACCAGCACCGACATGTTGAACATCCTGAGCCGCGCCGGATCGGATTTGGCGGCGATGAAGGCTTCGATATCGGGGTGATCGCACCGCATCACCGCCATCATCGCGCCCCGGCGGCTGCCGGCCGACATCACCGTGCGGCACATCGCGTCCCAGACGTCCATGAAGGAGAGCGGCCCCGAGGCATCGGCCCCGGTGCCCTTCACATCGGCGCCCTTGGGCCGGATGGTCGAGAAATCATAGCCGATCCCGCCGCCCTGCTGCATGGTGAGCGCCGCTTCCCTGAGCTGGTCGAAAATCCCCGCGACGCTGTCGGGGATCGTGCCCATCACGAAGCAGTTGAACAGCGAGACGTTGCGCCCGGTGCCGGCGCCGGCAAGGATGCGCCCCGCGGGCAGGAACTTGAAATCCTCCAGCGCCGCATAGAACTCCGCCTCGCGTTCGGGCTCCGAGGCGGCCAGCACCCGTGCCACCCGGCGCCAGCTGTCTTCGACGCAAAGATCGACCGGCGTGCCGTCGGCCTCCTTGAAACGGTATTTCATCTCCCAGATCGCTTCGGCGATCGGCGCGGGAAAGCGGCTCATCGGCTGCTCCTGTTCGGGGTCAGGGGAGAGTTGAAACGATACGCCGGGGGTGGCGGCAGGTCAACGTGAAGCCTATATGTCGGGCTCGGAGGGTGCCATGCCGCAACAGATCGTCCATCTCGTGAAACTCTGCGTCGGCTGCGAATCGGTCAGACAGCTTGGCCGGTGGCAGGAGATGCGCGCCGGCAGTGACCCGGACCGGAGCCCGAGCCACGTCACCCGGATGTGGCCGAAACGCGCGGCCGAGCTGGTCGCGGGTGGCTCGCTCTACTGGGTCATCAAGGGGGCGATCCTCGCCCGCCAGAAGGTGATCCGGCTCGACGAGGCGATCGGCGAAGATGGCATCCGGCGTTGCCGCATCGTGCTCGAACGGGGGCTGATCCGCACCCAACCGACACCGCGCCGCGCCTTCCAGGGCTGGCGCTATCTCGCACCGGAAGACGCGCCTCCCGATCTGCCCGCGCATCGCCAGGGCGACGACGAGTTGCCGCCGGAACTGTCCGGCAAACTCGCCGAGATCGGCATCCTCTGAGCCGGGCATGCGCCCCCGGAGGGAGACGGCCCCGCCGCCAAACCAGCCCGACCGCCCCCGCACCGGGGGCTTGCGCATTCCGGACCATCGGCTTTTCCCGGGCCAAAGACATGCCGCCCTCGATCATTCCGAAAAGCCGCTCCCGACCGGAAGGTGTCAGGCTGGCAATCTGACGTATGTTCATTCGATCCCTTCGAACAGCGTTGAAGCCTGGTAACCCAAACCAACTCGGTCAGGATCGAATGGACAACCTGATGAAAGACATCTAGCTGTGCTCCTCCGCCGCCGTTGCCGACAGAGCCCGGTTGAAGGCCTTCAGCGCGTCGACATGATGCAGCGCCCCCCAAAGCTCCGGTGGCACGCCTTCGCCGCCGATGGTGACCACCGGGATCGCCGCCGTATTGGTCTGCTCGAAAATCGCCATCGCCGCGTCGAGGGTCGCGTTGCCGTCGATATAGATCCCGTCTTCCACCAGCAGCCAGAGGCTTTCTTCGGGCATCGTCCCCTTGTCGCCGAGCTTGCGCATCTCCGCCGCCACCCGCACTGTCGAGAGCAGATAGGCCTGCGGCCCGGCGGCGAGGTGGATGCCGCGGTTCTCGAGCTGGGTCAGGAAGAAGCTGCGCTCCACCAGCCGCGAGGCCAGCGCCGAGGACAGCGACACCGCCGCCATCACCGCAAGCCCGGTCTGCCAGTCGCCGGTGAGTTCGAAGACGATCAGCGTGGTCGAGATCGGTGCCCCCAGCACCGCCGCCGCCACCGCCCCCATGCCCGCCAGCGCGTAGAGCGTGGCCGTGCCGGAGACCTCGGGCAGGATAGCGGTGACCACGATGCCGAACGCCAGCCCGGTCAGCGCCCCGACCATCAGCGAGGGCGAAAACACGCCCCCCCCCATCCGGCCCGCCATGGTGATCGCCACCGCCACCACCTTGAGCACGGCAAAGACCACCGCGTCATGCAGCAACAGATTGCCGGTCAGCGCCAGCGAGGTGGTTTCATAGCCGACGCCGATGATATGCGGAAAGAAGATCGCCAGCAGCCCGAGCAGCAGCCCGGCAAAGGCCGGTCGCAGCACCCGCGGCAGCCGCACCGCTTTCTGCACCCTGTTGCCCAGCTCATCGGCCAGGAAGATCGCCCGCATCAGCACCACCGCCACCACCCCCGAGACAAGACCGAGGATCAGAAAGGCCGGAAGCTCGACGTAAAACGCCATGTCGCCCTGGGCGGGCAAGGCGAATTCGGTGACCCCGCCAAACTCGATCCGGTTGATCACCGTGCCCGCCACCGCGGCGATGGCGATCGGGGCAAAGGCATGCACCGCGAAATGGCGCAGCACCACCTCAAGGGCGAACAGCGCCCCGGCAATGGGCGCGTTGAAACTCGCCGAGACCGCGCCCGCCACAGCGCAGCCGAGGAGATCGCGCCCGGACACCCCGTCGGCCCCGATCCGGCGGCTGACCCAGGTGGAAATCACCGCCGCGAGGTGCACCACCGGGCCTTCGCGCCCCGAGGAGCCGCCGGTCGACAGGGTGATCAGCGAGGCCAGCGCCGAACCGAGACCGGCGCGCTGTTCCACCCGGCCATCGCCGAGCGCCGCGCCTTCGATCACGTCGCCCACCGAGCGCACCCGTCCGTCCGGCGTGAACCAGTTGAGAATCACCCCCACTACCAGCCCGCCGAACACCGGCAGCATCAGGATCCAGTACCACGGCAGGGAGCCCGCATGGCTATGCAGCAAACTGATGTCATCGGTGCGGTAGAGAAACGCCTGCAAGGCTTCGATCCCGAGCCGGAAGCCAAGCGCGGCAAACCCGGCGCCGATGCCAATCAGAAGGGCGATGAACCAGAACCACACCTTGGATGTCCCGTGTTCGAGCACGCGCGCCCAGGCGGCCGCGAAATCGCGCCATTGGTCCGCAAGGGGGCCGCCGAGAAAGGTTTTCAAGATCTTGCGCATCGGTCCCCGGAAATGGCCTGGGATCGGCGGGATGCCCGGGATGATGCCCCGGATCCGGCCGATGGAAGTGTTCGGATGGCAACAGACGGCGCAATTGCCGGAGTTTTCATTGTTCTAGGCGATCGGCCGGGCCGCTCCAAGTCCGATCTCGGCCGGCCCGGCCGGGCGAAGGGTTTGATCGCCGCGCCGCAGGGCGCGCACGCCGGTTCTTTGTGGTCGCATGTCGGAAAGCGCAAACCGGTGCCCGTTTTGCGCGACATGCCGCAGGGTGTGGTCGCATGTCGGAAAGCACAAACCGGTGCCCGTTTTGCGCGACATGCCGCAGGGTGTGGTCGCCTGTCGGAAAGCGCAAACCCGCGCCCGTTTGCCCGCCGTTCAGCCGGCCAGCAGTGCCTTCGCCGCCGCCCGCGCCTCGAGGGTGACGTTTTCGCCCGAGAGCATCCGTGCCACCTCGTCGATCCGCGCCGCCCGGTCCAGCGGCATGACCCGGGTGAAGGTCTCGCCCGCTTCGACCGTTTTCGCCACCTGCCAATGATGGCTCCCGAGGGCCGCCACCTGCGGGCTGTGGGTCACCACCAGCACCTGCCCGCCCTCTTCCGCGAGCCCTTTCAGCCGCCGCCCGACCGCATCCGCCGTCGCCCCGCCGACGCCACGGTCGATCTCGTCGAAGATCATCGTCAGCCCCGAGGCATCGCGGGTGAGGCAGACCTTGAGGGCGAGCAGAAACCGCGACAGCTCGCCACCGGAGGCGATCTTGTTGAGCGGGCCGGCGGGGGCGCCGGGGTTGGTCGCGACGGTGAAACTCACCGCGTCCTGGCCCTCGGGGCCGGGTGAGCAAGGGGCGATTCCGGTCGCGAAAACAGCGCGTTCCATCTTCAGGGGGGCAAGCTCGGCGTTCATCGCCACATCGAGCCTTTCCGCCGCCGCGCGCCGCGCGCTGCTCAGCGCCTCCGCCGCCGCATGATATTGCGCCGCCGCCGCGTCCCGCGCCGCCGCGAGCGCCGCGAGGTCGCCGGCGCCACGGTCGAGCGCGTCGAGCCGGGCGGCGATCTCTTCGGCGAAAGCCCCGAGATCGTCGGGCGCAACCCCATGTTTGCGCGCCAGCGCCCGGATCGCGAACAGCCGTTCCTCGACCTGTTCCAGCTCCGCCGGGTCGAAGGCCAGCGCCTCGAGCGCCGCCTCGACGCCCGACACCGCCTCGGCCAGCTCGCCCAGCGCCCGGCCCAGCGCCGCCACCGGCGCGTCGAGCGTGCCGCCGGCCTTGTCGGCCACACCTTCGAGCCACCTGAGCGCATCGCCCATCCGGCCTTCGGCGCCCTCGCCATAGCCCATCGCCTGGGCGGCCTTCGAAATGTCTTCACCGATCCGCTGACCCGCCTGCATCCGCCGGCGGCGGGCGTCGAGCACCGCGTCTTCGCCCGGTTCCGGCGCGAGGCGCGCCAGTTCACCACCCGCGTGGCGCAGGAAATCCTCCTCGGCGCGGGCCTCTTCCAGCCGCTGTTTCGCCGCATCGAGCGCCGCCTCCGCCGCCCTGAGCGCCGCCCAGTCGGACCGCAGCCCGGCCAGCCGCGGCCCGAGGCCGCCGAAGGCGTCGAGCAAGTCGCGATGCACCCGCGGGTTGAGCAGCCCGCGGTCGTCCTGCTGTCCGTGCAGTTCCACCAGCGTATCCGACAGCGCCCGCAGCACCTCGCCCGACACCCGCCGGTCGTTGACCCATGCGGTCTTGCGGCCGTCGCCACGGTTGACCCGCCGGAGGATCAGCTCATCGCCCCCGGGCAGCCCCGCCTCGTCGAGCAGAGCGCGGGCGGGATGGCCGGGGGCGAGGTCGAACACCGCCACCACCTCGCCCTGCGCCGCCCCCTTGCGCACCAGATCGGCGCGCCCGCGCCAGCCCAGCACGAAGCCCAGCGAATCGAGCAGGATCGACTTGCCCGCGCCGGTCTCGCCGGTGAGCACGTTGAGCCCCGGCCGGAACTCCAGCTCCAGCCGGTCGATGATGATCATGTCCCGGATATCGAGGCTACGCAGCATGGGCCGGGCCGTGGATCAGAGCCACTCGCCCTTGACCAATTGCCGGTAGAGCGCCGAAAGCCAGCTGTCTCCCACCGCCTCGGGCTTCAGCCCCTTCGCGGTGAGCAGATCATAGCTGTCCTCATACCATTCGGTGGACTTGAAGTTATGCCCGAGAATGGCACCGGCGGTCTGCGCCTCCTGGGTGAGGCCAAGCGAGAGATAGCTTTCCACCAGCCGGTGCAGCGCCTCCGCCGTATGCGACGTGGTCTGGAACTCCTCCACCACCACCCGGAACCGGTTGATCGCCGCGGTATAATGCTTGCGCTTGAGGTAGTAGCGGCCGACCTCCATTTCCTTGCCCGCAAGGTGGTCGAAGGCGAGGTCGAACTTGAGGATCGCGGACCGCGCATATTCGGTTTCCGGGTGAAGCTCGATCACGTCGCGCAGCGCTTGCAGCGCCTGGAAGGTCTGGCCCTGATCGCGGCCGATGGCGTCGATCTGGTCGTAATAGCTGAGCGCCAGCAGATAGCGGGCATAGGCGGCGTCTTCGTCGCCCGGGTAGAAGTCGAGAAACCGCGCCGCCGCAGCCCGCGAATCGTCGAATTCATGCGCCTTGTGGAACGCATAGGCCCGCATGATCAGCGCGCGGCGCGAAAGCTCCGAATAGGGATAGAGCCGCTCGACCTCGCCGAACCACTTGGCGGCATCTTCGTAGTCGCCGTTTTCGAGGTCATATTCGGCACGCTGGAAGATCTCCTGCGCGGTATAGTCTTCGATCGGCTTCTGTTCGGCCTTGTCCTGGCTGAACATGCCGGAAAACAAGCCGCCGCCCGCGCCCTGGCTACAGGCCGAAAGCCCCGCCGCCAGCGCAAGCATCGCCACCGTGCCGGTAAGCCGGCGGGCAAATACCGCCCCGGCCCTCCGCCCAGCGCCTGCGGATTGTCCGATCCTGGTTTTCCTGTCGCGCCGCATGTCGTGCATGGTCCGCGCCCACCCCGTGCAAAAGTGTCAGATTCCCGGTGCCCGTCCGGACCCTGGGTTCAGCCTGACTACCCCTAGCACATCTGATCGCGGGGCAAAATGGATTCGAAGCGGAAAATCAGATGCCCGTCAGAGAAAGCAACACCCCGCAAGAGAGCCGCGCCAACCCCCTGCGTGGAAAGCAAAAGGGCCGGAGAAGACCGGCCCCTTCGACATTCCCGGATGGTCCGGGTGGCCCGGCGCATCCCGCGTCAGTTGGCCTGACGCCTCAGAAACGCAGGGATTTCCGCCCGCTCATGCTCCGGGTCGGGATCGGGGTCGGCGGTCTCGTCGTGGGCACCGTTGCCGTGCAGCGAGGGCTGCTGCCGCGGCGCGGGCTGATCGTGATGGCCGCCGGTCATCCGGTTGATCAGCGAATTGATCCCGAAGCGCGGCCGCGATTCAGCAACGGCCCGGGGTTGCGCCGCTGCCTGCCCGGCAGCGCGCCCGGGGTTGGCTCGCGCGGCGGCGGCCTTCAGACGCTCCAGCGCTTCCTGGGGCGGGGCGCCGGCTTCGACCGGCCTCGGCGCCATGAACTGCGCCACCACCTCCGGGGGTTCGGCCTGCGCCTGGGTCCGGGGCTGCGGCTGATAGGCCGGCGGCGGCACGTCGCCCCCCGCCTGCTCGGCGTCGAAGAAGCTCTGCGGCTCTTCGTAAGCCGCGCTGTAGCCCGCCCCGGTCTCGATATCGCCGTCCCAGAAGGAGGGATCAGCCGCCTCCTGCGGCGCTTCGACCGCGGGCTGAACCGGCGCCGGCGCCGGGTCCGGCGCGGGCTGGGCCTGCGGTTGACGGGACATGCCGGTCTCGATCGCGGCGGCGGCGGCAATGGCGGCAGGCGCTTCGGCTTCGAGCTTGTGCTCGACCTCTTCGGGCGCCTGGAGCGGCTCCGATATGCGGCGGTGCGGCACCGGCACGTCCTTGACCGCGACCGACGCGTCGATGCCCGTGGCAACGACCGACACCCGCATCAAGCCTTCCACCCCGGTATCGAGGGTGGAACCGACGATGATGTTGGCATCCGGGTCCACCTCTTCGCGGATCCGGTTGGCCGCCTCGTCGAGTTCGAACAGGGTGAGATCGTGGCCGCCGGTGATGTTGATCAGCACGCCCTTGGCGCCTTTCAGCGAAATCTCGTCGAGCAGCGGGTTGGCGATCGCCTTTTCGGCCGCCTGCACCGCGCGGTCTTCGCCCTCGGCCTCGCCGGTGCCCATCATCGCCTTGCCCATCTCGTCCATCACCGCGCGCACGTCGGCGAAGTCGAGGTTGATCAGCCCCGGGCGGACCATCAGATCGGTCACCCCCTTGACGCCCTGATAGAGCACATCGTCAGCCAGCGCGAAGGCTTCGGTGAAGGTGGTCTTCTCGTTGGCAAGACGGAACAGGTTCTGGTTGGGGATGATGATCAGCGTGTCGACCATCTTCTGCAGCGCTTCGACGCCTTCCTCCGCCTGACGCATCCGCTTGGCGCCTTCGAACTGGAACGGCTTGGTGACCACGCCCACGGTCAGCACCCCGAGCTCGCGGGCGGCCTGGGCGATGATCGGCGCCGCGCCGGTGCCGGTGCCGCCGCCCATGCCGGCGGTGATGAAGCACATATGCGCCCCGGCAAGCTGGTCGACGATCTGGTCGATGCTCTCTTCGGCCGCCGCCGCGCCGACCGAGGCGCGCGCCCCGGCCCCCAGCCCTTCGGTGACCTTCACCCCCATCTGGATGCGGTTCTCGGCCTTCGATTGCTGAAGCGCCTGGGCATCGGTGTTGGCCACCACGAAATCGACGCCCTCCAGCGCCTTTTCGATCATGTTGTTGACCGCGTTGCCGCCCGCACCGCCGACGCCGAACACCGTGATACGGGGCTTCAGATCGTCCTGGGGCCCGGGCATCGTGAGATTGAGAGTCATCGTCTTTCCGCCTGTCCTTTGATTACACCTGCGCGATATTGCACCTGACGCTCGCCCGCCTCTCCGGACAGGTCGAACCTGGACCGAATCTAGCGGCCTTTGAGGTGTGCGTCACTCGCTAATCGTGACACACCCCCCAAATCCGGGGGAATCCCGCCTGCCAATACAGGATATTTGGCAGCAAGGCCGGGATTCGGCAAGGCCCTCGGCGCATGTTGGCCGAACATATGGGGGAGAGCCGCCGAAGGCGACCCAATTTGTCGTGGTACGCACCAGATCTGGCGTGCCGCGGCTGCGTCACACCGGCCGGCACCGGGGCTGGCCGCGCCGGCGGCCCGCTAGCGCCGCTTTCAGGCAGCCGAAACCGGCGTGCGGCGGGTTTCGTCGAAGGCAAACCTGATGGCGCGCCGGGCGCCCGCAAGCTCGATGCCCTCTTCGGCAAACACGCCGACCATCTCGTCGAGGATCACCTCGGCAAGTTCGAACCGGTGCTCGAAGGCGATACCGGCATCGGCCAGTCCGCCCCAGACGGCATGGGCCAGCGCGTCATAGGCGGCGGGGGTGAGATCGGTCATGGGGTGTATCCCTTCTGCTGAAACTGTCGATTGCCTCGGGCGGGCGCTTGTGGCGCGCCTCACCAGTTGTCCTTGAACCACTTCATCGCCCAGCGGAGCGAGCGGCCTGCGTAAGTGTCGGCGGGGATTTCGAAATCCCACCATTCGTCCTGCGGATGAGCGGCAAACAGGCAAAGCCCCACGGCGGAGGCAAAGCCCGCGCCGGTCGCGTCCGGCGGCAGGCCCTGCACCCTCAGCGGGCGGCCAAGCCGCACCCGCTGGCCGAGAATCTTCGGCGCCAGCCCGTCGAGACCGGGGATCTGGCTGGCCCCGCCGGTGAGCACGATCTGCTGCGATGGCAGATGCTCGAACCCCGCCGCATCGAGCCGCATCCGCGCATCTTCGAGTATTTCCTCGACCCGCGGGCGCATGATGCCGATCAGCTCCGAGCGGCTCACGGTGCGCCGGTCCTTTTCCCAGTCGCCGCTCTCGCCGCCGATCTGGATGCGGTCGCGGTCGTCCACCCCGGTGGCGACCACGCCGCCATAAAAGCTCTTGATCCGTTCGGCGGTCGCCCAGGGCACTTGCAGGCCCTTGGAAATGTCGCTGGTCACATGATCGCCGCCAAGGCGCACGCTGTCGGCGTAGATCATGTGTTTCTTGATGAAGATCGACAGCCCGGTCGAGCCGCCGCCCATGTCGATGCAGGCCGCGCCCAGCTCCTGCTCGTCTTCCACCAGCGCCGAAATGCCCGACGCATAGGCCGAGCTTGCCAGCCCCGCCACTTCAAGGTCGCAGCGGCGGATGCAGTAAAGCGCGTTGCGCACCACATCGGCATCGACCGTCAGCACATGCATGTCCACCGACAGCCGGTTGCCCGCCTGGCCGCGCGGGTCCGAAAGCCCGGTGCGGTGGTCGAGCGCGAAGTTGACCGGCTGGGCATGCAGCACCTCGCGGCCGTCGCCGATGTCGGGCAGATCGCAGGCGGCGAGCACGCGGGCGATATCGTCTTCGGTGACCGTCGGCCCGATCAGGTCCACCGACCCCGCCAGCCCGTAAGAGCGCGGACGCGCCCCCGAAAACGTGGCAATCACATGGTCCACCCGGGCCTTCGCCCTCATCTGCGCCTGCTGCACCGCGGTGCGGATGGCGCGTTCGGTCTCGGCCATGGCGTCGATCTCGCCGAAGCTGACCCCGCGCGAGCGCGTGGTCGCCGCCCCGATCACCCGGAAGGCCGACTGCCCGGCGAGCGACCCGACGCCCTCGGGCAAATGCCCCGGCCCGTCGAAGCGCAGCACCAGGCAGCCGATCTTCGACGTGCCGATGTCGAGAATGGCGATCACACCCCGTTGCATCGCGGCGCGGCGCATGGCGCGCATGGCTCTTTGCTGTTGATAAAGATCGGTCATCACTGGCTACTTTCGGGTTTCACGGACCGGGCCGGACCCGGGCGTGGCGTTGCGGACAAATCGGAGCGTCGGGCGGCGGGGGTCGCGCATGTCCACATGGGTCACGGCACGGGCCAGAAGGTCTTCGGTCTCGTCGAGCGCCAGCACCTGCACCAGCGCCGGCAGCGGGTCGTCTTCGGGCAGCAGGATCACCGGGCCGTCGTCAAGCACGATGTTCCAGCGGCGTTCGCCGACGCGCACCAGCCCGCGGATATGCGCCGCCAGCGGCCCGGCCTCGCGGTAGATCGCCAGCGCCTCTTCCACGGCGCGATTGGCGTTCCACCCGGCGATCAGCGGCAGATCGGCGCGCGCCGCGCGGTTGGCAAGCGTCGCCACCCGGTGCCCGGAACGGTCCACCAGTTCCACCGCTTCGGCGCGCCGCCACACCAGCACCGGTTCGCGCTCGGTGATGCTCACCTGCATGATCCCGCCCGGGCGGATCACGATCCGCGCGCTCTCCACCACGTCGAGCCCGGCAATGCGCGCCTGAATCGCCTCAAGGTCGAGGTCGAAGGACGAGACCGGAAAGGCCCGTGGCAGCAGTTCGCGCACCGTCTCCGCCAGCGCCGGCGAGGCGCCGTCGACCGTTGTTGCCCGGACCATGAATTCCGGTCGGGTCTCGATCGAGCGGCGGGTCTCGGTCACCTGCCGGACGATCGCGGCGCGGTTGTCGGGATTGGCCAGAAACCCGCCGGCAACCGCCAGCAGCAGCACCGCCGGAAGCCCGTAGCGCGCCGCCGGACGGAAGCCGGGGGTGAGCCAGAGACGGTGAAGCCTGTAGACCAGCCGCGACGGCGCCGGGTCGCGCGGCCGGGGGGAGGGGCCGCGATGCACCGCAATCTCGGCGGGGGAGAGTCTCAGCGATGGCACGAGGCATCCTCCACCATCCAGGCGCAGAGCTGGCCGAAGCTCATGCCCTGCGCCAGCGCCTGTTCGGGGGCGAGCGAGGTCGGGGTCATCCCCGGCTGGGTATTGGTCTCGAGCAGGCACAGCCCCTCGAGCCCCCGCGCCTCGTCCCAGCGGAAATCGGTCCGGCTCACGCCCCGGCAGCCCAGCACCTCATGGGCCCGGAGCGCGTAGTCCAGACAATGGAGTTCGATTTCCGCCGGGATTTGGGCAGGCATCTCATGGCGCGACCCGCCGGCCGCGTATTTCGCGTGGTAGTCGTACCAGCCCTCGGCGAGGATCTCGGTGACCCCGAGCGCCCTGTCGCCGATCACCGTGGTGGTGAGCTCGCGGCCCGGCACATAGGCCTCCACCATCAGCACGTCGGGGCTGTCTTCAGGCAGCGCGGGCGGGCTGTTCGCGGCCTCACCGACGAGGAAAATGCCGATCGAGGAGCCTTCGTTGAAGGGTTTCACCACATAGGGCGGGTCCATCACATGGCGGCGGCGGATCTCGCGGGCCGGCCACAGGCCCGAAGGCGCAACCGGCAGACCGGCGGCGGCATAGGCCGCCTTGGCGCGTTGCTTGTCCATCGCCAGAGCCGAGGCCAGCACGCCCGAATGGGTATAGCGCAGCCCGAGCCATTCCAGCAGCCCCTGAACGCAGCCATCCTCGCCCCAGCGCCCGTGCAGCGCGTTGAACGCCACATCGGGCGCGAGCGCCTGAAGCTGCGCGCAAAGGTCGCGGCCGGCATCGACCTCGGTGACCTGGTATCCTTCGCCCCTCAGCGCGGCGGCGCATTCACGCCCTGACGACAGCGACACCTCCCGCTCGGCGGAAAGGCCACCCATCAGCACCGCGACATGGAGGGACCGTCTGCCCGACGTGCCCACTGTCTGCCTCTTTCCCGGCCTTGCCGCTGGGCCATGGGGTCATTGCCCCGGGATCTCCGCCCCTTCTGGCCTTGCGATATTGCGACCTGTAGCCGGTTATCTGCTCGTTGTTACCGCCCCGGTTTGCCCGGATGCTTCAGTTTTCCGACGGTTCGCCCCGCACTCTCCCCTGGCTGGCCAGAGGCTTGTCGGCGCGGGGTTTGCCGACGCGTCTGATTTCCCATTGTAGCGTCACGCCGCTGTATTGGAATACCCTTTTTCGAACATTCTCGCCGAGTGTCTCCAAGTCCTCAGCGCTGGCCCCCCCGGTGTTGGTGAGAAAGTTCGGATGTTTCGGGTTCATCTGCGCCCCGCCCAGCGCCGCGCCGCGCAGGCCGGCGTCGTCGATCAGCTTCCAGGCCTTGAGGTCATGGCTTTCGCCCTCCGCCCCGGTGGAGCTGTGGCCGGCCGGATTGCGGAAGGTCGAGCCCGCGGTGCGGTCCTTCACCGGCTGGGTGGCATCGCGTTTGGCAAGCTGCGCCGCCATCTTCGCCTCCAGCTCTTGCGGGTCGCCCGCCGGAGCTTCAAAGGTGGCCTCGACGATGATCGTATCCGGCGCCAGATCCGAATGCCGGTAGCCGAAGCCGAGATCGTCCCGGGTGAGCGTGAGCCGCCGCCCGCGCCGGTCCAGCGCCCGCGCGCTGACGAACCGGTCGGCCACGTAAGTCCCGTAACAGCCCGCATTCATCCGCACCGCGCCACCGATGGCGCCGGGAATGGTGCGCAGGAAGGTGAGGTCGAGCCCCGCGGCGGCGGCCTTGCGCGCCACATGCGCATCCAGCGCCGCCGCCCCGGCGGTCACCCGGCTGCCCTCGACCGAGATCGCGTTGAACCCCCGCCCGAGCCGGATCACCACGCCCTCGATGCCGCCATCGCGCACGATCAGGTTGGACCCGAGCCCCAGCGGAAACACCGGTACCTCCCCGGGCAGCGCGCTCAGAAAGCCCGCAAGGTCGTCTTCGTCCGCGGGCAGAAACAGCCAGTCCGCCGGGCCGCCGACGCGGAGCCAGGTGAGGCTGTCGAGCGGGTGGTTCTCGGTCAGGGTGCCGCGCACCGGGGGGAGATCGAAACGCATGGGCGCGTCATAGCGCCCCGCCCCGCCGCTGCCAAGGGCCGCCCCTCAGCGCCGGATCAGCCCCCGCAGCCAGCGGGCCAGATAGATCACCGGCCAGCGCAACACCGACGCCGCCCCCACCGCAACCACCAGCGCCACCAGCGCCCCGTTCTCGTAAGCGACAAACCCCAGCAGCGGCAGCCCGACCGCGATCAGCCCCCAGGCTTCCGGCCAATGGCCGCGTTTCGACGGAAACATCGCGATCACATTGGCCAGCACCAGCCAGAGACAGGCGAGGATGAGAGAAAGCGTCATCGCCGCGCCTCCGCCCGGCGCCGCAACCGGCGGCGGATCGGGTAGAGCAACGGCCGGCGGAACATGGAAAGCACCGCCGCAAGGGCAAGGGCAAGCACAAGGAACCCGTAGTCCCGCGCGAGGAAATAAAGCAGCACCGGCGCCGCGAGGAGCAGTGCGACCCCCGGCACGATCTGCACCCGTATCGGCAAGAACGCGACCGCCGTGGCGGCGACGACCCAGAGGCAGGAGAGGATCAGGAGGGTGGGCATGGGGTTATTCTACCGGCGTTTCGCAAATCAATGGCAAGCTCACTTGGACCGCTTCGAATACATCTCACGCACCTTTTTCACGCCATAGTCGACAGCAGCCAATCCGGTAGCAATTGACCCTGGAACCTTGGAATCCGTCAAATGTTTTACGACAGCCGCCATGTGGCGCATAGCCGCGCTGATTGGTACATCTTCCGGATTATCCGCCAACTCTTCGGCCTTGTCGGCAATTGCGGGCAACTCCTCCGAGATTGCAACCAAAGCGGTGCCGGGTGCGGTGCTGTCCTGGGCCAACGCCTCCCCGATCCGTTGAATGCTCTTTGCGATGTCTTCCAGAATGGCGATGCGCCTTTCCCGCCAGCGGCTGCCTTCTTCGCTGCCGCCATTGGTGGCACGGAACCGCGACAATTCTTCCTCGACAAGCAGACGGAGCACCTGAAGCTGCGCAAGCACCACCTTGGCGTTTCGTTCGAGCATGTCCTCAAGCGTTTCCGGCACAAGCGCCGTCGAAGACTGGCCATGATCGACAGCGGCCCTTCCTGCCCCCCGATACCGCGCTTCGATCCCGGCGATTTCCCGCGCCAGATCCTCCGGGGCGCCCTGCCAGATCTTGGGGTCGATCAGGGCGATGTCGTAGAGCATGTCATGAGGCATGGGCGGATGGCGGGCGGGGTCGAGCAGGCTTTCATACCAGCGGCGCCAGAAGTCGTAGGGGCTGTCGGGGGTGAAGCCCTGGGTGGCCACCTTGTGCCAGAGGTCTGCCAGCGGGTTTGCCTTCGCGCTGTCCTCCGGCCAGAGAAGCGCGGTGGTCACGTCTTCCCCGGCTTCGATGGCCAATGCATCCGACTTGACCGCGCTCCAAACGGCGTTGACGGCGGCGTGGGCGGCGGCGCCGGCGGCGGCGCCGGTGAAGGCGGCGAAGACGGCGGGGTGGAAGGCGGCGGCGGTGGCGTTGGCGACGGCGGCGCGGGCGGCGGCGGAAGCGTCGGTGGCGGAGGCGACGGCGGCGCGGGCGGCGGCGGAGGCGGAGTCGAAGGCGGAGGCGGCGCTGACGGAGGCGGAGGCGGAGGTGGAGGCGGAGGCGGAGGCGGCCTTCATATCATCGGTTGGTGACAGTGCCGCAACCGCTGCAATGAGATTGGCCCGCAACACGGGCACCGGCGTCAAATCACGTTCTTTCCTACGCCCAAACAAACAATACTCGGCCCAGACAGGCATCACCCGCAGCGCGGCGCGGCTGGCGATCAGGACCGACACTTTGCGCGGCTGCGTTTCCAGCCACGCCTTCAGGCTGTCCTCGTCACGGATATCTTCTGCCCACATCATGGGCCAACCATAGGCGAATGCTGCACAATTTCCACCGAAAAGGCCCCGCGCTACCCCTGCGCCGCCCGCAGCCGCGCTTCCAGCCCGCGGGCCCAGGCGCTGATCGTGCCCGCGCCGAGGCAGACGACGATATCACCGGGTTTCGCCTCTTCCCGCACCAGCTCCACCAGCGCCTCTTCCGAAGCGACCGCGCGGGCGTGGCGGTGGCCGTGGGCGACCAGCCCGGCCACCAGATCGTCGCGCGAGGCGCCTTCGATCGGCGCTTCGCCGGCGGGGAACACCTCGGCGATGCCCACCACATCCGCGTCATTGAAACAGGCGCAAAACTCCTCGAACAGCGAATGCAGCCTCGTGTAGCGGTGCGGCTGGTGGATCGCGATCACCCGGCCGCCGTCCTCGCCCACCGCCTGACGCGCGGCTTTCAGCACCGCGGCGATCTCCACCGGGTGGTGGCCGTAATCGTCGATGATCGGCACCCCCTGCCAGTCTCCCACCCGGGTGAAGCGGCGGTTGACGCCTTCGAAACCCGCCAGCGCGGCGCGGATCTCGTCGCGTTTCATGCCCAGTTCGCGCGCCACCGCCACCGCCGCCAGCGCGTTCGACACATTGTGGTCGCCCGGCATCGGCAGGGTGCAGCCGACGATCCGGCTGCCCTCGGTGTGGAGTTCGATGTCGAAATGCGCCACCCCGGCCTTGTAGCCGAGCCCGACCGCGCGCACATCGGCCTGCGCGTTGAACCCATAGGTCACCACCCGGCGGTCGGTGATCCGGCCCACCAGCGCCTGCACTTCCGGGTGATCGGTGCAGCAGACCGCGAGGCCGTAGAACGGGATGCCGGAGACGAAATCGTGAAACCCTTCGCGCAAAGCCTCGAGCGTGCCCCAGTGGTCCATGTGCTCGGGGTCGATATTGGTCACCACCGCGATGGTCGCGGGCAGGCGGTTGAAGGTGCCGTCGCTCTCGTCGGCCTCGACCACCATCCATTCGCCCTGCCCCATGCGGGCGTTGGAGCCATAGGCGTGGATGATGCCGCCATTGACCACGGTGGGGTCGATCCCGCCCTTGACCAGCAGTTCCGCCACCAGGGTGGTGGTGGTGGTCTTGCCGTGGGTGCCGGCGATGGCGACGTTGGATTTCAGCCGCATGAGTTCGGCCAGCATCTCGGCGCGGCGCACCACCGGCAGGCCACGGGCGCGGGCGGCGTCAAGCTCGGGATTGCCGGGCTTGATGGCAGAGGAAATCACAACCACCGCCGCGCCGTCGAGATTTTCGGCCCTCTGGCCCTCGAAGATCCGCGCACCCAGCCCGGCGAGGCGGGCGGTGATCGGGCTGGTCTTCAGATCGGAGCCCTGCACATCATAGCCGTGGTTGAGCAGCACTTCGGCGATGCCCGACATGCCGATCCCGCCGATCCCGACAAAGTGGACCGGCCCCATTTCGGTGGGCAGTTTGGTGGCGGCTGCATTCATGGGGTATGCCCTTTCCTGTTCGCGAGCCCTTCGACCAGCGCGGCCAGCGCTTCGGTGGCCTCCGGTTTGCCGCAGCCGAGCGCGGCGGCGGCCATGGCGGCGGCACTGGCCGGATCGCCGAGGATGCGGGCGATTTCGGCCGCAAGCGTTTCGGCGGACAGCCCGGCTTCGGGGAGCAGGCTGGCGGCGCCGGCCTCGCTCAACATGCGGGCGTTGGCGGTCTGGTGGTCTTCGGTGGCATGGGGGAAGGGGATCAGGATCGACGGTCGCCCGATCACCGAAATATCCGCCACCGAAGAGGCGCCCGACCGGCTGATCACCAGCTGCGCCGCCGCCATCCGCTCGGGGATGTCGGTGAAAAAGGTCTCGACCTCCGCCACCAGCCCCAGGGCTGCGTAAGCGGCCTTGACCGCGTCGAGGTCTTCCGCCCGCGCCTGCTGGCTCACCCGGAGCCTGGCCCGGAGCGTTTCGGGGAGCGCGGCGATCGCCTCCGGCACGAGGGCGGAGAGCGCATGAGCCCCCTGGCTGCCGCCGATCACCAGCAGCCGGATCTCGTCGCCCGGCGGCTGATATGGCGCACCCGCCATGGCCGCCACCGCGCCGCGCACCGGGTTGCCGGTATGGACCGGCTCGGCCCCGGCGGGCATCGGGCGCGTGGGCCAGGTGCCGCAGGCGAGCCGGTCGACCCGGGCCGCAAACAGCCGGTTGACCCGGCCGAGCACGCCGTTCTGTTCGTGGATCATCCGCGGCCGCCGCAGCAGCCAGGCGGCGGTAAGCGCCGGGATCGACGGATAGCCGCCGAAGCCCACCACCACCGCCGGCCGGTCGGAGACAAACCGCGCGAGCGTCGCCAGCACCCCGCCGGCGATGCGCAACGGCACCGCGAGCTTTGCCAGCGCCCCGCCACGGGCGAAGGTGGCCGAGGCGGCGCGGGCGATCTCCACCGCCTTCGGAAAGCCGCCGGCATAGCGCGCGCCCCGCGCGTCGGTCGACAGCCGCACCCGCCAGCCGCGCGCCAGCATCTCCTCGGCCAGCGCCTGCGCGGGAAACATATGCCCGCCGGTGCCGCCGGCGGCGATCACCAGAAGCGGTTTCATCGCACCCGCCCCTGGGCGAAAATGTCGTCGATCCGCCCCTGCGGCCGCGTCCGGGTAAAGGCCAGCAGCATCCCCACCGCAAGTCCCGTGGCCACCAGCGACGAGCCGCCATAGCTCACGAAGGGCAGGGTCATGCCCTTTGCGGGCAGCAGCCGCACCGCCACCCCGAGGTTGATCAGCGCCTGCACCCCGAACATGCCCGCAAGCCCGGTGCCCGCGAGCCGGATGAACGGGTCGCGTTCGTGGATCAGCCGGTAGAAGCTGCGCACCACCACCAGCGCATAAAGCCCGATGATCAGCAGCACCAGCAGCAGCCCGTATTCTTCCGCCGCCACCGCGATGATGAAATCGGTATGCGCATCGGGCAGCGACCATTTCACCACCCCCTCGCCGACCCCGACACCGAAAAATCCGCCCTCGCGGATTGCGTCGGTGGCGTAGCCGAGCTGGGTGCGCGGGTCGAGGTCGGGGCTGAAGAAGCCGTCGATCCGGCGGGCGAAATGTTCCGAATGCTGATAGGCAACCACGCCCCCCAGCACCACCGCGCCCGCCGCCGCGACGATCAGGATGTAGGAGGCCCCGGCCACGAAATACATCACCCCCCAGCCGAACAGCACCAGCACCGACTGGCCGAAGTCGGGCTGCATCGCCAGAAAGCCCACGACCACCATGGTCACCACCAGCGAAATCGCCCGGCCCGGCGGCGCGCCGATCTGGAAACTCGCGGCCATCAGCCAGGCGATGGTGATGACATAGACCGGCTTGAGAAATTCCGAGGGCTGCAGCGAAGCGAAGCCCAGCGAATACCAGCGCACCGCGCCCTTGCCGAAATCGGTGCCGAACAGCGGCAGCAGCGCCAGCGCGGCAAAGGCGGCGACAAAACCGATCACCCCGAGACGGCGCACCAGCGCGGGGCGCATCATCGTGGTGAGAAACATCGCCACGAAAGCGATGCCGCCGAACAGCAGCTGGCGCCCCACATAGTGAAACGGCGCCACCCCGTTGCGTTCGGCCAGCGGCGGGCTGGAGGCGAGGCCGAGCAGCAGCCCGATCCCGAACAACAAAAGAACGGCCGAAACCGACCATTTGTCGATCGTGCGCCACCATCTGGGCAGGATCGGGTCTCCGTCCTGCCGCGATGCCGCGCCATATACCATTTCGGTCATGGAACCTGCCCGGGTCTGCCCGTTGTGCCTCGATACTCCGGGTGTGCCCCCGGGTTATCCACAAGCCATATCGGATCAGGCGAGCCGGCGCCAGTTCTGATTGGCACCACGGTCGCGACGGGTGCAACAAGGCCACGCGCCGTTGCAGGCTTGCAAGGGGGCGGAGGGGACCGGGCGGGTTGGCACATGCTCGACGGGCCCTGCCCCGCCGCCCGCACCGGAGCGGGTCGGCACATGCTCGACGGGCCCTGCCCGGCCCTTCGCACCGGAGCGACGCACGGCCCGGGCGGAAAACCCTTGCCACACCCGGGGCGGCCCGCCCCTCACCCCACCCGGGGCGGCCCGCCCCTCACCCCCTGTCCCGACGTCGCCTTGCCCGGCCCGCGCCACCAGCACGCGCCTCGCGCCAGATGATCAGAATGCCCGCCACCACCACCAGCGCCGCGCCGGTCAGGGTCTGGCCGGTCGGCACCTCGCCGAATACCGCATAGCCGACCGCAATGGCGAACAGCATCGACACATAGTCGAACGGCGCCACCACCGAGGCGGGCGCGAAGCGGTAGGCCGAGGTCAACAGCCCCTGCGCCACACCGCCCAGCAGCCCCGCGCCGATCAGCAGCGCGGCATCCGGCAGCGCGGGGCGTACCCAGCCGAAGGGGATGGTGAACAGGCTGAACAGCGTCGAGGACAGGGTGAAATAGAACACCACCGTCGCGGCCCGCTCGGTGGCCGCCATCCGCCGCAGGATGATCTGCGCCAGCGCCGCGAAACCCGCGCTCATCAGCGCCAGCACCGCCCCCAGCGCCGCCGCCGTTCCCGCCGCGCCGCCGGACAGTGCCGTGAGTTGCGGTGCCAGCACGATCGTTACCCCGGTCATGCCGAGGATCACGGCAGAGATCCGCACCGCGTGCACCTGTTCTCCGAGAAACACCGCCGCAAACACCACCGTGAGGATCGGCGCGGCATAGGAGAGTGCGGTCACCTCCGGCAGCGGCAGGCGTTGCAGCGCGGCAAAACCCAGGCCCATCGCCGAGGTGCCCACCACCCCGCGCCAGACATGGCTCATCGGGCGGGCCGTCCGCCAGCCGATGGCCAGTTCACCGCGCAAGGCCAGCCAGCCCAGGATCACCGGAAAGGCAAACAGCGACCGGAAGAACACCACCTCCCCCGGCGGCACCCGCCCGCCGGTGGTCTTGATCAGCACCTGCATCGCAAAAAAGGCGGTGACCGCGCCGAGCTTGAGGGCAATGCCGAGGGAAGGGGTCATGGGCAGCGTCTGATCCTTGAGCCACTCAAGCGTCATGCTAAAAACCTGAATCGCTTAACGCTGCCTGAAATCAGAGATTTGGGCGCGTTAAGTGATGCTCTTTGTATCAGGTATTTCGCCAAACGCTATCAGGGGCTGTTGCACAACGTCAGTCCCTGAAACGAGGCCGGCCGGCAAGGCTCCAGAAGAGTATTTCAGGCAGATATTTCAGCCGGGCAATCCATCACCGCCGCCAGAGCCTCGCACGCCCGGGTGCGGCGCGTCAGGAGCCGGCGGCCCAGCGCCGCATCGCGCCCGAGCCGGCGCCAAGCGGCAAGGCCTGCGGCGAGCCGGCGGGCGCGGCCGGATACGGGCAACGCCAGCCAGACCGAAAGCGGCGCGGCCAGAAGCGCCGCCGCGGCCGCCAGCCCTCCCCCGGACCAGCCCCAGCCAGCCCCCCAGCCTGCGCCGGAGGCAACCCCGAGCGCCAGCGCCCAGAGCCCCCAGGTCGCGGGCAACAGAACCAGGCCGCCGAAGGCCATCCAGGTCATCTGCCGGTCGCGCGGCCGGGCGCGCGCAATGCGCCTGAGCAGCCACATTTGCGGGCCGTTGAAGACCAGGGCGACCAGCAGCACCGGCAGACCAGGCAGGAGCAGGGCGGTATCGGCGGCGAGCCGGGCACGGCCCGGCGGCGAGATGACATCGGAATCGGTCAAGCCCGCCTGGTCGAGCGCCCTGGCATAAGCCGTGAGCGAAGCGCGCAGCTCTTCGCGCGCCGGGCCGTCGCCGTCCGCCGCCAGCGCGGCCTGAAGCCCCCGCCGCGCGGCCACGATCGCGCCATATCCCGGCGCCCCTGCCCGGCCCCTGCCCGGCCCCGGAACGTCCCCGGAGACCGCCAGGATCTCGCCCCCAAGCGTGAGCACATGCCGCTCTTCCTCGCTGTCAAACCCGGGCGCCACGGCGGCAAGCGCCGCCTGAAGCCGCCCGGTGGCCGCGCGCAAGTGCTTGTCTCCATCGGGGCCGGCCAGCCGGACGGGGGGGCCGAAGCTGAAGGCCACACGGCCGCGCAAACGGGTTTTGGTCTCGTAATCCACCCCGAGCGGCACGATGGCGAGATCGAGCGGCCCATGGCGCTCTTCGGCAAATGCCGCGATCCGCGCGGTGCCGGTCCTGAACGGCAGAAGCTCGAGCCCGTCATGGGTGCGCCCCTCGGGAAAGACCGCCAGCACCCCGCCATCGGCGAGCAGCCGGGCAGCCTCGGCGAAACTGTCTTCGAGCGATCCCTCATGCGCGCGTCCGTCCTGCCTGCGGAACACTTTCACCGAACCGCTCATGTCCATGAACGGGGCGACCGGCTTGTAATCCCACACCGTACTGGCGGCGAGAAAACGCGGGATCCGCGGCAGATGCGCCAGCAGCACCGCGCCGTCGATGATCGAGTTGGAATGATTCGCGATCAGCAGCACCGGGCCGCTGGCAGGCATATGCCCGGGGTCGATGAGGTCGACCTCGCGAAACACCAGCCGCAGCACCAGGCGCGCAAAGCGGCGCAGCCCGGCGTCAAGACGCGGACGCGGCGTCTGGCCGCCCGGTCTCGGTTCAACCTGCATCGGTTCAGGCCGCGTCGGTTCAGGCCGCATCGGAACGCCCTCGCCGCACCGTGGGTGGCCCGGGGCGAAAGGCAACTGGTCGCGGCCAGCCGGACCGATCCCTTCGTCCGCCAAGCCAGTCGGGCCAGCCGGGCCGATCCCTTCGTCGGCCAGGCCAGTCGGGCCGGGCGGGCCGGTCCCATCGTCCGCCTGGCCAGCCGGGCCGGGCGGGCCGGTCCCTTCGTCGGCCAGGCCAGTCGGGCCAGCCGGGCCGGTCCCTTCGGACGGACCTGTGGCCTTCCCTGCGCGTCACGGCTTGCGATGTTCCGTCGCTGGTCACCTCTCCCCCGGACTTGCGTTTCGGTGCAAACCCGCCGCCCGGATACGGCCCCGCCGGACCATGGGTGCGATCCTGCCAGACCCTCACCGCCTTTCGGGGATCGCCTGAGGCTGCGGATTTGGTCCCTTGCCCTAACGCCGTCGCCGTGAGAGGCCAACCCCAAAGCGCCGCCCGGCAGTGCAGGGCGGGGTGGCCAGACGCCTCCGGACAAACGGCCCCGGGGGAAAGATGCCCCCGGCCCGTGCGCCCCGGCCCATGCGCCCCCGGACAGATGCGCGCCGGACAGATGCGCCCCCGGGGGGAGCGGGGCCGCATTGGCGCGGCGCATCCCGCCTATTACGCGACCGGGCTTTGCACCCGCATCACCAGAAACTTGAGCTCGGGGCCGACGAATTTTTCGGCGAAGGTGATGACCAGACCGGTTTCGAGCAGCTCTTCGAGCACCACCCGCAGCAGCATCGGCGCGATTTCCATGAAGGGTTCGCGCAGCTTCGTGCGCTGGGCGTTGCCCAGAGACGCCCCGTAGGACGCATTGAAATGCTCGGCATTGGACCACGCCTTCAGCGCCCCATGCACGAAGGTCTCGCCGCGGGCGGTTTCCACCAGCCAGTTGAACACCGACAGCGGGATCTGCCAGACCTCGACCGGGTCATCGGATTCGGCCAGGCAGCGGTCGAGCACCTCGCCGATGCGTTCGAGCTCCGCCGACACCGTTCCGGCAACCCTGGCAGGATCGGTCTCGTACCACTCAGGGTATTGCGACATTCTGAGCTTGATCTTTTCGATCATCTTCTGCTCGGGCGTCTTGAACGCGTCCGGGTCGGTGCGGCGGCGGGCAATACCGTGCTCTTCGGCATGCGGCGCCCTGGCATGGGCCAGCCGGGCCTTGTACTTGCCCCAGGTGGTGTCAGCCGCGCGGGCAATGCTTTCGGGAACCTCATGGGTGCGTTTTTTCATCGGTGTCCTCTCTTCCGCGCCAGACCCTCCGGCCCTTTGCTTCGAGCGGTCGTCACTCCCCCACATCTCCGCGATACCCGCTACTGGCTCGCCGGACCGGGGAACGGCCGCAATATCCTGCATTACATATACTCCCATGCTTGGAGCCTTGGTAGGCTCGGCCAATGCAGGCCCGCCATGCCTGCACCGAAACGTTGTCAGCATAGGTGTCAGAGGTAAACGCGCGCTTTACGGCTGAAGGATTTCAAGCACCTCACGGGTGAAATCCTCGCCGCGGGCCTCGAAATCGGGGTATTGGTCGAAACTCGCCGCCGCGGGCGCCAGCAGAACGGTGTCGCCGGGCTCGGCCTCGGCCGCCGCGCGGGCCACGGCGGTGGCCATGTCGCCGCAGATCTCGTGCGGCGTGTCGCCAAGCTGGAGCGCGAAATCGCGGGCGGAATGGCCGATGAGATAGGCCTTGGCCACATGAGAGAGCCAGGGGGCAAGCCCGGCGATGCCGCCCTCCTTGCCGAGCCCGCCGGCGATCCAGCGCACCCGGTCGAAGGCCCGCAAGGCCGCCGCGGCGCTGTCGGCATTGGTGGCCTTGGAATCGTTGACGAACCGCACCCCGTTCACCTCGCCGAGCATCTGCGAGCGGTGCGGCAGCCCGGCGAACCCCTCAAGCCCCGCCTCGATCAGCCGCGGCGCGAGGCCGAGGGCGCGCAGCGCCGCATAGGCCGCGCAGGCGTTCTGGTGGTTGTGGCGCCCCGGAAGCCCGGGCACGCCGCGCAGGTCGATCGAGGCGATCTGCCGGCCCTTGCGGGTCTCGGACAGGAAGCCCTTGCGGGCGAAAACCTGCCAGCCCGGGCCGGTGAGCTTCTGCGTGACCGACACCCGGATCACCCGGTCGTCGCCCGGGGCTTCGGCGAGCTGGCCGGCGAGATAGAGCCCCTCGGGCTCGTCCACCCCCACCACCGCCCGGTCGGGCCCGCCTTCGGCGAAGAGCCGCCGCTTGGCGGCGAAATAGCCGCCGCGGCCGCCGTGGCGGTCGAGATGGTCGGAGGAGAAATTGGTGAACACCGCGATGTCGGGGGTGAGCGCGCGGGCCAGATCGGTCTGGTAGCTCGACAGTTCCAGCACCACCACCTCGCCGTCACGGGCGGGCTCGATGTCGAACACCCCGCGGCCGATATTGCCCGCAAGCTGCGCCGGGCGCCCCGCATGGGTGAGCAGGTGGTGGATCAGCGCCGCGGTGGTGGATTTGCCGTTGGAGCCGGTGACGGCGATGACCTTGGGCAGGGTCTCGAACTCGTCCCATTCCGGCGTGGCGAAGGAGCGGAAGAACAGCCCGATGTCATTGTCGACCGGCACGCCCTCGGCGCAGGCGCGCGCCAGATGCCGGTTGGGTTCGGGGTAGAGATGGGGGATGCCGGGCGAGGTCACGAGTGCGGCCAGCCCGTCGAAAGCCTCGCGGCGGGAGAGGTCATGCAGGGTGAGGCCCTGCGCCCCGGCCCGGGCACGGGCTTCGGGGCTGTCGTCCCAGCACAGCGCCTCGGCGCCGCCCGCCTCCAGCGCCCGTGCAACCGCAAGGCCGGACCGGCCGAGCCCGAGCACCGCCACGCGTTTGCCTTCAAAACCCCGGACGGGAATCACAATACATACCTCCTTCAACCGGGCCACCTGCGACGGGCCCACCTGCGACCCGGAAACAGCAGCGCAACGGCGTCGTGTTGCGGGTGTGCCGCGCCAGACCTGCGATTCAGATTTGCGCCAAACGCCTTGCCCCGTCCAGCCCCTGTCCAGCCCCGCGGCCGCAACGCCCGCCGGATCTCTCAGCTTTCGCCATGGCGCACCACCGGCACCAGCAGCGCCCCCAGCCCGACCAGCCCGAAGGCCGTGCCCGCCAGCACCATTGGCGCCACGGGCCAGAGATCGAACAGCGCCGCGCCGATCAGTGGCCCGGTCATGCCGCCCAGCCCCTGCGCGGCGGAAATCGCGCCCGCCGCCTGGCCCTGCTCTTCGTGGCTCACCGCCACCGAGGCGCGCGCCGTCAGCCCGGCGAACATCCAGCCCGCGCCGAAACCCGCCAGCCCGTAAGAGGCGATCAACTGCCATTGCTCCGGCGCAAACGCGGCCCAGAGCGCCCCGGTCGCAGCGATCAGTGCCCCGCGGCTCACAAGCTGATCCGGCTTCCAGCCCAAGTGCCCAATGACCAGCTGCGCCGGGATCAGCGCCACGCCCACCGCGAACAGGGCCAACGCGGCCAGTTGGGTGGCTGCTTCCTTGTCCAGCCCGAAGCGCTGAACCGCGACAAAACCCACAGTGATCTGCGCAATGCCGGTGGCAAAAACCGAGAAGAAGCCGAACAGGTTGGTAAACCGCACCCGCGCGTCAAACAGCGACATTTTCTTCGCCTCGCCG